>NZ_CAACUY010000014.1 GCF_900659615.1 Actinomadura fibrosa | reverse complement strand
CCGCTCGTCCTGCCCGCCCCCGCGCTGGACGAGCTCGCGCCGCTGCTCGCCGACGGGAAGGTGGACCTCGCGGTCACGGCACCCGGCGGCCCGGCGCAGGTCGCCGACGCCCTCGCCGCCGCGGCCGGGCTGCCCGTCGACGTCCGGGCACTTGAGGTCGCCGTCCCCGCCGAGACGGCGCCCGCCGAGTTCTTCCGCGCGCTCGACCGCGCCCGCGCCGGCCGCGAGGACGTCCCGGTCTACGTCGAGGTCCCCCGCGACGAGCGCCGTCCCGCGGTCATCGCCGCGCTCGCGTCCGCTGGGCACCGCGCGAAGTTCCGCACCGGCGGCGTGACCGCCGACCTCTACCCGTCCCCGGGCGAGCTGGCCGCCGCGGTCAAGGCCGCGGTGGACGCCGGCGTGCCGTTCAAGGCCACCGCCGGGCTCCACCACCCCGTCCGCGCGACCGACCCGGAAACGGGCGTCGACCAGCACGGATTCCTCAACCTGCTGCTCGCCACCGACGCCGCGCTCGACGGCCGTCCGGCCGCGGACCTGGCCGCGCTCCTCGCCGACCGCGACGCCCCGGCCGTCGCCGCCCGCGTCGCCGCCCTCCCCGCCTCCCGCGTCGCCGCCGCCCGCGCCCGCTTCCAGTCGTTCGGGACGTGCAGCATCACCGACCCCCTGACCGAGCTCGCGGACCTCGGGCTGCTCCCGACCGCGATCACCGAGGACATCCGATGACCCGCATCTCCATCCCCGCCGACTCCCCGTACGGGCTCACCAACCTCCCCTACGCCGTCTTCTCCACCCCCGGCACCGCGCCCCGCGTCGGCGTCCGCGTGGCCGACACGGTGGTGGACCTCGCGGTAGCGCTCGACGACGACGTTTTCGCCCAGCCGACCCTCAACGCCTTCATGGCGCAGGGACACGAACGCTGGGTGGAGGTCCGCGAGCAGATCCTGGACCTCGTCTCCGACGACGTCCCCGACACCGCCGTCCACCCCATCGGCGCGGTCACCATGCACCTGCCGATCGAGGTCGCCGACTACGTCGACTTCTACGCCTCCGAGCACCACGCGTCCAACCTCGGCCGCCTTTTCCGCCCCGACGCCGAACCCCTGATGCCGAACTGGAAGCACCTCCCGGTCGGCTACCACGGCCGCGCCGGAACGGTCGTCCCGTCCGGCACGGACATCGTCCGCCCCAGCGGCCAGCGCAAAGCCCCGGACGAAACATCACCGTCCTACGGCCCGTGCCGCCGTCTGGACATCGAGGCAGAGGTCGGCTTCATCGTCGGCTCCGGTTCCCCCTTGGGCACCCCCGTCAGCGTGGACGAGTTCGACCAGCGCGTCTTCGGCGTCGTCCTGCTCAACGACTGGTCGGCACGGGACATCCAAGCCTGGGAGTACGTCCCGCTCGGCCCGTTCCTGGGCAAGAGCTTCGCGACGTCCATCTCCCCTTGGGTCGTGCCCCTCCTCGCCCTGGAAGCCGCCCGCGTCCCGACACCGCCCCAGGACCCCGAGCCGCTCCCCTACCTCCGCGAGAAGAACCCATGGGGACTCGACCTCGACCTCGTCGTCGAGTGGAACGGCCAGGTGGTCTCCCGTCCGCCCTACAGGGAGATGTACTGGTCACCCGCGCAGATGCTCGCGCACATGACGGTGAACGGAGCCTCGTCCCGCACCGGCGACCTCTTCGCCTCCGGAACGGTCTCCGGCCCGCTGAAGCAGGAGCGTGGCGCCTTCATCGAACTGAGCTGGGGCGGCAAGGAGCCCATCGAGGTGAACGGCGAAAAACGCACCTTCCTAGAGGACGGCGACGAGGTCGCCATCTCCGCTACCGCCCCGGGCCCACGAGGCACCCGCATAGCCCTAGGCGAAGTCCGCGGACGCGTCCTCCCCGCCAACCCCTGAGCACGGCCTTACCGGTACCTGCGGAGGTCGGCGTACCAGGCGACGATCGTGGCGGTGACGACCACGGCTCCGGCGCCTGCGAAGACGGGACGTGGATCACCGTCCAGTGCGCCGGTGAGGGCGCCGGCCACCACTACTCCGAGCGGGTCGACCGCGAGGAAGAGCAGTCTCACCGTGCCGGTGATCCGGCCCAGCAGTTCGCGGGGCACCAGGTGCTGCCGCTGGGTTCGGTTGACCACGCTGGCGACGCCTCCGGAGGCCACGGCGATGCTGACGGCGGTCGGGGAGAGGTGGAGGGTGTCGCGGGCGTAGTAGACGATGAGCCGTTCCACGCTCAGGCAGAGGTTGACCACCATTTGCAGCGCCGTCATGACCACGAGCAGACGGACGGACAGCAGGAAGCGAAGCCCGTCCACGAAGTCGTGGAGCATTCCCCGTAGGCGTGGCCCGGAGACAAGCGGGCGCGGTCGCGGCGAGCGTTGCCGGACGGCGACCAGGCTTGCCAGCGAGACGACGAAGGTCAGCGCGTTGATCAGCAGTGCGAGGGGGAGATCGCCGGACGCCGCGAGCACGCCGACGGCGGCGGGGCCGAGGATCAGTGACATCTGCCTGGCGAGTTCGATGGCGGCGTTCGCGCGGATGAGTCCGGGCTCGGGGAACAGGTCCTTGACCACGACCATCAGAGCCGTCTCGAAGAACACCTGGCAGGCGCCGCCCGCGACGCTGAGGACGAGGATCGCTCCGACGCTCGCGGTTCCGGTCGCCGCCAAGGCGAACAGGGCGCCGGACAGGGCGGCTCTCAGCGCGTCCGCCAGCATGAGGACCCGCCACGGGTCGCACCGGTCGACCAGTACTCCGGCGGGGAGGCCCACGCACAGGAGTCCGAGGGTCTTGGAGGCGGCCGAGAGGGCGACGAGCAGCGGGTCGCGGGTGAGTTCGAGGACCAGCAGCGGGACGGCCGGCAGCGCCATCCCGTCACCGAGAAGCGAGGTCGCCTGGCCTCCGAGGAACACCCGGGCGCGCCATGGGCGCGGCTGCTTCATGCGTCGAGTTCAGCTCATCGGGGGCGGGAGGTGAACCGCGGGCGTGAAGGCGGAGACGCCCGGCCGAGGGAGCTTCGGCCGGGCGTCTCCTGGGGGGAGGGGTCAGGTCACTTGATGTTGAGGGGGCGGTACGGCTTGTACTGGCTGCCCGAGGACAGGCCGTAGGTGCGGGTGCGGTGGTCGGTGCCGTAGCCGCCGCGCTGCTCGTAGGCCCAGTACGAGGTGTGCTTGCTGTTGGCCCACTTCTCGAAGATCACCACGTGCCGGGTGGTGTTGCTCCCGATCGCGTCGATGATCAGGTCGCCCTTCTGGAGCTGGGACAGCTTGATGCGCTTGCTGTACTTCGACGAGGCCAGGCCGACCGTGTTGGGGCCGGGCTTCGGGAGCCGCAGCGCCATGGACGCGTAGCCCGAGCAGTCGGTGCGGTAGCCGCCGTGGGTCTTGTTCTGGCTGTAGGGGACCCGCTTGCTCGTGTGCGGGTGCCACGTCTTGGCGTTCGCGATCACCTGGGCGCGGGTCACCTTCGGGACGGCGGCGGCGGTGACGGCCTGGTCGGCGGACTGGAGCTGGGCGCCCTGCGCGGCGGCCGGGTGCGAGGACGGGCTGGAGACGCCGTAGAGGCCGAACGCGGTGCCGCCGGCGAGGGCCAGCGAGCTGACGCCGATGAGAATGGCTCGGGGGGAAGCCATGGGTAATCCTCCATGAATGGTCGTGGAATTGTGCCGCCTCAAACGGCGGTTGGAGTCGCTGTCGATCGACTCGGCAGACTTTAGGCAGCGCCGCGGCGGGTTCGCCTCGGATCCGTCCGAGGTTGGGACATGGGGACCGCGGGACAGCTCTGACCTGCTGGGACGCCACCTGGAGCGGGACGGCGCCGGGACAATGGGACGCAATTTCGGGGCACTATGGGGTTCACGGCTCGTGCGCATGCGCCAACGCAGTGTGATGGTTTCTGGATTCGGCCATGGCGAGAGTGGATCTGGGCATAATGGGCGGCCGACCGGGGCCTTGAGCGACGTCGGCGGACCGGTGCCGAACCGACGGTGTGACCTGCGGGAGTAACCGGAATGAGCCGAAGCCGACCAGCGACTCCACTGCGCGACGACCTGCCCGAGCCCGTGCGCCTGCTGCTCACGGAGCTGCGCGGGTTGAAGGAGGAGTCGGGCTACGACCTCCGTGCTCTGGAGCGCAAGACCCACGCGAGCCGGTCGTCGTGGGGGCGGTGGCTCAGCGGCGAGACGTGGATCCCGATGGACGCGGTGGGGGCGCTGGCGGCGCTGTGCGGTGCGGACCGGCGGCGGCTGGAGGTCCTGTGGGAGGTCGCCGATCAGGCCAGGCGGTCGCCCGCGTCCTCAGAGACGACGGACGCGCCGGTCACCGTGCCCGAACGGCCGGACACGGCAACCGATGACCACGTGCAGGCGGTCCCGGTGGCGGGCGACGGCGGTGATCCCGCGCAGGGGGACGGCAAGGACACGGTCGGCTTCCGGACGGGACGGCGGCAACGGCTGCTGTTCGCCGGTGCGATCGTCGGGTGCGCGCTCACGGCCGGGGCGGCGGGCATGGCGCTCGGGGCGACGTTGAAGTCCGGGCCGGACGGGTCCCCGGCTTCCGGCAAGCCGACCGGCGCGGCGCCCGCGCTCGCCGGTGGGTCGGCTCCCGCGCCGGTGATCCGGCGGGACGTCATCGCGCGTGCCCGGACGTGGCATCCGCACGCGGCGGGACGGGTGCCGTACGACCAGGCGGCCAGCTTCCAGGGGTACCGGACGGACGGGTCGGGCTACGCGTCCATGGCGCTGGGGCTGCCGAAGCCGGGGCCGAACTCGGCGGCGCTCGTGGCGTCCTACTGCCGCCGCGTCCCGGCGTCGTCGCTGGGGCCGGGCGATCTCGTCATCAACGCGACCGGGGACGCGAACCGGCGGGAAGTGATGATCTTCGAGCGGTGGACGGACGCGTCCCACACCGCCTACTGGGCGTACCAGCAGCGGCGGGGCTATGGGACGGACCATCTGATCCGCCGGGACGTCCCGCGCGAGGGCGGTCCCTTCCAGGCCTGCCGGCCGAAGAACCTGCATGAGGATCCGGTCGGCTGAGGCTCCGGTCGGCTGAGGCTCCGCTCAGGTGTGCCTCGGGACGAGCCTGAAGGCGATGAAGGCGGGGAACTCCTCCAGCTTGGCGTGGTCGTCCGGGTAGTGGTCGGCCATCTCCGGGGCGGGGCGGGGTTCGAGGAGGGTCTCGATGAGGAGGCCCGCTTCCCGGAACTCGTCGCAGATGGCGGTGAGGGGCCGGCGCCAGGCGCGGATGGGCCAGTCCGACTTGGGGCTGAGGGACTCCTCGACGGGTTCGGACGTGAAGTAAGAGCCGCCTAGGCGGAGCCACGCGGTGGTGGGGTGTTCCGTGGAGAGCACGAGGGTGCCGTCCGGTGTGAGGATGCGGCGGAACTCGCGGAGGAGGGCCACCCGGTCGTCGATGTAGTGGATGGCGAGCGCGAGGACGACGAGGTCCACGGAGTCGGACGGGACCCAGGTGAGGGGCGTCGAGAGGTCGTGCAGGCGGATGTCGGCCCGGCCTCCGGTGCGGGCGCGGGCCATCTCGACGAAGGTGGGGGACGCGTCGCAGCCGCTGACGTGGGCGCCGCGGTCCAGGAGTTCGCGCGCGTAGAGACCGGGGCCGCAGGCGGCGTCGAACACCGCCTTGCCCGCGACGTCGCCGGCGAGGCCGAGGACGGCGGGGCGGTCGTAGAGGGCGTTGTGGGCGCTGGTCTCGGCGTGGGCGGCGTACTCGTGGGCGAAGCGCTCGTACATGCCACCGATCGTGCCAGACAAGATCATCTCGATGGACGGCCGGACTCGGTCAGGCCGACGCGCGCGGCGGGCCGGGCGGAGACGAAGTCGTCGCGGGCGGCGGTCGCCGGGTTTCCGTTGACGCGTTCCCGGCGTCCCCGGTAGTTCGTGATGTCGTTCGGAGGCGGTCCGTCTGATCTTCTCAGGGGGCGAGGCCGATCCTGGCCATGGAGGCGGTCGGTTCAGCGCCCCTGGCCGGGGCGTGCATGAATCCGCCCTGGTGGAGCTGGGTGTGTCGTTCCACCAGGGCGGTCAAGGGGACGGGCGTATGCCGTGCTTCAGGCGGCCGGGTCGGGGGCCTCGCGTTGCGCGCGGCGCTGGGCGTCGCGGGACTGCTCGGCGACGCGGCTGAGCTCCGCGACGCGCTCCTCGTCGCGGGTCAGGTTCGTCCCGGTGGCCGGGTCGAAGATGTGGATGCGGGAGGTGTCGATCCACAGGTCCGCGTCGTGGCCCGCCGTGATGAGGCTCCCGGCGTCCAGCGCGACGACGGCCTGGGTGCGGAGCTGGTCGCTGTCCAGCTCGCGCGACAGGTCGCGCAGCTGCGCGGCGACGTCGGGCGGGGCCTCGTACGGGACGTAGGCGTACAGCTCGTTGCCGAGCCATTCGGTCACGTCCACCCGGGCCTGGACGATGCTGCCCCGCAGCCGCTTCTCCTCCCCGACGAGCAGGGCGTCCTCGAAGTGCTCGGGACGGATGCCGACGAGCACGACCTCGCGTTCGCCGATCGCGGCGGCCTTGCGGGGGTCGCGCAGCTCGAAGCGGCCGAGCGGGGTGTGGAGGGAGGCGCCGTCCGCGCTCCGGTCCACGGACGCGGGCAGGAAGTTCATCGACGGCGAGCCGATGAACCCGGCGACGAACAGGTTGACGGGCTCCTCGTACAGCTCGCGCGGGCTGCCGACCTGCTGGAGGACGCCCCTGCGCAGCACCGCGACGCGGTCGCCGAGCGTCATCGCCTCCGTCTGGTCGTGCGTGACGTAGACGGTGGTGACGCCGAGCCGCCGCTGGAGCCGGGAGATCTCGGTGCGC
The DNA here is from genome assembly GCF_900659615.1 of Actinomadura fibrosa. Taxonomy (GTDB): domain Bacteria; phylum Actinomycetota; class Actinomycetes; order Streptosporangiales; family Streptosporangiaceae; genus Spirillospora; species Spirillospora fibrosa. Next base: position 91,184 of record NZ_CAACUY010000014.1, on the reverse strand, counting down.
ATCTGCCCGCGCAGCTTCGCGTCCAGGTTGGACAGCGGCTCGTCGAACAGGAACGCGTCGGCCTGCCGGACGATCGCGCGGCCCATCGCGACGCGCTGCCGCTGCCCGCCGGACAGGTGCGCGGGCTTGCGCTCAAGGTGCTCGGTGAGCTCCAGCAGCTCGGCGGTCTCGGTGACGCGGCGCTGGACCTCGTCGCCGGGCACCTTGGCGAGCCGCAGCGGGAACGCGATGTTCTCGAAGACGGTGAGGTGCGGGTAGAGCGCGTAGTTCTGGAAGACCATCGACAGGTTCCGCGCCCGCGGCGCGATCTTGTTGACGACCCGCTCGCCGATGCGCATCTCGCCGGACGTGATGTCCTCCAGCCCGACGATCATCCGCAGCAGCGTGGACTTCCCGCATCCGGACGGGCCGACCAGGATCATGAACTCGCCGTCCCGCACGTCCAGGGACACCTCGTTCACGGCCGGGAAGCCGTCGCCGTACAGCTTGACGATGTTCTTCATGGAGATGGCGGCCATGGTTGCCTCCGAGCCTCGGCTCAGCCCTTGACGGCGCCGGACGTCAGCCCGGCGACGATGCGGCGCTGGAACAGCAGGACGATGACGACGACGGGGACGGTCACGACGACCGCCGCCGCGCAGATGGCGGTGGTGGGCTGCTCGAACTGCGACTCCCCGGTGAAGAACGCCAGCGCCGCCGGGACGGGGCGGGCGTTGTCGGTGGAGGTCAGCGAGATGCCGAAGACGAAGTCGTTCCAGCAGAAGAAGAAGGTGAGGATCGCGGCGGTGAACACGCCCGGCGCCGCCAGCGGGACGATCACCTTGCGGAACGCCTGCCAGGTGGTGGCGCCGTCGACCTGCGCCGCCTGCTCCATCTCCCACGGGATCTCGCGGAAGAACGCCGACAGCGTCCAGATGGCGAGCGGCAGCGCGAACGAGATGTAGGGGATGATCAGGCCGGGCCAGGTGTCGTAGAGGCCGATGTCCCGCCACAGGTTGAACAGCGGGCCGACCAGCGACACGACGGGGAACATCGCGATCGCGAGCGCGAACGACAGGATCGCCTTCTTGCCGGGGAACTCCAGCCTGGCGATCGCGTACGCGACGAGCGTCGCGAACACGACGCCGACGAACGTCGCGATCAGCGAGATGCCGATCGAGTTGACGAGCGCCGCGGTGAACAGGTCGGTCCTGAAGACCGTCCGGTAGTTCTCGAAGGTCCAGGCGTGGGGCAGGAAGCCCTTCTGGTTGCCGATCTCGCCGGGCCGCTTGAAGGACAGCATCACGATCCACAGGATCGGGAAGACCGTCCAGACGAGGATGAGCGCGGACGCGGCGATCCACAGCCACTTGGAACGGGTCGACTCCATCACCGGTCACCTCGCACCTGGGACAGGTCCACCCGGAAGCCCCGGATGAACACGGCCGCGATCAGCACCACCGACAGGAACAGCAGGACCCCGACGGCGTCCCCGAGCCCGATCGCCGTCCGGGTGATCGTCTGCCGGTAGGTGAGGAACGAGAACGTCTCGGTCTTCTCCTGGCCGGCGGTCATGACGAAGACGTTGTCGAAGATCCGCCAGGCGTCGAGCGTGCGGAACAGCACCGCGACGAGGATCGCGGCCTTCATGTTGGGGATCGTCACCCGGAGCAGCCGCTGCCACGCCGTGGCGCCGTCCACCGTCGCGGCCTCGCCGAGGTCGCGCGGCACCTGCGCCAGCCCGGCGAGCAGCAGCAGCGAGATGAACGGCGTCGTCTTCCAGATCTCCGACAGGCAGATCACGAACAGCGAGGACCAGCGGCCGGAGAACCAGGCGTAGTCGCCGAGCCCGAACCAGCCGTTCACGAACCCCGACTGGAGGTCGAAGGCGTACTTCCACGCGAACGCCGAGATCACGGTGACGATCCCGTACGGCAGCAGGATCGCGGTCCGGACGGTCCGCCGCGCGAACAGCGCGCGGTGCATCACCATCGCCAGCCCGAACCCGATGACCAGCTCGACGGCCACGGTGACGAACGTGACGACGAACGTGGTGAGCACGTCCTGCCAGAACAGCGGGTCCGACAGCGCCGTCCCGTAGTTGGCGAGGCCGACGAACCGGCGGTCGTCCGGGGCGGTGAGCCGGTAGCTGAACAGCGACAGGTACAGCGCGTTGACCAGCGGGTACGCGGTCACGAGCAGCATCACGATCACGGCGGGGGCGGACAGGAGCAGCCCGAGGCGGCGTTCGGCGCGGCTCCGGTCGGAGATCTCGACGCGTCCGGCGCGCGGCCGTCCGGCCGCCGGGGCGGTGTCCACTGCGGTCATCGTCCGTCCCCTCTCAGAGCAGGGCCTGGTCGCGCAGGACCTGGCGGATGAACGAGTCGGACCGGCGCGGCGTCGTCGCCGGGTTCACCGACGCGGGGGGATGCCACCGGCTCTGCACGGCGCCGGAGACGTCGGTGTAGTAGGGCGTGATCGGGCGGGGCGCCGCCGTGGTGATCGAGTCGCGGATCAGCCCGGCCATCGGGAACTCCCGCTTGACCTGCGGGTCGTCGTAGACCGCGGCGCGGGCCGCCGGGTTGCCCGAGTCGAGCATGTACTTCTTCTGGTTCGCGGTGGAGGTGATGCACTTGACCGCGTCCACCGCGAGGGTGTCGCGGTGCTTGCCGTACGCGCCGATGCCGATCTCTATGCCGCCGAACGGCGGCTTGCTCTGCTGCCCCGCGGTGACCTGCGGGTAGCGGGCCCAGCCCAGGTCGGACGGGATGCTCTTCGAGATCACCCCGTCCTTGGCGTCGCCGTTCTCGGCCCGCCAGATGTAGCCCCAGTTGACCATGAAGCCGCCGCGCGGGCCGTTCAGCAGGGACCGCGCCTGCTCCTCGATGTCGGTGGACAGCGTCGGGCTCGCCGCCCGCGACCGGGCCAGCCGCTGGATGATCGTCGCGGCCTGGCGGCCGGCGGGCGAGTCGATGTCGATCGTCGCGTCGTCGCCCTTCTGGGCGTTCGTGATGATCTGCCCGCCGGCGGACGCGATGAGGGCGTTGATCCACACCATGTAGCCCTCGTACTTGTTCCCCTGCACGCCCACGGTCGTGTTGGTGCGCAGGGCCGCGTCGATGAGCTTGTCCCAGGTGAAGCCGGGCGCCTCCGGGTTGACGCCGGCCTTCCGCGCGACGGACTTGCGGTACCAGAGCAGCTGGGTGTTGGCCCAGAACGGCGCCGCGTAGAGCTTCCCGTCCCAGGTGGAGCTCTGGACGGCGGGCGGGAACACGCCGTCGGTGAACTGCGCCGCCTCGCTCGCCGGGAACGGGCGCAGGAACCCGGCGTTCGCGGCCTCCGCGACGAACACCGGGTCCAGGCTCATCAGGTCGAGCCCGGAGTCCTTCGCCGCGAGCCGCCGGACGAGCTGCTCGCGCTGCTGCGTGGCGTCGAGCGGCAGCACCGAGGTGTCGATCTTGTACCGTCCGCCGGCGGCCCGCGTGCAGTCGGCGGCCAGCGTCGCCTGGCCGCCGTTGTCGGGGTTGACATACCAGCGCAGCGACGGCGTCCCGCCGCCGCCTCCGCAGGCGGCGAGCCCGCCCGCCAGGAGCGCCAGCGCGACGGCGCTCCTGAGCGTCCGGGATGGGCCGGTTCGCTGTTTCCGGGGCGATGCCGGCGGATGGTCACCCGTCCGGCGCGTGCTGAATGGATCGGTCCATTCGGTTCGTCTGGAATCCGTCCTGCTCCCAGCCGTTCCGACTCGCTCGACCATCGGGCCTCCCGAAGCCTCCCACCACGCGCGGGCGCTTCGCCGGGCCGCAAGCCATGGCGGGACCGGTTTCCATCTGAACACCGGACATCAGGCCTGTCGAGATCCCATTCCCGCCCGGTGAGGAGAACCCAGCCCACGGGTAACACGAAGCACACCCGGCACATAAAGGCATAAATCCGGAATGGACGTCACCGGGGGACTTCTGCGAAAGGGACGGAGACACGAAGGGAAGGAGGGGAGGAGGGACGAAGGCGCCAAAGAAAGAAGGCGCGGAAGGCTCGCGGACCCCGACCGACCCGCGAGCCCCCCGCGCCTTCGCCTGTGGAAGCGGCCTGGCGCAGTACCGGCTCAGTAACCGCCGGCTCAGTAGCCGCCGCTGCCCGAGCCGTAGCCGCCCGAACCGGACCCGGAGCCGGACCCGGAGCCGCCGCCGCTACCGCCGGTGGCCGCGGCCTTCTTGCCCTCCGGGGTGGTGGCCCACCAGACGCCGCCGACGCCCTGGCCGTTGGTGTCGCCGGGCTTCAGGTCCTTCTCGTAGTAGTACATCGGCCAGCCGTTGATGGTGAGCTGGCACTTGCCGTCGTCCTTGCGCTCGATGAAGTTCACGAGCTTGCGGTCGACGCCCTCCAGCTTCAGCTTCTTCCAGCCGTTGAAGACGGCCGGCGGCCACGCCTTCTTGCACGCCTTGAAGCAGGTGGAGTTCGGCGGCTTGTTCGTGTCCTTGTCGTAGCGGTAGAGCGTGCGGCCCTTGCCGTCCGTGAGGATCAGGCCGAGCTTCGGGTCCTGCTTGGCCTTGACGACCGTCCAGCCCGCCCACCGGTTGTTCGCGGCCGGCGCCTTCTTCGGCGCGGCGGCCAGCGCCTTCTTGCCGGTCGGCGCGGCGGCGTACCAGGTGCCGCCGACACCCTGGCCCTTCACGTCGCCCGGGCTCTGGTCCTTGGCGTACCGGTACAGCGGCCACCCGCCGAGCGTGACCTGCCACTTGCCGTCGGGACGCTTGACCTTGCCGACCAGCGACTGCTCGACGCCCTTGACCTCGGTGTCCTCCGTGCCGGCCCACACCGGCGGCCACGCCTTCGCGCACGCGTTCGTGCAGGTGGACGCGGGCGGGCGCGCGGTGTCGTTGTCGAAGCGGTAGAGCGTCTTGCCCTCGCCGTCCGTGACGACCTTGCCGAGCTTGGTGACGCTCGCGACCTCCAGCGTGGTCGGCTCCGCGGCGGGCTCCGACGGCGACGCCGAGGCGGAGGGCTCCGTCTTCGCTCCGGCCGCCGCGTTCTGCTGCTTGCCCGCGGTCTCCTGCCCGCACGCGGTGAGCACCAGTCCGGTCGCGGTCAGGGCGGCCGCGGCGGGGATCGCCCAACGTGGGAATTCCATGTCGTGTCCTCCATGTCGGTCTGGGCCCCGGCTCCGGTCCAGGTCCCACTCGTCCGATCGAGGTGAAGCGGCCGCACCGCTTGCCCGGATCGAGGAGCAGTACGGTGATGGACGCGGGCCGGGTTCAACCCTCTCCGCGCCCGGAATGGAACCGCCGGGCCGCGAAGCGGGTCAGATCCGCAGGCAGAGCAACCGACCGGTCGCGAGGTAGATGTGGCCACCCCCGAACCCCCCGCCGCCGCGGGCGTCTCCGTCGACCTGCGCAAGGAGCCGCCGGCGCCGGCCGGATCGTTCCCCGGCGCCGGGCCGGCGCCCACCGCGGCCGACCGGCTCCCGGACCGGTCCGCCGGGCCCGCGTGGATCGTGATCCCGGCGCGCGTCATCGCGCTGGTCGTCCTGATCCCGTTCCGGCTCCTCCACGACCTGGTCCTGCTGGTGGGACGGGGCCTCGCCTTCCTCGGACGGCCGGTCGCCGCCGTGATCAGGGCGATCGCCTCCGGTATCGGCCGCCTGCTCGACGTCGTCCTCATCCGGCCGGTGCGGTGGCTGCTGGTCACCGTGGTCCTCGGCGCAGTGCGGTTCCTCGGCCGCGTGACCGGACGGGCGGCCCGCTGGCTCTACCGCACCGTGCTCGCCCCGATCGGACGGCTGGTCGCCGCCCTGGCGCGCGGCGCCGGTGCGGTGCTCGGTGTCGTGATCAGCGTGGTCGTGCTGATCCCGCTCCGCTTCCTCGGGCGCGGTCTGGCGTGGCTCGGGCGCGGTCTGGCCTGGGCCGGGCGCGTCGTCGGCCGTGGGCTCGCGCTCCTGGTCGCGGGCATCGGAGCGGGGCTCGGCTGGCTGCTCGCCACACTCGTCGTGCTGCCCGCCGTGCTGCTGTGGCGGTACGTCCTGCGTCCGCCGCTCCGTGGGCTCGCCTGGCTCGCCCGAGGCATCGGACGCGGGCTGGCCTGGGCCGGACACGTCCTGTTCGTGCTGCCGGGCCGCGCCGTGTGGCGGTACGTCCTCAGGCCGATCGGCCTCGGTGTCGCCGGGACGTGGCGCCTCGCCGCCCGCGTTCTCCGCTGGCTCTGGCGAACCCTCGTCGTCATCCCCGCTCGCTGGGTGTGGCAGGTGTGGCGCGCGCTGGTCGTCGCCCCGGCTCGGTGGGTCAGGGTGCACGTCGTGCGTCCCATCGCGGGGTTCGTCCGGGAGACGTGGCGCGTGACCGTCCGCGACCCCCTCCGGTCGGCGCGGCGGACGATGCGCGAGACGAGCCGGGACGTCCGCCTCACGCTCCGCCGGACCTTCCGGGGCCGCTGATCGGCAGGGCCGCCGGCAGGGCTGGAATACTGGGCGCGCGATGTATCGACTCCTGTTCTCACTGGTCATCACCCGCGCGCCCGCGGAGTCCGTGCACCACCTGACGCTGCGGGCGCTCCGCGCGGTCCAGGCGGTGCCGGGCGCCGTGCCGCTGCTCCGCCGCCTCCTCGCGCCGCGCGATCCCGCGCTGTCCGTCCGCGCGCTCGGGCTGGACTTCCCGAGCCCGCTCGGCCTCGCCGCGGGCTTCGACAAGGACGCCGTGGCCTACGACGCGCTCGGCGCGTTCGGCTTCGGGCACGTCGAGATCGGCACCGTGACGGGACGGCCGCAGCCGGGCAACCCCCGGCCGCGGCTGTTCCGGCTGGTCGCGGACCGCGCGGTCGTCAACCGGATGGGGTTCAACAACCAGGGCTCCGAGGCCGCGGCCGAGCGGCTGCGGAACCGGCGGCGCGGGACGGTCGTCGGCGTCAACATCGGCAAGACCAAGGCCGTCCCGGAGGGCGAGGCCGCCGCCGACTACGTCGCGAGCACCGAGCGGCTCGCCCCGCACGCCGACTACCTCGTCGTGAACGTCAGCAGCCCGAACACGCCGGGACTGCGGAACCTCCAGGCCGTGGAGCACCTGCGCCCGCTGCTCGCGGCGGTCCGCGAGGCCGCCGACCGGTCCGCGCCGCGCCGCGTCCCGCTGCTCGTCAAGATCGCTCCGGATCTCGCCGACACCGACGTCGACGCGGTCGCCGACCTCGCGCTCGACCTCGGCCTGGACGGCATCATCGCCACCAACACCACCATCGGCCGGGACGGCCTGCGCAGCGCGCCCGAGCTCACCGGCGAGACCGGCGGGCTCTCCGGCGCCCCGCTGAAGGAGCGGTCCATCGAGGTGCTGCGCCGCCTGCGCGCCCGCACCGGGGACCGCCTCGTCCTCGTCTCGGTCGGCGGTGTCGAGACGGCCGACGACGTCTGGGAGCGGATCCGCGCCGGCGCCACGCTCGTGCAGGGCTACACGGGGATGATCTACGGTGGCCCGCTGTGGGCGCACCGCGTCCAGCGCGACCTGTCCCGCCGCCTGCGCGGCAGCGCCTTCCCCACCGTCGCCGCCGCCCGCGGCGCGTGATCAGGGCAGCTCGAAGAAGCCGTCGGCCACCAGTTCCGGCAGGACGGCCGCCGCGTGCGCGCGTGCCTGCGCCGGGTCCGTGCCGGTGAGCTGCGCGATGGCGTCGAGGAGGGGTGCCAGCGGCAGCGTGCCGTCGCACACTCCGGCGAGGGCGGCCTCGATCGTCCCGACCCCGGCGGCGCGGCGCAGCCGCTCGGTCTGGCGCAGGACGATCCGCTCGGGGTCCTCGGCGCCCGGCGGGCCGATCTGCTCCTGGACGACCCCGGCCGCGGTGCGCAGCATCGCGGCGCCCAGCGCGCCCGCGTCCGGCTCCGCGCCGGCCCCCTTCATCCCCAGTTCTCCACAGGCTGTGGAAAACTCCCGGGCGGCCGCGAGGCCGTCCAGGACGGCCGCGGCGTAGGCGCCGACGGGTTGCTCGACGGCGTGCCGGATCTCCTCGACCCGGATCGCCGGACGCTCCGCGCCGCCCCGCCTGAGCGTGATCCAGCCGAAGCCGACGCCCGTGACGCCGTGCCGCTCGAAGTGGTCGAGCCACGCCCCGTACCGCGTCCGGTACTCCGGCGTTCCGGCCTCGCACGAGTCCCGCAGCCAGAGCTCGGCGTACTCCGCCGGGTCCTGGACGTCGCGCTGGACGACCCACGCGTCGCATCCCGACTCTTCCGCCCAGGCGCCGACGCGCTCGTCCCACGGGACGCCGTCGACGTGCAGCCAGTTGGCCAGGAGCTGGCAGTATCCGCCGTCGTCGAGCAGTCCCCGCGCCTCGGCGACCAGCCTCCGGCAGAAGTCGTCCCCCGGCATCCCGGACTCGCGGTAGGTGAAGCGGCGGTCGCCGGACGGCGCCACGACGAACGGCGGGTTCGACACGATCAGGTCGAAGCGGCGGTCCCGGACCGGCTCCAGGAACGACCCCTCCAGCAGCTCCGCGCCCTCGACCCCGGACAGCGCGAAGCTCATCGCGGCGAGGTCGAGCGCCCGCGGGTTGACGTCCGTGGCGGTGACGGTCCGCGCCCCGCCGCGGCGCGCGAGGTGCACCGCCTGCACCCCGCATCCCGTCCCGAGATCGAGAGCGTTGTCCACAGCCCTGTGGACAACCAGGCGGGCCAGGTTCCCCGAGGCGCCGCCCGCCCCGACGACATGATCGGGCGCCACGACGTCGCCTGATCCCGGCCGCACCTTGAGGTCGGAGACGACGTACCCGGCGTGCCCGCCACCGTCCGCGGCGCCCGGCGGCTCGGGGACGACGGACTCCAGCGGCTCGACATGCAGCCGGGCCCGTACCTCGCCGCCGGACCTCTCGACCAGGCCGGCGGCGACGAGGTCGTCCACGAAGCCCGGGGCCTCGGACGCCGCTTCGAGGGGCGCCGCGTCCACGGGCACCTGGAGCCAGAACAGCCTGGTCAGGACCTCCAGGGGTGATCCACCGGCGATGGCGCGCAGGCCGGGGACGATCTCGTCCCGCGCCAGCGCACCGCCCGCGACCGGGCCGAGCAGCGCGCGCACGCCTCCGACGGTGTATCCGGCCCCTTCGAGAGCGGCGCGGACGCGGTCCATACGGGCACGGTCAAGGGGGAGACGAAGATCGGGCATCCGCCCATCCTGCCCGTTCCGCGAGCCGCTGACCGCCCACGGCGAACGGCGAGTTCCCGGCCGATTACCCATTGACACTACCGGTTAAGTAGGAAAAGGTCGGAGGGGCAGGCACCCGACCGATCGAACGGAACCCATCATGAGCGTGACGGACGAGCTCCTCGCCAACGCCGAGCGGTACGCCGAGTCCTTCAGCAAGGGCGACCTTCCCCTGCCGCCCGCCAAGGGCGTCGCCGTGGTCGCGTGCATGGACGCCCGCCTCAACCCCTACGGCGTCCTCGGCCTGGAGGAGGGCGACGCGCACGTCATCCGCAACGCCGGCGGAGTGATCACCGCGGACGAGCGCCGCAGCCTCGCCATCAGCCAGCGGCTGCTCGGCACCCGCGAGATCATCCTGATCCACCACACCGACTGCGGCATGCTCACGTTCACCGACGACGCCTTCAAGGCCGACATCCAGCGCGAGACGGGCCTGAAGCCCGACTGGTCCGCCGAGGCGTTCACCGACCTCGACGAGGACGTCCGGCAGTCGATCGGCCGCGTCAAGGCCGACCCGTTCATCCCGCACACCGACCAGGTGCGCGGCTTCGTCTACGACGTCACGACGGGCCGCCTGCGCGAGGTGAAGCCCTGACCCACCCGCCGGCAGCGTCGGCGGGCGCGGCGGGTCAGAAGAAGCGCCGGGGTCAGGAGAAGTATGCCTCGAAACCCTTGGCCAGGGACTCGGCGATGCGCTGGCGGAACGACGCGCTCGACAGGTTGGCGGCCTCGGCGGAGTTGCGCATGTTGCCGCACTCGATGAAGACCTTCGGCACCGTGGACAGGTTCAGGCCGCCGAGGTCGCTGCGCCGGTCGAGCCCGTTCTGGCCGATGTAGGTCGAGTAGGGGACGCCGGTGCCCGAGTGGTAGGCGTCACGGATCGCCTTGCCCAGCCTGAGGGACGCCGGCACCGCCTTGGCGTTGTGGCCCGGCACCGCGATCGGCTCGATGATGTGGAAGCCGTGCCCGGACGCGGCGGCGCCGTCCGCGTGCACGGACAGCGCGGCGTCGGCGTTCAGCCGGTTCCCGATCGCGGCCCGCTCGGTGATGCACGGCCCGACACCGGTGTCGTTCTTCCGGGTGAGCGTGACCTTCGCGCCCTCGGCCCTGAGCAGCCTGCTCAGCCGGTTCGAGACGTCCCAGGTGAAGGCATGCTCGTTGTAGCCGGCGTTCGTGCTCGTGCCGGTCGTGTCGCACTCCTTCGTGCCGTTCCCGATCGGCACCTGCTTGTTGATCTCGGACGGATGCGCGGCGTTCCCCCCGTTGTGCCCGGGGTCGATCACGATGACCTTGCCGCGCAGCGGCGCGCCGGCCGCGGACTCCGGTGCCGCCGGCTCGCCCCGCGTGCCCTCGGTCCCCGCCGTGCCGGCCCCCGTACCGCCCGCGGTGGGCGGGGCGTCGGACCGCCCCGCGCCGTCGGCGGACGAGCCGCCGCAGGCGGAGAGCACGCCGAGGCACAGTGCGAGACCGGCGGCCGCCGGACCGCCTCGATGGATGCGCACAGGCCCGTCCTCCGTGATGGCTTCGTTACCGACCCTGACAGTCTGCACGTCGACCGCGGTACGTCAAACGAAGTCCGGGAAAGTGGACGGGCTCGGCATCGGTCCCCGAAGCGGCCCCTCGCGGCGGGTCAGCGGAGCGGGTCCTCCTTGCCGAGCAGCGCGGCGAGGGCGCGCGCCTCCTCCGCGTCGAGGCCCAGCACCACGCGGGGCCGCCCCCACGGGTGGTCGATCGAGTGGGCCACGTAGCTGGCGACGGACTCCGACACCTGCTCGGCCAGGCCGCGCGCGTGCCGCCACTCCGACCACGCGCGCTCCAATTCGTTCGCCGCGCGCTGCGCGCACGACACCAGTTCCGGATCACGCACGAGCTGAACCCCCCTGGGTGGACATGTCCCTTCCCCGCGTCCGTCCGGCGGCGCCCGGCCCGGACGGCCTCCCCCCGAGACCGCCCAGGCCGGGTTTCCCCCGGCCCGCCGAACAGTGAGTCCATTAACCCCCCGGCGGCGGCCAGGGGCCCGGCGAATGCGGCAGGCTTGGCCAGCCTCTTACCAGGGGCGCACCAGTTCGAGGAACGATCGACCCCGCGCGCACCTCGGGGACGTCTGCGCGCGGCCGGCCGTCGCCCGGAACGTGATTGGGGAGCCGTGGAGGGGCGGGGGGTCGGGGAGCGCCGCAGGTGCGGGGCGTGGCGGCGACCGTCGCGGGACGGCCGCTACAGGACGGGGGCGGGGCCCGTCGTCGACCGCACGACCAGGTGCGGGACCACGAGGTTCTGCCGGGCGACCCGCGCCGGATCGCCGATCCGCGCCGTCAGCAGCTCGGCCGCCACGCGTCCCATGTCCCGGCGGGGCTGGTCCACGCTCGTCAGCGAGATGTGCCGGATCGCGGCGAGGTGCGTGTTGTCGTACCCGACGATCGACAGCTGGGCCGGCACCGGCATCTCCAGCTCGTCCGCGGCCGACAGCGCGCCGGTCGCCACGAGGTCGTTCGGCGCGAAGATCGCGGTGGGCCGGGGGTCGCGGCGCAGCAGCGCCCGGGTGGCCCGGTAGCCGCCCTCCTCGGTGAAGTCGCCGGGCTCGACGACGATCTCGTCGGTCAGGTCGTGCCTCCGCATCGCCTTCTCGTATCCGGCGCGCCGGTAGCGCGCGGTGGTCGAGCGCGCCCCCTCGATGTGCGCGATGCGCCGGTGCCCCAGCTCGACGAGGTGGTCGACGGCGAGGCTCGCGCCGAGCTCGTCGTCGTCGACGACGATGTCCACTCCGACGACGTCCCGCTCCCCGACCACGACCACCGGGACGCTGGCCGCCGCCTCCTTGAGGGACTCCGGGACGACGCTGAGCAGGACGAGGCCGTCCACCCGCATCTCCAGGAACGCCTCGACCGCCTCCGCCTCGAAGAGCGGGTCCCAGCGGCCGCTGCCCACGAGCATCCGGAGCCCGGCACCGTGCAGGCTCTCCTGGAGGCCGTCCAGGAACTCGGCGAAGAACGGGTTGTGCAGGTCGGCGACGATCGCGCCGATGAGCCGGGTGCGTCCCTCCACCAGGCTGCGCGCCACGGCGTTGGGCCGGTAGCCGAGCTCGCGCGCCGCCTGGAGGACGGCCTGCCGCCTGCGTTCGCTCACATGCGGCGAGCCCCGCATGACCAGGGAGACCAGCGACTTGGACACGCCGGCGCGCTCCGCGACGTTGCGGATCGTCGGTTTCGGCGCGGGGACGCTCCTCCCCTCGTCACCGCGCCCGGGGGAAGAGGGGCCGTTGCGCGGCGGGGGCACCGCGCCCTCTCCCGGCACCGGCCTGTTGTGCGGGGGGCTTCCTTCACCAGCTGACATGGCACTCCGTCCAGGGGGGCCTGCGGGACCTGCCGTGACGGCGCTCCGGGGATCCGTTGCGGGGAGTCGTCGCGCCTTCCTCCGCTCGGGAGGAGATGCCATGATGCCTCGCCTTCACCCCATATCGTCGCAACAGTGAGTAACGGGCGTCCGCCAATGGCAGTTCAGGGCAGTGGTGTTCTGGATCACAGGCGCGCCGGGGCATGAACACCGCCGCGCGGAGGCGGAATCCCCACCCCCCGCCCGGCCGGCGGGACGGGGCGCCGTCACCCTGCGGAGCAGGGACGCCGGGCGATCATGGCGGGGACGGCGGCCCGGCGAAACCGCCGGAGGCCCTCCGCGGACGGCGCCTGCGGCCGTCCGGCCTCGGATACGCTGCCCAGGTGGGAGATCGTGCGGTGGCCGGCGGGAAGGCGCGGAGCCGGCAGGGCGGCGGGCGAGGACGCCGCAGGCTCAGCGTCGACGAGCGGCGGGACGAACTGATCGAGGCGGCGCTGCAGCTGTTCAGCACCCGGCCGCCCGAGGACATCTCGATCGACGACGTCGCGGCCGCGGCGGGCGCCTCGCGGGCGCTGGTCTACCACTACTTCGGCGGCAAGTACGAGCTGTACATCGCGGCGCTCGGCAGCGCCGCGAAGCAACTGTCCGTGCTGCTCGAACCGCCCACCGAGGGGTCGCCGCTCGACCGCCTGCGCGTCTCGCTGGAGCGGTACTTCGACTTCGTGGAGAGCCACGCCGCGGGCTTCACGGCGCTGCTCCGCGGGGGCCCGGCGGACCGGTCGGGCGAGGTCGGCGAGATCGTCGACGGGATCCGCCAGCTGCTGCTCGGCCGCATCCTGCACGCCCTGGACGTGGACGCGCCGCCGCCCATCCTCCGCATCACGCTGCGTTCATGGATGGCGTCGGTGGAGACCGCCGGGCTGGACTGGCTGGAGAACCGCGACGTGACCCGCCCGGAGCTGGAGAGCCTGCTGGTCGACCAGCTCGTGGTGCTGCTGCACGTGGCCGGACGCCACGACCCGGGCACGGGCGCCCTCTTCGACCGGCTGGCTCAGGAAGAGCTGGAACCGAAGTCCTGAGGAACGTCCATCTGTCCTCTTGTGGTCGCTTCCGTCGCACGCGTCCCAAACCGGACACACTCCGACATCCCGCGCCTGCGGTCCGCGATCATGCGCTGTACGCGGGCCGAGCGGGCACGGTTCGGTAGGAAACAGTGGCCGGATGGCATGCGAACGTCCCGCCCGTGGTTCGCGGGCGGGACGTCCGTGTTCACGGCATCCGGCCTTGGACCGCGGTTCTCGGAGTACCGCGGCCCTGACCTTGTCGTTCAGGAGGCCTCTGGACCATCCTCGCGTGCAGTCGACGCGCGAGGTCGCCCAGCGGCCTCCTGACCCCCCACTGCTCCGCCGGGCGCGCCCGGCGGTTCCGGCGGGAGCCCCGCCGGCCGGAGACCTACTCCGATCGCTGCTGCGGGATTCCCGCCAGCAGCGCCCGCACTTCCGCCTCGCGGTAGCGCCGGTGCCCGCCGAGCGTGCGGATGGACGTGAGCTTTCCGGCCTTCGCCCACCGCGTGACGGTCTTGGGGTCGACGCGGAACATCGTCGCCACCTCCGCCGGCGTCAGCAGGGGCTCGGCCTCTGGCGTACGTGCTGACATGTTTGCGGCCTCTCCTCCATGGACCGATGACAGCGATCCTGCGATTGATCCTCGCGCGGTTCACTGATGTCCCCTATGGCCCGAAAGAGCCACTATGACATCACAACGTGTAACCTTGCCACCACTCAGCGCAACAAGCAAGTTCCTGGCGGTAGTTGCGTGCAAACATCCCCGCGGGCGCGGGGAGCTGCGCGTCTCGGGTGGCCAACGGGTCACGCTGCGTGATTCTAGCGACACGTATAGTCGTATCGCGCGCGGATTCGGGAAATTTGTTTTAGTTCGCCGATTCCAGCGCCCGTACGGGGCGCCACCGCGCGAGGAGACGCTTGTACATCGCGACGGCCAGCTCGACCTCACCGCGCTCCATCGCGGCGAGCGCCACGGCCGTCTCGGCCACCGACTCGTCGGCGCGGAGGCTGACGTCGTCCAGGAGGTGCACGAGACCGCCGTAGTCGAGCTCGACCAGCGCGCGCGGGTGGAACTCGCCGAGCCAGCGGCCGACCGTCTCCAGCGCCCCGGCCGACAGCGGGACGGTCCCGCCCCGTCCGCCGAGGTCGCCGCGCACCACGGGCAGGGCGGCGGCGATCCTGCGCCGCGCCTCCCCCATCGAGGTGACGTAGATGAGGGTACGCGCCCGAGCGGCCGTCGCAGGGCCATGACCTGCGTGTTCGTTGAGCGCGTCGTCCGTCTTGCGGTAGCCCGTGCCGGGCGCGCCGAGCATCAGGCACCGCTCCGTACGGGCGAACGGCACGAACCAGGCCAGGGGGACGTGCCAGGTGCTGGTCAGGATCGAGGGGCGCAGCGGCCGGCCGAGCAGCTTCCACTGCTCGAACTCGCGTATCGCCCGCTCCGCGACGACCGGGGGGACGAACGCGGCCGCGACGCTCGCCGACTGCTCCGTCCGGAAGCGCTCGAACGCCAGCCAGGAGCGCAGCCGCGTCTCCCACGGGCACACGAAGATCATGTCGCCGGACCGCCGCACGTAGGCGTCCCTGCTCTCCCGGTCGGGCACCACTTCGGGGGGCCGGGCGACGAGCCGGTGCGCGGCGCCGCGGTGCTCCGCCCCGAGCGCCTGGATCCGCCGGGGGCGCCTCCTGGAGTCGGCGTAGGCCGTCCACAGGGTCCGCGCCGGTTCCGGGAAGGCGGTCACCGGTTCATATACCCGTAAGTACGCGGCGTACGGAAACACAACCGCATCGTGGCACGGGACCGTCCGCGCCGACGGCGCGTCCGGGCCACCGAGACGGCCGTGTTACCTCGCCGCGGGAGGCGGTCACCGCACCGGCGAATACGCCCGGGGACAGGCCTCACCGAGCGTGCCGCCCTTAGTCTGATCTCAAGACGGAGAGGAGGGCACTACCGTGCCTAATGTCTTCGGGGCGCCCCACAAGGGCACCGAACCCCGACACGAGCAGGTCGTCTTCTGCCAGGACGAGGCGAGCGGCCTGCGCGCGATCATCGCGATCTACTCCACCGCGCTCGGCCCCGCGCTGGGCGGCACCCGGTTCTACCCGTACGAATCGGAGGAGGAGGCACTCGCGGACGTGCTGAACCTGTCCCGCGGCATGGCGTACAAGAACGCCCTCGCGGGACTGGACCTCGGCGGAGGCAAGGCCGTCATCATCGGCGATCCCGCCATCGACAAGTCGGAGGCGCTGCTCCGGGCCTACGGGCGCTTCGTGCAGACGCTGAACGGCCGCTACTACACCGCGTGCGACGTCGGCACCTACAGCGAGGACATGGACGTCGTCGCGCGCGAGTCCCGCTTCGTCACCGGGCGGACGGTCGAGCACGGCGGGGCGGGCGACTCGTCGATCCTCACCGCCTTCGGCGTGTTCCAGGGGATGCGCGCCGCCGCCAAGAGCGTGTGGGGCGCGCCCACGCTGCGTGGACGGCGCGTCGGTGTGGAGGGTGTCGGCAAGGTGGGGCACCGGCTCGTCGAGCACCTGCGTGAGGACGGCGCCGACGTCGTGGTGTGCGACGTCGCCGAGTCCGCCGTCGAGCGGGTGCGGGCGCTGCACCCGGAGGTCGAGGTCGTCGCGGACAGGGACGCACTGATCCGCGACGAGATCGACGTGTACGCGCCGTGCGCGCTCGGCGGGTCGCTCGACGACGACACCGTGCCCGTCCTGAAGGCCCGGGTCGTGTGCGGCGCCGCCAACAACCAGCTCGCCCACACCGGCATCGAGAAGAGCCTCGCCGACCGGGGCGTCCTCTACGCCCCCGACTACGTGGTCAACTCCGGCGGCGTCATCCAGGTCGCGGACGAGATCGACGGGTTCGACTTCGAGCGGGCCAAGGCCCGCGCGGCGGGCATCTTCGAGACCACCCAGAAGATCTTCGAGCTGGCCGCCGACGAGGGCGTCCCGCCGGCGGTCGCCGCCGACCGGCTCGCCGAGCGGCGCATGTCCGAGATCGGTCGGCTGCGCGGGATCCTGGTCTGAACGGACCGTCCCGGAGATCGCCCCGGGTGCGGAGCGGGCTTCCCCACAGGTGCCCTCCAAGCCTGATTGGACCGTCCTAGAAGCCGCCGTGGAGCGCCTTACATCGTTCCACGGCGGCCTCCGCGCCGCTCTGAACAGGCCGGACGGAGGCGTCCCGCTTCCGTGGCGTTCCACGTCCGCAGGCGGCCGACCAGCGGATACACTGTCTTCTGCGCAACAAGGACGCCGCCACGCACCGTCGATGTACCGAGCCGGGCGCAAAACGGGTACGGTTGTATCCGTGACTGACGCATGGCTCATCAGGCACCGGTTCGTGTGGTACACGCGCGCGTTGATGGGCCCACGAAAGCCCTGACCATCGAGGGGGTCGAGCCAATGGGTCGCGGCCGAGCCAAGGCCAAGCAGGTGAAGGTTGCCCGCCAGCTCAAGTACAACAGCGGCAACACGGATCTCGACCGCCTGAAGAGCGAACTGGGAGTCAACGACTCCGGCGACGACTACGACGAACTCGCCGAGAAGTACGCTGACTACGCCGAGGACTACGGCACGGAGGAGCGCAAGGACGGCACCTCCGGTTGACCGGCTGAAACATCCCGCCACTGCCCGGGCGACCGGGCAGTGGCGTTTGTTTGCGCGCGCCGGTCGTTCAGTGCGCGCCGCCCGGATCCGCGCGCGTCGTTCGGTGTGCGCCGGTCAGGGTGAGGCCAGCGCCTGCTTCACGCCGGGTTCCGCCTTGCCGAGCAGCGCCGGGTCGGGCCGTAGCGCCAGGTTGCCCATGGCCTTCATCATGGCGAGCGGCTCCCTGGCGTAGCCGTTGAGGGTCGCCTGGGTGCGTCCACCGCCCATGCTGTCGTCGCCTACACCCCATGCCTCGATGCCCGCGGCCCGGCAGAGCGCCACGGCCCTGGGCAGGTGGAAGTCCTGCGTGACGACGGTGAGACGCGTCACGCCGAAGATGCGCTTGGCGCGGGCGCAGGAGTCCCAGGTGTCCAGGCCCGCGAAGTCACGCACCACCTTGCGTTCCGGGACTCCCTTGCCCGCCAGGTAGGCCCGCATCACGGTCGGCTCGTCGTAGCCCTTGACCCGGTTGTCGCCGGAGACCAGCAGGACCTTCACCTTGCCGCGGCGGTACAGCTCCGCGGCCAGGTCGAGCCTGCGCGCCAGCAGCGGCGAGGGCTGGTCGCGCCAGATCCCCGCGCCGAGGACCAGCGCGACCGGCGTTTCGGGGACGTTCGCCACGGATGCCCGGCAATGGGCGGTGTCCGCGTACACCCAGGCCGTCGGCGCCAGCACGGCGTAGGCCCCGAGGCCGCCGAGAACGCTCAGGGGCCCCGCCCAGCGTCTCACTCGTCCCAGGAGACTCACGAGGCCCGAAAGGGGCTCAGCGGGCTTCTGGGGCCGTTCGCGGTCCTTTCCGCGCTTCCAGCGAGTGATCACACCTGTCCGACGTCCCGGCAACCGCCGGAGTTCGCGGACCGGCCGCGGGCATCTGTCAGCCGAGGACGGCGCTGCCCGTGCCCGCGGTGATCTCGCCGAGGTGCCAGGCCGGGACGCCGCGGTCGGCGAGCAGCCGGAGCGCCGCGTCGGCGGTGTCGGGAGCGACGATCGCGGCCATGCCGACGCCCAGGTTGAACGTCTTGTCCATCTCGGCCTGCGGGACGTCGCCGTGCCGTTGCAGGACGCGGAAGAGCGCCGGGACCTCCCACGAGGAGCGGTCCAGCACGGCGTCCGCGGTCGGCGGCAGGGAGCGGGCGAGGTTCGCCGCGAGACCGCCTCCGGTGATGTGGGCGAACGCTCGGACACCCCCGGCTCGCGTCAGGGCCAGGCAGTCCTGGGCGTAGATGCGCGTGGGGGTGAGCAGTTCCTCGCCGAGCGGACGGTCGAGCTCTCCCGGCTCGGACTCAAGCTCCAGCTCCGTCGTGGCGAGGATGTGCCGGACGAGGGAGTACCCGTTCGAGTGGATGCCCGACGAGGCCATGGCGATGACGGCGTCGCCCGCGCGGACCCGGTCCGGGCCGAGCAGCTCGTCCGCCTCGACGACACCCGTCCCGGCGCCGGCGATGTCGAACTCGTCCGCCTCCAGGAGCCCCGGATGCTCGGCCGTCTCGCCGCCGACGAGGGCGCAGCCGGCGAGCGCGCACGCGTCGGCGATACCGCCGACGATGTCGGCGATCCGCTCGGGGACGACCTTGCCGCAGGCGATGTAGTCCGTCATGAACAGCGGTTCGGCCCCGCACACGGCGAGGTCGTCGATGACCATGCCCACCAGGTCGTGCCCGACGGTGTCGTAGATCCCGAGACGGCGCGCCAGGTCGACCTTGGTGCCGACCCCGTCCGTGGACGTGGCGAGCAGGGGACGCTTGTAGCGCAGGAAGGCCGAGGCGTCGAAGAGACCCGCGAACCCGCTCGCGTCGTCCACGACCTCAGGACGACGCGAGCGGGCCACCCGGGACTTCATCAGCTCGACGGCGCGCTCGCCCGCCGCGATGTCGACCCCGGCGGCCTCGTACGACGTCACCGGTCGGCCCGTAGGACGGGTCATCGACCGGCCTCAAGGAGGTGCTTGCCGCGGGCGTCCTGCTCCACCTCGATGGGGTAGACGCCGTCGAAGCACGCCCGGCACAGCCTGTCCTTGGCGATGCGCGTGGCGGAGATGAGCTCGTCCAGGGAGACGTAGCCGAGGGAGTCGGCGCCGATGGAGTCGCGGATCTCCTCCACCGACAGGTTGCCGGCGATGAGCTCGGCCCGGGTGGCGAAGTCGATGCCGTAGAAGCACGGCCACGCCACGGGCGGGCTGGAAATCCGCACGTGGACCTCGCTGGCGCCCGCGTCCCGCAGCATCGACACGATCGCGCGCTGGGTGTTGCCCCGCACGATCGAGTCGTCCACCACGATGAGGCGCTTGCCCTCGATGGCCTCGCGCAGCGGGTTGAGCTTGAGGCGGATGCCGAGCTGGCGGATGGTCTGGGACGGCTGGATGAACGTCCGGCCCACGTAGGAGTTCTTCACCAGCCCCTGGCCGTACGGGATCCCGGACGCCTCGGCGTAGCCGATCGCCGCCGGGGTGCCCGACTCCGGCGTCGGGATGACGAGGTCGGCCTCCACGGGATGCTCGGCGGCCAGCCGGCGCCCCACCTCGACGCGGGTCGCCTGGACGCTGCGCCCGGCGATGGTCGTGTCGGGTCTCGCCAGGTACACGTACTCGAACAGGCAGCCCTTCGGGCGCGCCTCGGCGAACCGCTCGGAGCGGACGCCGTCGCCGTCGATGGCGATCAGCTCGCCCGGCTCGATCTCGCGGACGAAGCGCGCGCCCACGATGTCGAGCCCGGCGGTCTCGGACGCGACCACCCAGCCGCGGTCCTCCAGCGCGCCCAGGACGAGCGGGCGGATGCCCTCCGGGTCGCGGGCGGCGTAGAGCGTCCCCTCGTCCATGAACACGAGGGAGTACGCGCCGCGCGTCGCCGGGAGGATGTCGCGCGCCGCCGCGAGGGGGCCGCCCTCGCGGGTGGCCAGGAGGGCGGTCAGGACCTCGGTGTCGCTGGTGGCGTTGAGGACTCCGGCGTCCAGGCGGGCCGCCAGCTCCGGGGTGTTGATGAGGTTGCCGTTGTGGACGAGCGCCAGCCCGCCCGCGTCGGTCGGCCTGAACGTGGGCTGGGCGTTCTCCCACGTGGGCGACCCGGTCGTGGAGTAGCGGCAGTGGCCCACGGCGATGTGGCCGCGCAGCGTGTTAAGCACCGACTCGTCGAAGACCTGGGCGACGAGGCCCATGTCCTTGAAGACGACGATGCGGGAGCCGTCGCTGACCGCGATGCCGGCCGACTCCTGCCCGCGGTGCTGGAGGGCGTACAGGCCGTAGTAGGTGAGCTTGCTCACCTCGGCCCGCGACGCCTGGTCCGCGGGGACCCAGACGCCGAACACCCCGCAGGCGTCCTGCGGGGAGCGGTCGGAGGGATCGATGTCGTGGCTCAGACGTCCGTCGCGAAGAGGCACGTCGGCCAGTCTAGGTGCCCCGTTCACCTGCTCCGATCGGCGGATGTCCTTAAGCGACCTTTACCCCCCGCGCCCACGGGCCCGGCGGCGGGCACGGAAATGTGGTGGGCGACAGGGGAGGGACCCATGACGATGCCCGGCTACCGGACCTACGCGCCTCCGGCACCGCCCAGGCGGAGCGGTGCTGCGAGGGCGTCCCTGGTACTCGGGATCATCGGTCTGGTGGGGCTCTCCGTGTGCCTGCTGGGGATGGTCCCCGCGTTCGCCGGTCTCGTCGTGGGCCTGGTGTCGGTGACCCGGGACCGCTCCGAGCGCGGTCTAGCGGCGGCGGGGATGGTCTGCTCGGCGGTCGCCCTCTTCGCCGGTTCCCTGGCCCTCGTGTGGCTTCTCGGCAAGGCCGCCCACTGCGGAGACGAGGACCGGTACCCGAGCGCCACCGCCCGCAAGGGCTGCGTCGAGCGCGAGTTCCCGTTCGCCCAGGCGACCACCACCCCGTGACCGGGGCCGCCTAACCCGCTTCCTCGTCCCTGGACGGGGCCGCTTCCGAGGTCGCCAGTTCCCGGACGGCTTCGGGGTCGAGCGCGGAGGCGTACACCCGGACGTCGTCCATCAGGCCACCGAAACCGGGCTTGGTGGGTTCGCTGCCCAGGTACAGGGGTCCCGCGGTGGTGATGACTGCGTGCTCCAAGGGGACGGCCACATCCAGCTTGCCGTTGACGTACAGGAACATGCCGTCGCCGTTCACGACGAAGGCCACGTGGGCCCATTCACCGAGCTTCAGCCGGGCCCGGCTGTCGGCGTAGTCCGGCCCCTTGATGGTGAAGAGCTGCACGCGCAGGCGCATGGCGTCCGGGTACAGCCACAGGCCGAGCCCCCGCGCGTCGTGCTCGGCGACCGGCTTGTAGGCGAGGCTCCGCCATTCGCCGGTCGGTTCCTCGGTGACCTGGACGGAGAAGGCCAGGCTGAACCCGAAGACCTCGCTGAGGACGAGGCCGGGTGTGGCGGGGATCACGGCACGGGCGCCCGCGGAGAGCGCGAGGGCCTCGCCGGCGCGGCCCGGGACGATCTCCGCCGTCTCGTTCAGTTCGGCCGCCGGCCCGCCTCCGGTCGCGTCGGAGACCCGCCGTCCCTCGACGGTCTCCACGTCGAACGTCCAGTGTGCGATGAGCATGGCACCTCCATGCCAGCCCCCCGAACATGCCAGCCCCCGAACCGTCGGTGCCCACCACGCTCGCAGCGCCCGGCGGCACTGGCAAGACCTGGATCGGACGGGTGCCGGGCAGCCGTACCGGGAGTGCGCCATGAACACAGGTCAGCAGCGGACGAAAGTGTGATCTCCGCCTCAGTTCGGCGACGCCACCCGGGCTCAGGCCCCCTGGGGGCTCAGTCCAGCGGCAGGGGGAGGTGGTCGGACAGGTCGGCGCGCGCGCCGCTCGCTCGGATCCGTCCGTCGGCCACCGCGTCCGCCCAGGCCAGCCGTCCCGTGGCCAGGGCGATCCAGGCATCGGCGTCCATCTCCACCACATTCGGCGGTGTTCCCCGGGTATGGTGCGGGCCGTCGATGCACTGAACGGCGGCGTGTGGGGGGACGCGGACCTCGACCGACCGGCCCGGCGCGAGCTCCGCGAGCCGGTCGAGCAGGAACCGCACCGCCCCCTTCACGATCGGCCGGGACGGCTCGGCGGTCCCGGCCTCAACCGAGGCCAGGACGGTGTCGAGGGCCGCGCGGCGCAGTGCCGCCGGCTCGTCCGGCCCGGTGTACGGCGGCAGGCCGAGCGCGGCGCGCCGCTCGTTCAGGACGGCCGGCGAGAGCGGTGTTCGTGGCATCGCGACCGACGCTACCGGTCGCGGGCCCGGGGCCGATCCGGCGGCTACGGCACCACGGCTCCCCGCAGCCGGTAAAAATGGACCCCGGTACGAGGCACCGGGGCGAAAGGCACAAGGACCGGAAGGCACGGGGACCGGAAGGAACGGGGACGGCCGGGGACGCGGTCCCCGGAGGACACGGAGGTTCGTCAGATGCCCGAGGCGCTGCCCCTGCAGCCCGGTGACCCGCGAAGGCTCGGCGCGTACGAGATCACGGGTCGGCTGGGCGTCGGCGAGCAGGGGGCCGTCTTCCTCGGCACGGGCCCCGCCGCGCGACTCGTCGCGGTGAAGCTGCTGCACGTGCGGCTGAGCGGCGAACCGGTGGCACGGTCCCGGTTCGCCGGCGCGTTCGCCTCCGCTCGCAAGGTCTCCGGTTTCTGCACGGCGGCGATCCTGGACGCGGACGTCGAGGGCGACCGCCCCTACGTGGTGAGCGAATGGGTGGACGGGCCGTCCCTCCAGCAGCTCGTGGACGAGGAGGGCAAGCGCGGCGCCGGAGTCGTGGAGCGCCTGGCGGTCGGTACGGCGGTCGCGCTCGCGGCCGTGCACCGCGCCGGTGCCCTGCACCACGACCTGAAGCCCGGGAACATCCTCCTCGGCAGGCGGGGGCCGAGGATGAGCGACTTCGGCATCGCGCACGCCCTGGAGGCCGTCAGCGCCGCTCCGGCGGGGCACATCACGGAGGATCCCGCCTACAAGGCCCCGGAGCAGCTCAGCGGCAAGGGCATCGGACCCGCCGTCGACGTCTTCGCCTGGGCGGCCACGATGCTGTTCGCCGCGTCGGGCAAGCCTCCGTTCGGTGACGACTCGCCGTCCGAGGTCATGCAGCGGATCGTCTACGACGAGCCCGACCTGTCGTCCGTCCCCGATTCGCTGGGCGAACTGCTGGCGCACGCTTTCTCCAAGGACCCGGCCGACCGTCCGACGGCGAAGGAACTGCTGGAACGGCTGCTTGACGAGAAGTCCCCTCTAGCGGATCGCATGCCCACTTCGATGGTGGAGGAGGGACGCGCCCTGGCCTCGGGCTCCGGTCCCCTACCGCAGCCCCAGGCTCCGGAACCGGCGGCACCCGAGCCGGTGGTTCCGGGGTCCACGCCGCCGCGTTCTCCCATGGGCGCAGCGCCGTTCCAGATCATCTCGCCTCCGCTGTCCGTACCGCCGCCCCAGCAGGGAGCCTCCCCCACGCGGCCGTCCGGCCCGCCTGCCGTGGCGCCACCTCCGGTGAGCCCACCGGCGGAGCCGGAGACGCCCGCGCTCGACCCGGCGGCCTTCGAGAAGACGGCCTGGTTCAACGCGATCCCCGAGTCCGACCCC
Organism: Actinomadura fibrosa; assembly: GCF_900659615.1. GTDB lineage: Bacteria > Actinomycetota > Actinomycetes > Streptosporangiales > Streptosporangiaceae > Spirillospora > Spirillospora fibrosa. The sequence goes on along the minus strand of NZ_CAACUY010000014.1, from coordinate 67,438 downwards.
GCGTCCGAGACCAGGTCGGACCTCAGAGCCGACGACAGGTACGGCACGCGGTACGACGCGGTGGCGGAGGCCAGGTACGACGCGGGGGCCGAGCCGACCGCGACCTTCAACGCGTTCAGCCCGGCGTCCGGCTCGACCACCGCTTTCGACGCGATCGATCCAGCGGAGCCCAGCGACCGCACGGACACGACGCTCATCCCCGGGATGAAGCCCGCCCATGATGGCGGGAGCGGCGGCGGACGCCACGGGGGGCCGGCGCTGGCGTCCCGCATCCGGATCCGCCGTCCGAGCAACCACGTTCTCGGTGTGGCGCTCTCGCTGACCATCGGGGTCGCGGTCGGCATCGCCATCATCGCGCTGGTGCTGTGGCCGCAGCTCAAGGACGACCCGGGCCCGCCCGCCGACCAGACGAACGCGTCCGACAACCGTCCGGTGACGACGATCCCGTCGGCGTTCGCGGGGACCTGGAAGGGCACGGTCGTCAACACCAACCGCAACGCCTCCTTCCCCGTCGAGGTCACGTTCCAGACGGGCGGCACCACCGCGCGCGCCGTGTATCCCCGGGAGAAGTGCACCGGCACCCTCACGCTCAGCAAGGGCACGGAGAGCTCGCTCAACATGGCGCTGTCGATCCCCAAGCCGTGCACCGCCGGGACCGTGCGGATCACCCGCCAGCCGGACGGGACGCTCCAGTACGCGTGGAGCAAGCCCGGCACGCAGCTCGGTTACGCCGGGAAGCTGAGCCGCGGCTGACCGCCGCCCGGCGCCCCTCGCCGCCGGGCCGCGGCTCCGCGCCGCCGGGCCGCGTTCACAGCCGAGCGAGAAGCCCGATATACCGCTTATTTCCGGACGGATCCGCTAGGGTTCCCTCGGTCGAACGCCCTCGATCCCCGCAGGGTCCCGCTCACCGCGGCGCCCCACCCGAAGGGCTCGGCCAAGGACTTCGACTGAAGGAGACGTCTTGCGGGCTGTCCACCGAAGGCTCTTGCTCATCGGCGCGGTCGCCGCCTCCGTGGGCGCCGCGGCGACGATCCCGGTGCTCGCCGCCGACCCGTCCCCGTCCCTCGTGCGGGTGACCGCCGCCGAGGGCACGCCCCTCCCCGGCCGCTACATCGTCACGCTGAAGCCCGGCGCGTCCACCGACGCCGCCGCCAGGAACGTCAGCGCCTCCGGCGTCCAGCGCTTCGACGGCGTCCTCAACGGCTTCGCCGCCCGGCTGAACGGCGACCAGCTCACCCGGCTGCGCCGCGACCACCGCGTCGCCGCGATCGAGCAGGACCAGGTCGTGAAGATCGCGTCCAAGACCCAGCGCGCCCCGCTGCCCTGGGGCCTGGACCGCATCGACCAGCGCAAGCGCCCGCTGTCGAAGACCTACACCTACACCGCGACCGGCACCGGCGTGACCGCCTACATCATCGACACGGGCCTGGCCGTCGGCCACAAGGAGTTCGGCGGGCGCGCCGCCGTCGCCTGGAAGGCCTCCGGGTTCGCCGACGGCAACGACTGCAACGGCCACGGGACGCACGTCGCGGGCATCATCGGCGCCAAGACCTACGGCGTCGCGAAGAACGTCAAGCTGCGCGCGCTCCGCGTCCTCGGCTGCGACGGCTCCGGCTCGATGTCCGACCTGGTCGCCGCCGCCCAGTGGCTGCGCACCCACGCCGCCAAGCCGGCCGTCGCGAACATGTCCGTCGGCGGGCCGAAGTCCGCCGCGCTGAACACGGCGGTCACCAACCTGTCCAAGTCGGGCGTGTTCGTGTCCGTCGCCGCGGGCAACGACAACATCGACGCCTGCAAGGGCTCCCCCGCGAGCGCCGGCTGGGTCATGACGGTGGGCGCGACCACCAGCTACGACAACCGCGCCACCTTCTCCAACTGGGGCAAGTGCGTGGACATCAACGCCCCCGGCTACGGCATCACCTCCACCTGGCTGAACGGCGGCCACGAGTCCCTCAGCGGGACGTCCATGGCGACCCCGTACGTGAGCGGCGTCGCGGCGCTCTACCTGACCGGCCACAAGAAGGCGACCTTCCCCCAGGTGCAGAAGTGGCTGAACGACAACTCCACCAAGAACACCCTCGGACGCCTGCGCGGCCAGGCCAACCGCCTGCTCTACAAGGGCAAGCTGTGAATCCCGTCACGTAGGATGGCCCGGCTCCCAGCAGGGAGCCGGGCTTCTCCGGCTTCGAGCCGTCCCATGCGCCGCAGGGGTCTAACCTTGGCGAGGCAGAAGACGGTTCCGCACCGTTTGATGGCGTCCGGCCCGTCCTTCCGTACCAAGGGTGGACCGACCGGACCGGCCGAATCCCGTGGCGCGAGCCCCGGGAACCGGGGACCCACCGCCGGGACGAGCGATCGTCCCGGTCCGGGGTGAGTTCACCGGCCGCAAGGCAGGTGATAGGGCACACTCCAGCCCGAACCCGTCAGCTAACCCGGTAGGCCAACGAGGAGAGGAGAGACGTGGAGACCCCCACCTCCACCCTTCGGCGCGGCGGACGACGCGCCGCCGTGGCTCTCGTGGCCATCGCCACCGCCGTGCCCCTGGCGGGCGCGCCCGTGCCTTCCGAGGCGTCCGTGCCGGCCGCCGCGGCGGCGCTCGCCGCCGACCCCGGCGACAGCGGCAGGTTCGCCAGGCTGAACAAGCAGATCGCTCAGCTCGACAAGGCCTACGGCGGCGACCTGGCCAAGCTGAAGGACGCCCAGTACGCGGTCCAGCAGGCCCTGGCGAAGTCCAGGGACCTCCAGAGCGACCTCACCGAGGCCCGGGGCCTCGTCGCCCAGATGGCCGCCACGCAGTACATGACGGGCGGCCAGGACCCGGCCATCTCCGTCGTGGCCAGCGACGACCCGTCCGAGCTCCTCGGCAACGTCACGCTCGTCAGCCACCTCGCGCAGAACAAGGCCGCGAAGGTCGAGCAGATCCAGTCGCTCGTCTCCCAGCAGGACCAGGCCCGCAAGCAGGCCCAGCAGAAGATCGCGGAGCTCCAGAAGGAGATCAAGGACCTGCTCGCGCAGAAGACCCGGATCAGGAACCTCGTCAAGAAGTACAAGCCCGAGTCGCCGAGCGTCGGCATGGGCGGCGTCACGCCCCGCATGCTGAAGGTCAAGAACACCATCGACCTGGAGATGGGACCGTTCCCGACGATCGGCTGCGTCCGCACCACCGGCGACCCGCAGGACCACGGCACCGGCCACGCCTGCGACTTCATGGTGACGACCGGCGGCGTCATGGCCACCGGCAGCGCCCAGAGCCTCGGCGACCGCACGGCCGCCTACGCCATCTCCCACGCGAGCGCGCTGGGCATCAAGTACATCATCTGGCGGCAGCGCATCTACGACCTGCGCAGCCCCGGCTGGCGGGCCATGGAGAACCGCGGCGGCGTCACCGCGAACCACTACGACCACGTCCACATCTCGGTCTTCTAGGAGCTCCGCCTTCTAGGACTCCTGGATGGGACGCGGCGTCGGGCCAGGCTCGTCGCGGCGTCGGGTCAGGGTCGTCGCGGCCTCAGGCCCGTCCGACGCGCGAAGGGCGCCCCCGAGGGGGCGCCCTTCGCGTCGTCCTCTGACCGTGCCCTGCCCGTCAGTCGGCGTAGGTGGGAAGCATGCGCTCGTGGGCCTCACGGAGCTCCGCCAGAGGGATGCTGAACAGCTCCTGCGGCTCGCCCTCCGCGCCGCGTCCGCTCACGCTGAGCGCGTCGCCGCCCGCGACACCGATCTGGGTGACCGGGACCCCGGCCGCCTCGCACAGCGCCGCCAGCCGGGCCTCCGCCCCCGGACGGACCGCCACCATCGCGCGGGCCACCGACTCGCTGAACAGCGACACGAACGGGTCGCCCGGCAGGGTGATCCGGGCGCCGAGGCCGCCGCGCAGGCACGCCTCCACCAGGGTCTGCGACAGGCCGCCGTCCGACAGGTCGTGGACGGCGGTCACCAGTCCCTCGCGGATCGCGTTGACCATGACGCCCGCCAGCGCGACCTCCGCGGGGAGGTCCACCAGCGGCGGGAGCCCGCCCAGGTGCCCGTAGACGACGTGCGCCCACTCCGAGCCGCCGAACTCCTCGCGCGTCTCGCCGAGCAGCGCGATCGCCGCGCCGTCCGACGTCAGCGACATCGTCACGCGGCGGCGCACGTCGTCGTGGACGCCGAGGACGCCGATGACCGGGGTCGGGTTGATCGGCGTGGTGCCGGTCTGGTTGTAGAAGCTGACGTTGCCGCCCGTCACCGGGACGCCCAGGTACTGGCAGGCGTCCGCGAGGCCCTCCACCGCGCGCGCGAACTGCCACATGACGCCCGGGTCCTCGGGGGAGCCGAAGTTGAGGCAGTTCGTGACGGCCAGCGGACGCGCACCGGTGGCGGCGACGTTGCGATACGCCTCCGACAGGGCGAGCTGGGCGCCCGAGTACGGGTCCAGCCGGGCGTACCGGCCGTTGCCGTCCAGGGACAGGGCGATGCCCAGGCCCGACTCGTCGTCGATCCGCACCACGCCCGCGTTGTCGGGCATGGCCAGCACCGTGTTGCCGAGGACGTACCGGTCGTACTGCGAGGTGACCCACGTCTTGCTGGCGAGGTTCGGGGACCCCGCGAGCCACAGCACCGTGCGGCGCAGCTCGTCGCCGTTGGACGGACGTGTGAGACGGCCCGGCGTGTCGGCCTGGAGCGCGCCCAGGTCGAGCGGGGGCTCGTAGGGGCGCTGGTACACCGGCCCCTCGTCGGCGGCGGTGCCCGGCGGGATGTCGACGATCGTCTCGCCGCGCCAGGTCATAACCAGCCGTCCCGTGTCGGTGACCGAACCGATCACCGTCGCCGGGATCTCCCAGCGGCCGCAGATCTCCATGAAGCGGTCGACCTTGCCGGGCTCGACCACCGCCATCATGCGCTCCTGCGACTCGCTCATGAGGATCTCCTCAGGGCGGAGCGTCTCGTCGCGCAGCGGGACGGCGTCCAGCTCGACGTGCATGCCGCCGGTGCCGGCCGCGGCCAGCTCCGTCGTCGCGCAGGACACGCCGGCGGCGCCGAGGTCCTGGATGCCGACCACGAGGTCCTCGCGGAACAGCTCCAGGCAGCACTCGATCAGCAGCTTCTCCATGAACGGGTCGCCGACCTGGACGCTCGGGCGCTTCTGCTCCGACTCGTCGTCGAACGTCGCCGAGGCCAGCACGGACGCGCCGCCGATGCCGTCCGGGCCCGTCCGGGCGCCGAACAGGATCACCCGGTTGCCCGGCCCGGGGGCCACGGCGCGCTTGATCTCGTCGTGCTTCATCACGCCGACGCACAGCGCGTTGACCAGCGGATTCTGCGCGTAGCACTCGTCGAACACCGTCTCGCCGCCGATGTTCGGCAGGCCGAGGGAGTTGCCGTAGCCGCCGACCCCGGCGACCACGCCGGGCAGCACGCGCTGGGTGTCGGGGGCGTCCGCCGGGCCGAACCGGAGCGAGTCCATCACCGCGATGGGACGGGCCCCCATCGACATGATGTCGCGGACGATCCCGCCCACGCCGGTCGCAGCCCCCTGGTACGGCTCCACGTAGGACGGGTGGTTGTGCGACTCCACCTTGAAGGTGACCGCCCAGCCCTGGCCGATGTCCACCACACCGGCGTTCTCGCCCATGCCGACGAGCAGCGCGTCCGTCTTCGGGGCCTTCTCGCCGAACTGGCGCAGGTGCACCTTGGAGCTCTTGTAGGAGCAGTGCTCGCTCCACATGACCGAGTAGATCGCCAGCTCCGCCGACGTGGGACGCCGCCCGAGGATCTCGCGTACCCGCTGGTACTCCTCGTCGTTCATGCCCAGCTCGACGTACGGCTGCGAGCGCTCGGGCGACGCGGCGGCGATGGCCACCGTGTCCGTGCCATGGCCGATCGACGGCTGCGGGCCGGTGCCCATGCCGATCCGCCTGCCCCTGCTCAGCGCCGGCTGGGGGCCGGTCCCCTCCACGCCCGGCAGCGGCCCGGTTCCGGGACCGCCGACCACGGGCTGCGGCCCCGTCCCCGGCCCGTCGACGACGGGGATCGGACCGGAGCCCTGGCCGCCGATCGCGGGCTGCGGGCCGCTCTCGGGCAGATTGCGCAGGCCAAGGGGCGGCAGAGGCCCGGTGGACGGCCCCTGAGGCGTCACGATGGGCTGCGGCCCGGTAGGCGTCACGGTGGGCTGCGGCCCGGTGGGCGTGGCCGTGGGCTGCGACTCGGTGGGGGGCACCGTGGGCTGGGGTCCGGTGGGGGTCGCGGTGGGCAGCGGTCCGGTGACCGGCCCGCCGAGCGGGTGCTCCGCGTCGATCGTCGACTGCGGCCCGGTGCCCTGTCCCTCCGCCGTAGCAGCCGGATGCGGACCGCTGCCCAGGGCGGGCTGCGGGCCCGTGTTCGAGCCGACAGGCGGCTGCGGGCCGGTACCGAAGTCAACGGCGGGCTGCGGACCCGTCCCGAACCCGACCACCGGCTGAGGTGCCGTACCCGAATTCACGGCAGGCTGAGGCCCGGTACCAGAACCCACGCTCGGCTGAGGCCCGGTGCCCACCGCGGGCTGCGGACCGGTGCCGGAACCCAGCGGCGGCTGCGCTCCCATCCCGAACGGACCAGAGCTCCGCTGGACGGGCCCCGAACCGTCCGGCTGCTGGAAAGGACCAGAGCCGTTGAGGTCGGGCGTGGTGCGGGTGGGGTCGGCCGTAGGCGAGGACGGTCCGATCGCGCCCTCCTCCGCCAGCGCCCGAGCGAACTCGGACGACAGCTCCGGGGACACAGGGCCGCCATTGGCCGGCGGGGCCTGCCCGGTGGCGGGAGGAACCTGTCCACTGACCGGAGGGCTGGCGGGCGGGACCGCGGGCTCCTCCTCTTCGAGCATCGCCTCGAAGGCCTGGGTCACCGAAGGATCGACCGGCTGGAGCTCCGGGTCGTCGGCGTCGGACTTCAGCTCGCCGAGCCACTCCAGCGACGGCTCGTCCGAGGTGTCCTGGGGGCCGTCCGTCCGTCCGGATGCGTTGGGCCGTTGCTCGCTCATGCGTTGACCAGTCTCTTGACGATCGAGGTGAAGAAGCCGAGCCCGTCGGTGGACGGGCCCGTCAGCGACTCCGCGGCATGCTCGGGGTGGGGCATCAACCCCACCACGTTGCCCGCCTCGTTGCAGATCCCGGCGATGTCGTCGAGAGAGCCGTTGGGGTTGAGGTCGAGGTAGCGGGCCACGATGCGGCCGGAGTCGGCCAGTTCGATAAGGGTCTCCCTGTCGGCGGTGTAGCGGCCGTCCCGGTTCTTCACCGGGATGACGAGCTCCTGGCCCTCGCGGTACTCGCTCGTCCACGCCGTGTCGGCGTTCTCGACGCGCAGCCGCTGGTCACGGCACACGAAGTGCAGCCCCGCGTTGGGCAGCAGCGCCCCGGGGAGCAGGTGCGTCTCGCACAGCACCTGGAACCCGTTGCAGATGCCGAGGACCGGGAGGCCCGCCTCGGCGGCGGCGACCAGTTCGGTCATCAGCGGCGCGAACCGGGCGATGGCACCGGCCCGCAGGTAGTCCCCGTACGAGAACCCGCCGGGCAGCACGACGGCGTCGACTCCCTGGAGGTCGTGGTCGGCGTGCCAGAGCGCGACCGGCTCGGCGCCGGCCAGCCGCACGGCGCGTGCGGCGTCTCTGTCGTCCAGGGAACCTGGGAAGGTGATGACCCCAACCCGGGCAGCGTCCATCTGTTCTGTTCCTCCGAAATGAGGGCGGCCGGGACGGGCGGGTACGTCTCCGCCGATCACCCCGCTGCGCGTCGCATATCCCCCCGCGCGCGTACCAATCTACCCGGCGCTGTGCATGAGCCGGCGTTCGAGGCGCCGGACGAGGGCCTCGTCTCGCCAGGTCAGGCGCTTCCGCAGGTGGACGACGGTGCCGCGGTCGGGCGAGGAGTCGATGTTCAGGTCGTCCACCAGCGCCCGCATGATCTTAATCCCGCGCCCGGACTCGCTCAAAACCCCCCGGTCCTGCGGGGCCGGGCGGGGACCGCGTCCCCAGTCCATGACCTTGAGGTCGCACACGTCGTCGTCCACCGAACCGGCCACCTCGTAGTCACCGGACGCGCGGGCGTGCTGGATGGCGTTCGTGCACGCCTCGGAGACGGCGACGAGGATATCGGCAACGCAGTCCTCGGAAACGCCCAGCCCCCGGAGCGCGTCCCCCACCACTCGGCGAATCACCGGGATGCTCAGCGCCTCTCGCGGCAGCGCGAGCGAGAATCTCATATCCACCCGGACACCTCGTGTCCATGCCCCGGGCTTCCTGGTCGGACCCCCGGTCCCGGAGCGTGCTCGACGACTCGACGGAGCTAAGACTTCCCCGGCGTTATCTTCCGTAATCGCTATACTGTCGGGTCTTTCCGTGAAATCTCGGCGACGGCGTGAAAGGGCGGGAGTCTCTTGGAACGCACCAACAACGTTCCGCGACGAATCGTCACCGAACGGCATTCCACGCCATTCCCGACTTGAGATCAGAGAACGCGGACCTCGTAGTTCTCGATGACCGGGTTGGCCAGCAGCGTCTCAGCGATCTTGCCGACCCGCTCCAGCGCCGCGTCGTCCGCGGGCCCCTCCAGCTCGACCTCGAACCGCTTGCCCTGCCGCACGGCGACGACGCCCTCGAACCCCATCTGCGGCAGCTTCCGGGCGATCGCCTGGCCCTGCGGGTCGAGGATCTCCGGCTTGAGCATGACGTCGACGACGACGCGCGCCACGACCGCCCCCTCACTGGTCTGCGGTTTCCTTACGATCCTGAAGCGTACGGCACCATTGCCTGACAGACCCCATCCGCACCCCCGGAGCCGCCCGATGAACATCGAGGACCTGACCCCCTCGGAGCGTCGCCTCTGGGAGGCCTTCCCCAGCGGCGAATCCGTCGACCTGTCCTCCGGCGACCCCGCGTTCGACGACCCCGGACAGAGCGCCCGCTGGGGCCACGACCGCCTCGTCCGGGCCGAGGTCCTCGTCGCCCTCCTGGTCGGCGCCGTCGACTCCGAACCCGGCCAGGTCGCCGCCGTCCGGCTCGCCGGGGCCCGCATCACCGGCTCCCTGAACCTCGGCCACGCCGAGGTCCACGTCCCCCTCGCGCTCACCGGCTGCTCCTTCGACGAGGCCCCCCACCTCTACTGGGCCAGCATGAACAGCGTCCACCTGATGCGCTGCCGGCTCCCCGGCCTCGTCGCGTCCGGCACCCGCGTCGACGGCCACCTGTGGCTGGAGGGCAGCCGCATCTCCGGCGGCCTCTGGCTGGACGGCGCCAACATCACCGGCATCCTCAACATGTCCGGCGTCCAGCTCGCGAACCCCGGCGGCGACGCCCTCCTCGCCGACCGCCTGACCGTCGAGGCGAACGTCTACTGCGACCAGGGCTTCGCGGCCAACGGCGAGGTCCGCCTCCCCGGCGCCCGCGTCGGCGGCCAGCTCATCTTCCGCGAGGCGCGCCTGTACAACCCGTCCGGCGCCGCCCTCTACGCGAGCCGCCTGGACGTCGCCGCCAACGTCTTCTGCGACGGCGGCTTCAACGCCGAGGGCGAGGTCCGGCTCCGCGGCGCCCGCGTCGGCGGCTACCTCTCCTTCGTCGGCGCCCGCCTCAGCGCCCCCGACCGCACCGCCCTCAACGCCGACGACCTCGCCGTCGAGACCGACGTCTACTGCTCCGACGGCTTCACCGCCAACGGCGCCGTCAGCTTCGCCGGCGCCCGCGTCACCGGCCAGCTCAGCCTCCGCGGCGCCCACCTGAACCACGAGAAGGGCACCGCCCTCAGCCTCCAGCGCCTCCAGGCCGAGGAGGTCCTGCTCCGCCCGGCGGAGGTCATCAAGGGCATCGCGGACCTCTCGTACGCCCGCATCAACCTCCTCCGCGACGACCGGGAGACCTGGCCCGCCCGCCTCCAGCTCGACGGCCTCCAGTACGAGACCCTCGAACCGCCCCTCACCGCCCGCGAACGGCTCGCCTGGCTCCGCCGCGACAGCGACGGCTACGCCCCCCAGCCCTACGAGCGCCTCGCCCAGACCTACCGCGCCCTCGGCCTCGACGCCGACGGCCGTTCCGTCCTCCTGGCCAAGGCCCGCGACCGCCGCCAGACCCAGGGCATCCCCCGCAAGGTCGTCGGCTGGTTCCAGGACGTCCTCGTCGGCTACGGCTACCGCCCCTTCCGCGCGGCGAGCTGGCTCATCGGCCTCCTCGCCTTCGGGACGATCGTCTTCTCCATCCACAAGCCCGACGTCCTGGACGACGGCCACCACCCCCACTTCAACGCGTTCTTCTACACCCTCGACCTCCTCCTCCCCATCGGCAGCCTCGGCCAGGAGGTGGAGTTCGCCCCCAAGGGCGTCTACCAGTGGATCGCCAACCTCATCGTCGCCGGCGGCCTCATCCTCGGCCTGACCGTCGCCGCCGGAGCGACCCGGGCACTCTCGCGCGAATAGTCCATTATCTGCCTCCATTCGTCAAAGAAAGTCGATGCGCCAGTCAACGCCGCCCTCCTACGCTGTTGCCCCTGTGCTCCCCAGCGCCGAGAGGGACGGCCATGGTGCTCAAAATCAACGCGCGCGCCGTTACGGCCGAACTCCGCGTGATCTCAACCGCGATGTCCGAAGTGACCCGCCTGATGGGCCCCCAGATCTGGCAGGGCGGCTCCGCGGCCTCGTTCACCACCGACCTCCAGGGCCACGGCCGCGCACTCAACCGCATGATTTTGGACGTCGAGCGCACCGTCGCCTATTTCAACCAGACCCCGTCCACCTATGACGTCCCGGAAATCCCCCGCGCCACCCCCGCCGCGGGCCGTCCCGGCATAGCGTCCGTCTCCCCGAACGGCCTCGAACGCCTCGAAACGGCCCTCACCCGCGCCGCCGACCGCCTCCCCAGCTCCGGCAAGATGATCCGCGGCCTCCTGGACCTCGCCTACCCCGACATCCCGAGCACGACCGCCTGCGACCGGACCGCCTACTGGTGCCACACCGAGGCCACCCGCATGCGCAACCGCATCATGTACGCCCTCGCCGAGAACCAGGCCAACCCCACCCTCCTCGTCCGCAGCCCCCTCACCCAGGTCCCCGACCTGGAACGCTTCGGCCGCAAGCAAATGACAGAACTGGGCCGCCTCCAAGCCACCGCCCTCAACAACACCCTGAAAAGCCCCTCGTCCTTCACCCCCCAGTTCCTCACCGAGATGGGCCGCACCCTGGCCGCCAACACCAAGGACGACGGCTACCTCACCACCTTCTTCGGCAACGTCACCCCCGGCTCCATAGGCAAGCTCGCCTACCGCCTCCACCAGCAACACGGCGGCAACGCCCTCACCCCCGAAGACAAGAAGCTCCTAGGCGAAGTAGGCACAGCCCTAGCAACCCTCTCCCGCAAGAAAACCGGCACCGCCGCCACCACCAACGCCCTAGGCCCCATCGGCGACGACATGCCAGGCCAGGCCCTCCTCGTCAAACTCAGCTCCCCCAAGGTCAAGTGGAGCAGCGCCGTCCTCACCGACATGGCCAAAGCCGCCCTCCGCTGGCGCCAGCAATACCCGTCCTACGCCATCACCGAGAAGATGCTCGTCGACAAAAGCTCGGTCACCATCACGGTGAACCAGCCGGATCACCCCTGGTGGTGGGACTGGGGTCTCGAACCGCCGGAGAACGTTCAGGACCTGAAAACCTTCTCGACCTACGATCCCGCTCTGAGCGTCCTCGGCCGCATCTCCCAGCAGAAAGACCTCACGGCGGCGCGAACCCTGGCGTCCACGGAACTCGAAGGCGCGTTCACCATCAAGGACGCCGAGAAGGCGAAGCCACTGACCTGGCTGACACGGGGCAACGGCGGCACCTACGCATCGCTCCTCATAGCCCCCGACTGGCCGGACGGCGGCACGGCGGCCGGCCGAGTCATCCAACTCGCCACCACCCCAGAGAAGGGTCACGAGGAACAAGCCGCCGCCAACGCCGCCGAGATCATGAAGACCGTCGCCTGGTGGAACGACAAGGGCCGAGAAGCAGTCAACAAGCTCCTCACCAAGGACAGCCCACCAGACTGGCTGCCCTGGTTCGACGTCATCCCCAGGACGGACCAGGCCCCGGAGGGCACTCAACACAGCAAGCACTATGCCCTCGAACTAGGCTCCGGCCTACGCACCGGCCTCCTGGACATGACCCGCACGTACCTCCCAGCGGTGGCGATAGCCGGTCTCAATGATGGCGGCAGCAAGGGAGCGCCGGACATCGACCATGCGACAGGCGCGACGTACATCGACATCGGCGGCAGGGACATGCAGCTGTTCCTGCGCTCCCTGGCCATGGACGACAAGGCCTGGACCCAGCTCGGGCTCGCCGCCCAGGCGTACCGACAGCAGATCCTCGCCTGGGGAATCAAGCATGACCAGCTCGATGACGCCATCACCAGGGCCGGACGCCTTGAAGGCAACCTCATCTCAGCCTACGGGCAAGAACGCACCTTGCACGAAGAGCTCACCCTCGCACAGTTCGAAGAGGCCAAGAAACAATTCACCATGCTGCGCGATGTGGGGTCGACCATCCTCGGCAGCACACCGGTCGGCGCGGTCCCCGGCGCTACCGATGTCTACAACAAGGGAACAGACCTGGAACTCGACAAGATCAAGTACAGCGACTTCCAGAAGCGCATGGATGAGATCGACGGGAAGTATGCGAACTACGCCGACCAACTCTACGTCGATCTGGCACTGGCCATCCAACTCGTGAAGGGCACCCACACCGGAGACCCAGAACTCGACAAGGCCCTCACCTACTCGAAGAAGCATGGATACGAGAACGGCGACCTAAAGGTGGCCATGCGCAACTTCGAGTTTTCCAAGATCGACGTCAAGGGCGGGACGGGGCTAAGCGTCGTGAATCATGTCGAGTTGACAGCGGACTTGAACCGGCCACTGCCAAAGAAGTCTTAGTCACTTCCCGTAGGGAGTTCCCGTCAGCCGATCAGGGAGCCGGAAGTTGTAGATCCGTCCACATTCCTTATCGCTGATGACGTAACTACCGTCAGGCAGGTGCGCCACGCCCCCAGGGTCGGACGCCGCCACGGATGCCAGTGATCCATCGAAGCGATCGCACGGTACGGCCCGTCCGAAGGAGGCCGTCACCACGTCTTCCGTCGGCCGCACCAGTCCAACTCTTGGCTCCTTCTCCTGAGCCGAGTGCCCTCCGAGCAGAAGCGTCGACCCATCGGCGAGCGGGACAGCGGTCGTCCACATTTGGAATCCGCCCACAGTGGGCGGAATCGCCACCTCACGAAGCTCCCCATTGTCGTCGATGCGGATGAGTCCGCCTTCTCCGAGTATCAATGCACCTTGGCGCCCAAGGGGAACGATGTCAGTCGGCCGCAGCTTCGCCTTCTTGGTTAGGCGCCTCAGAGCAGCAGGGTAACCCTTGGGTTCCCATTCCCTGAAGTCGTTCTTCTCCTGCACTTCCAGCAAACGCCCCTCCCCCGAGACGATCACTGGCGTCCCGTCACCTCGAATCATGAATCTCGCGTCACGCCAATCCTTACTCCACTCCTCTCGTATCGTGGTCGCCACAGGCGCACCCTTGGCGTCGAGCATCTTGACCCCGTGCTTGAAGTCACTGAGATTGACGATTTCAGTCTTCGCATGAGTCGCGATGGAAACTCGCGTCATGAGCAGACGGAATGACGATGACATGACCCACAAGCCGTCGCCCTGGAGTGCGATCTCGTCACCCGGGTTCCCACTTCGTATACCCGTGATTCGTCCATCCCGCTCGATTCGCTGCACACGTGGATCATCGTCGTCGAGCGCAGGGAAGTAGATCTGACCGCCAATGGGGTCTACGGCCAGTCCTCCATCGGACCTAGCGCTGGCCTGCACCGCGTATTCGCCGTCACGGGCCGCACCCGCAAGCTCCGGCTGGCCAGCGATCACAACAACCTCGCCAGCCCGAACGGCTCTGGGAGTCGGATCGAAATCGGACCCTCCCTGGCAGGCGGTCAGGGCCGCGACGATGGCTACAGCGGCGATGACCCGGTTGTAACGCACCTGTCGATGATGCCAGCAGCACCCGTCCCGGACGAGCGTTCTGGGCTCGAACCGCTCCTCGGGGCAAGGTTCGCGTGGCGCGGCTGATCAGGGAACTGCTTCCTGAGGGCCGACTCAGAGCAAGTCGTGGTCTCCGCGATTGATCTCGGCCCTCAGGGTGGGCCACGCGGTGAGGCTCATGACGCGGACCGCGCCGTCAGGGTCCTTCGAATCGCAGACCGCCAACGACGGGCTCGCGGCCGCCACCTCGACGTACTCCGTGCCGCCGGCCTGAGAACGGCTGCTCTTACGCCAGCCGAGGCGGGACGGTCCGATGCGGGTCATCCGGTCCCTTCCGACCCACAGTCGTTGGGATCAATTGGATCGCAACGTTGGGGAGGTCTGACATCGTCAGGAGGTGGCGCTGTTGACGCTCACGGATGATGGTGTCCACGATCCTGGCGAGTGCGTTCTCGTCGATGACAACTTCCAGGCGGCACGGGTCCTGCGGCCTGACGAGGATCTCCTGCCGCGTGAGGCGTGCCTCCATGTGTCGCCTGATCTTGGCCGGGTCCTCGATGCCCACGATCGGCGGCAACGCCTCGCAGTACGACTGTTCTTGCAGTAGGCCGGGCAAGAACGTACTGGTAGGTGCGTATGACGGAAGCGGCGATCTCGAAGCCGGGGTACTCGTTGCGGAAGACGTCGTCGTAGCGCGTCCACCACCCGCGCTGTCGTGCCGCACGCGCCAACTCGATCAGGGCGTCTTGGTCCCGCCCTTCGACGCCGTACAACTCGCAGAGGTGGTCTACGGCCTCATCGGTCGGCTCGATCCACTTCGCCTTCTCGATGTAGTTGAGCTTGCTCGGACTCCACCGTAGTTGTCGGCACACCTCCGTCGTCGTGAGCAGGAGTGGAGGAGGTCCGACGCATTGTCCCGACATGTCGCCGTGATCGACTGGGCGGCTGGTTATGGGCGGCTGCGTCGCGTTCCCGCTGCCGGGGGATGAGCGAGGGGCGGCGGTGGCTCTGGGCGTGCGGGGGCGGTGTTGCAAAGCCCGGCGGCGCGGGACGTCGTTGTGGACGATGCCGTCACGATCGTGTCTGAGCTCGCTACCAACGCGTTCGTGCATGGGGTTCCTGGGCGGCCGCCGGACGGCCCGGGCCCGGAGTTGGTGATGTACGTCCGGCGGGCCAGGACGGAGATCGTCACGCAGGTCTTCGACAGTGGGCCTTGGAAGGGGCGGCTGCCTCGGACGTGCGTCCGGTCCGATCTTGCGACGGAGAGTGGGCGTGGGCTGCAACTCGTCGACGCGCTGACCGCCGAGCATGGCGGCTCCTGGGGTGTTCACCGGAGTCGGTCGCGTTTGGCCACGGTTCCCGAGGTCGCCTACTTCGTTCAGCCCGTGCCGGAGGGTGGGCGCAGCGGTCAGGTCGACTTGGATTCGGGGGGGCGGGCGCTGGGGGCTGCGTTGAGGGCGCGTGGGTTGGGGCCGCTGCATGGGTGTGAGGGGTGGGACATGGCGGTTCTGTCTGTGCGGGCTGCGATCACGGTGTGGGTGCGGTCTTCGACGATCTCGTTGATCACGCCCTTGACAGGGACGGTCCGGTATCCGCTCGTCGATGTCGCGGACGTGGTCGAGGGCATCGTCCGGTGCAACGAAGATTTGGACGCTTGTTGAGCGGCGCGGAGGAGTTGCCCGAGTTGCTGACCGTCCGGGAGGTCGCGGGGGTGTTTCGGGTTTGGCGGTCGATGGTGACCGGGTGGTCAAGCGGGGTTGCTGCCTTGTGCTCGGACGCCGACGGGGCGCATCCGCTTCTTGCGGGTGGACGTCTTCGTCACGCGAAGTAAGGCGGGCTAGCGGGGGGAATGGGTGGGTAGGAGGCTGGGGGGAGGGGTTGCGGCGTGGGGTGTGATGTCTGCCACCATGGGCGTTAGCGGCTTTTGTCCCTTACCGGGGCCCGGAGGTCGCTGACACCGGCCGGCGTGCGGCGATCCCGCGGTCCGGCCCCGAACGAGGAGTGTCATCGATGACGATCGACTCCGTGCGCGGCGCGCCAGGCACCCCTGGGGTCGCCGAACCCGAGCTCATCCAGCTGCTCACTCCCGAAGGGGAGCGGGTCGAGCATCCCGACTACCCGCTGGACCTGTCCGCCGAGGAGATCAAGGCGCTGTACCGCGACCTCGTGATCGTGCGGAAGATCGACCTGGAGGCGGTGGCCCTCACCCGGCAGGGGGAGCTCGGCATCTGGGCGTCGCTGCTGGGGCAGGAGGCGGCGCAGATCGGGTCCGGGCGCGCGCTCGGCGCGCATGACATGGTGTTCCCGACGTACCGGGAGCACGCGGTGGCGTGGTGCCGGAACGTGGAGCCGCTGAAGCTGCTCGGGCTGTTCCGCGGCGTGAACCATGGCGGGTGGGATCCCGCGGAGCACGGGTTCCACCTGTACACCATCGTGATCGGCAGCCAGACGCTGCACGCGACCGGGTACGCGATGGGCGTCCAGCGGGACGGGGTGCTGGGCACGCCGTCGGCAGGGGCAACGATCGCGTACTTCGGGGACGGGGCGACCTCGCAGGGGGACGTGAACGAGGCGTTCGTGTTCGCGTCTGTTTTCAACGCGCCCATCGTGTTCTTCTGCCAGAACAACCAGTGGGCGATCTCGGAGCCGCTGGAGCGGCAGTCGCGCATCCCGCTGTACAAGCGGGCTCAGGGGTACGGGTTCCCGGGGCTGAGGGTGGACGGGAACGACGTGTTCGCCTGCCTCGCGGTCACCCGGAAGGCGCTGGAGAACGCGCGGACGGGGCAGGGGCCGACGCTGGTGGAGGCGTACACGTACCGGATGGGCGCCCACACGACGACGGACGATCCCACGCGGTACCGGCTGAAGGCCGAAGAGGAGGCGTGGAAGCTGAAGGACCCGATCGAGCGGGTCAAGGCGTACCTGGTGCGCAACGACCTGGCGGACGCGGGGTTCTTCGAGGGCGTCGAGGACGAGGCGAAGGGGCTGGCGAAGGAGCTGCGGGCGGCGTGCCTGGCGCTGCCGGACCCGCGGCCGCTGTCGATCTTCGAGCACGTGTACGCGGAGCCGCATCCGCTGATGACCGAGGAGCAGGAGCAGTTCGCCGCCTACCTGGCGTCGTTCGAGGACGAAGGGGTGGCGTCGTGACCGCTGAGACGCTGACGCTCGGCAAGGCGATGAACGCGGGCCTGCGGAAGGCCATGGAGAAGGACCCGAAGGTCCTGGTGATGGGTGAGGACGTCGGGAAGCTCGGTGGTGTCTTCCGGGTGACGGACGGCCTGCAGAAGGACTTCGGCGAGGAGCGTGTGATCGACACGCCGCTGGCGGAGTCGGGGATCATCGGGACGGCGATCGGGCTCGCGCTGCGGGGTTACCGGCCGGTCTGCGAGATCCAGTTCGACGGGTTCGTGTTCCCGGCGGCGGACCAGATCATCACGCAGCTGGCGAAGATGCGGATGCGGTCGCTGGGGGCGGTGTCGCTGCCCGTGGTGATCCGGATCCCGTGCGGTGGCGGCATCGGCGCGGTGGAGCACCATTCGGAGTCGCCGGAGGCGTACTTCACGCACACGGCGGGGCTCCGGGTGGTGGCGTGCTCGAATCCGGTGGACGCGTTCTCGATGATCCAGCAGTCGATCGCGTCGCCGGACCCGGTGGTCTTCTTCGAGCCGAAGCGGCGGTACTGGGAGCGCGCGGACGTCGACGTCGACGGGACGGACTGGACGCCGCTGCACGACGCGAAGGTCGTCCGGGCGGGCGAGCACGTGACGGTGCTGGCGTACGGGCCGTCGGTCAAGACGTGCCTGGAGGCCGCGGAGGCCGCGGCCGGGGAGGGGCGGTCGATCGAGGTCATCGACCTGCGCTCGCTCAACCCGCTCGACATCGGGACCGTCGTCGAGTCCGTGGAGCGGACGGGCCGGTGCGTGGTCGTGCACGAGGCGCCGGTGTTCGGCGGGTTCGGCGCCGAGCTGGCCGCGCGGATCACGGAGCGGTGCTTCTACCGGCTGGAGGCGCCGGTGCTGCGGGTGGGCGGGTTCTCGACGCCGTACCCGCCGTCCCGGGTCGAGGACCAGTACCTGCCCGATCTCGACCGCATCCTGGACGCGGTCGACCGGACCTTCGCGTGGTGACGCCGGTGAGCCAGCAGCAGTTCAAACTCCCGGACGTGGGCGAGGGCCTGACGGAGGCCGAGATCGTCAAGTGGCACGTCCAGCCGGGCGACCAGGTCGAGGTCAACCAGACCATCGTGGAGATCGAGACGGCGAAGGCGATCGTCGAGCTGCCGTGCCCGTTCGAGGGCGTGGTGGCCGAGCTCCTGGTCACCGAGGGGCAGACCGTGGACGTCGGGGTGCCGATCATCACGGTGGACGCGGGGGCGGAGGGCGGTGTCGCGACGCCGGTGTCCGAGCCTCCGGCGCAGGCGGCGGCGCTGAAGCAGGATGTCGTGCCGTCGGTCGCCGAGCCGGGCATGGTGTCGCCGGACAAGCCGAAGCGGCAGCCCGTCCTCGTCGGGTACGGGGTGAAGGAGGGTGCGACCAGGCGGCGTCCGCGGAAGGCGGCGAACGGGGCGGCCCCGTCCGCCGCGGCCCCCGCGCCCACGCCCACGGCCCCCGCGCCCGCTCGTCCACAGCCTGTGGACGGCGGGTTGCCGCTGGCCAAGCCGCCGGTCCGCAAGCTGGCGAAGGACCTCGGCGTCGATCTCGCCGGGATCACCGGGACGGGTCCGAAGGGCTCCATCACCAGGGACGATGTGCTGGCGGCGCAGGCCGGGCCCCGGCCGGCTCCGGCGGCTCCCGGCGTCCGCGAGGAGCGGGTGCCGGTGAAGGGCGTCCGGAAGGCGACGGCGGCGGCGATGAGCGCGTCGGCGTTCACCGCGCCGCATGTCACCGAGTTCCTCCAGGTGGACGTCACGCGGACGGTGGAGAGCGTGCGGCGGCTCCGCGAGCTGCCGGACTTCGCGGACGTGAAGGTGTCGCCGCTGCTGCTGGTGGCGCGCGCGCTGCTCACGGCCGTGGCGCGGAACCCGATGGTGAACTCGTCGTGGGCGGACGGTCCGAACGGCGCGGAGATCGTGGTCAAGCATTATGTGAACCTCGGCATCGCGGCGGCGACCGAGCGGGGTCTCATCGTCCCGAAGGTCAAGGACGCGCAGGACCTGAGCCTGCCGGCCCTCGCGCGCGCGCTGAACGAGCTGACCGCGAAGGCGCGCGCGGGCAAGGCGACTCCGGCGGACCTGTCCGACGGGACGATCACGATCACGAACGTGGGCGTGTTCGGCGTGGACACCGGGACGCCGATCATCACTCCCGGCGAGGCCGCGATCCTGGCGTTCGGCCAGATCCGGGACATGCCGTGGGTGCACGAGGGCGAGCTGGCGATCCGCAAGGTCACCACGCTGTCGCTGTCGTTCGACCACCGGATCGTGGACGGCGAGCTGGGGTCGCGGGTGCTCCGCGACGTCGGGGACATGCTGGAGGATCCGCTCCGCATGCTCGCCTGGGGATGAGCGCGTCCGGCGGCCGGGCCGCGGTTCGGCCCGGCCGCCGGGGCGGCGCTCAGAGCTTGGGCGGGTTGTCCCCGTCGTAGAGGCGGCCGCGGCGGTCGTCCTGGCCGGACCGGCTCGCCCGGCTCATCAGCAGGACCTGGAGAACGAACGTCACCCCGCCGACGATGATCAGGATGACGCCGATCACGTGGATGTCGACCGGGTCGTTCATGGCGTCCGGACGGATGGCGAACTTGAGGATCAGCCCGAGCGTGATCGTGAAGATGCTGACGCCGACACCCATGCGATGACCTCCCGGCCGCGGGCGGTGTTCCCTCAACTATCCGTTCAGCCAGGCGGTCACGCCAGAGGAGGCGGCCGGTCGGGAGCCTGTTCAGGAGACCGGGACGCTGTTCACCTTTCCGAAGGGACCGGCGTCAAAGACCACCGAGGAAGGGTTGCCTGGCGGCGCGGGTAGGTACATGAAGCCGCGGGACGGGGCGTTGACCGCCGTTCGGAAGGTCGCGAGGCCGGGGTCGACGTACGGCGCGGCTCCCTGGTCGTCCGGCGTGCCGACGCGTACTGCCCGGTAGACGTCCTTGCCGCCCGAGACGGACACGGAGAACGCGGAGAACACGCCTCCCGGGTAGTCCTTGTGGGCGTAGTTCGCGGTGGGGGGTGTGGTGCCGGGCCCCTCGTTGACGATGTCGAACACGGCGACGATGTAGGCGCCGTCCCGGTAGAAGGGCTTGACCTCCAGGCGGCGCTTGTCGTTGCCGAACTTGGCGCTGCGGCTCGTCACGGTGGCGCCGTCCTGTGGACGGAACGCGGCAGGCGCTCCCACTCCACCGGCGCCGCTGGAGGACGGCGCCGGGCTCGCGCTGCCGGATGCCCCAGGAGTCGCAGTGCTGGACGTCCCAGGCGTCGCCGTGCTGGACGTCCCAGGGGTCGCAGTGTTCGACGATCCAGGGGTCGCTGTCCCGGGGGACGAGGTCGTCTGGGTCACCTTGTAGGAGATCTCGACACGGCGGTTGCGGGCCTTGGCCTGGGCGTCGTCCGAGCCGCCCTCCTTGGCCACGGGGCCGCTCTCGCCCTTGCCTTCGGCGGAGTAGGTGTAGGAGCCGCCGAGCCTGGCCTTCATCTCCTTCTGGACGGCCTCGGCGCGGTCCTTGGACAGCGCGAGGTTGTGCGCGTCGTCACCGCCGCTGTCGGTGTGCCCGGTGAAGGTCAGCGTCCGCTTCGCCGGGTCCACCGCCGACTTGATCTTGTTGGCGGTGGCGTCCAGGATCTGCTTGGCGCGGCTCGACAGGGTGGCGGTGCCGCCGTTGAACAGCACGTCCGTGCGCAGGCTGATGGTCGCGTCGGCATTGCCGGCCGTGACGTCCTCCACCTCGCCCTCGGTGATCTCGTAGAGGTCGGCGGGGTTGCTGCCCGTGGCCTGCGGGATGCTCGGGGTCGCGGAGGCCGTGGTGCCGGGGCTCGGCGAGGACGAACCGCTCGGGCTGGGCGACGAGCCGGTCGTCGACGAGGTGGTCGAGGTCGGAACGGTGAGCGGCTGCCCCGGCGCGGGTGAGGACGAGACGCTCGCGCTCGGGCTCATTCCCGGGACCGTGGTACCGCTGCCCGCGCCGAGCGACGCGCTCGGGCTCGGGCTCGGCGCGCCCGTGCTGGGCGCGTCGCTGGTGACGGGGACGCCCGTGAACTCCCCGGCGGTCCCGGTCGTCAGCACCGTGAGCTTGGTGACGCTCGTGGGGATCTCCGGGAACTCGGCCGTCATCTCGCGCGCCGCGTTCGGCTGGAACTGCTCGCCCGTCTGGCCGCCCTGGGACGTCTGCCGGTACAGCTTGCGCCCGACCGGGTCGAGCAGGCGGACGGTGAACGGCACCGTCTTCGGCGCGGTGTCCAGCGAGGTCACCGTGTAGCGCAGCACCGACCGTCCGGCCAGCCGCTGGACTCCGGCGATCTGGACGCGCGCGTGCAGGCCGTCCGCCGCGCCGAAATAGCCCTCCTTGATGAGCAGGGTCGCGGCCGAGGGGGTCGCGCTCGGGCTCGGGGCGGTCGCGGTGACCGTCGGCGGGTCGGCCTTCTCCGCCTTCGCGGAGTCCGCGCAGCCCGCGGCGAGCAGCAGGATCGCGGCGGACGCGGCCACCGAGACCGGCCAGGGGACGGCACGAACGGCGCCGCGCGGCATGACGTGCGGCACGACGGCGGCGCGCGGGACGACGCGCGGGACGGCGTGCGGGGCGGCGGCGTGCGGGGAGCGCGGTGATCGGCCCGGCATCGGCTTCTCCGGGGGGTGGCTGGAGGAGACGGGAGGAATGCTCCACAGTAGTGATCCGGCCCCGGGAGCGCAGCACCCCGGCTCCAGGCCATCCCGCGAGCGCAGCGGCCCCGTCCCGGGAGCGCAGCGGCCCCCGCCACGTGGGCGTGGCGGGGGCCGACCGCATCCAGCCCGCGGGAGGCGAGGCAGGACTCAGGCGCCGGACGGGGCCCCAGGCGGGCAGGCGAGAGGCCGCGTCCGGCGGACGATCAGAAGGCCTCTTCGGGCAGCTCCATGATGTCCAGGTTGGTGGCCTCGGTGACGGCGCGGTCCGACGCCAGGCGCGGCAGGACGGTCTGGCAGAAGAACTGCGCGGCCGCGACCTTGCCGGTGTAGAACGCCTTGTCGGAGTCGGAGACGTCACCGCCGAGCGCGGTCAGCGCGACGTCGGCCTGGCGGCACAGCAGCCAGGCGACGATCAGGTCGCCGAGGGCGATCAGGAGCCGCGAGGAGTTGAGGCCGACCTTGTAGAGCTCCTTCGGGTCCTCCATGGAGCCGAGCGCCCACCCGATCATCGGGTTCAGGATGCCCTGCACGTCGTCCAGGCCCTTGGCGAGGAGAGCGCGCTCGTTCTTGAGGCGGCCGTTCCCGGCCTCGCTCTCGGCGAACGCCTTGATCTCGCCGGCCAGCACCTTCAGCGCCTCGCCGTTGTCCCGCAGGATCTTGCGGAAGAACAGGTCCTGGCCCTGGATGGCGGTGGTGCCCTCGTACAGGGTGTCGATCTTGGAGTCCCGGATGTACTGCTCGATCGGGTACTCCTGGAGGAAGCCCGAGCCGCCGAGGGTCTGCAGCGACTCGGCGCCGAGCAGGGCGTACGCGCGCTCGGAGCCGAAGCCCTTGACGATCGGCAGCAGCAGGTCGTTGACCTTCTCGGCCTGCTCATCGCGGCGGCCCTCGTGCTCGGCGATCTGCACGGCGTCCTGGTAGGACGCGGTGAGCAGGACGAGCGCCCGCATGCCCTCGGCGTAGGCCTTCTGGGTGAGCAGGCTGCGCCGGACGTCCGGGTGGTGGGTGATCGTGACGCGCGGGGCGGTCTTGTCCGTCATCTGCGTCATGTCGGCGCCCTGCACGCGCTCCTTGGCGTACTCCAGCGCGTTCAGGTAGCCGGTGGACAGGGTCGCGATCGCCTTGGTGCCGACCATCATCCGGGCGTACTCGATGACGAGGAACATCTGCTTGATGCCCTGGTGCACGTCGCCGACGAGGTAGCCGACGGCGGGGTGCTTCTCGCCGAGGGTGAGCTCGCAGGTCGTGGAGACCTTGAGGCCCATCTTCTTCTCGACGTTGGTCACGTAGGCGCCGTTGCGCTCGCCGAGCTCACCGGTCTCGACGTCCACCAGGTACTTGGGGACGAGGAACATCGACAGGCCCTTGGTGCCGGGGCCGGCGCCCTCGGGGCGGGCCAGCACCAGGTGGAAGATGTTCTCGGCCATGTCGTGCTCGGCCGAGGTGATGAAGCGCTTGACGCCCTCGATGTGCCAGGTGCCGTCGGGCTGCTGGACGGCCTTGGTGCGGCCGGCGCCGACGTCGGAGCCGGCGTCCGGCTCGGTCAGCACCATCGTGGCGCCCCACTGGCGCTCCAGGGCCAGCTCGGCGAACTTCTTCTGCTCGGGGGTGCCGATGTGCCAGAGGATCTGCGCGAAGCCGGGGCCGGAGGAGAACATGTAGACGGCCGGGTTGGCGCCGAGGACCTGCTCCGCGACGGCCCAGGTCAGCGAGCGGGGGGCGCCGCTGCCGCCGAACTCGGGGGCGAGGTCCAGGCGGTACCACTCGGCGTCCATCCACGCCTTGTACGACTTCTTGAAGCTCTCCGGCATCGCGACGGTGCCGGTGGCCGGGTCGAACTTCGGCGGGTTGCGGTCGGCGTCCTCGAAGGAGTCGGCGAGCGGTCCCTCGGCGAGGCGGTTCACCTCGTCGAGGATGCTGCGCACGGTGTCCTCGTCCAGTTCCGCGTACGGGCCGCTGCCGAGGAGGTCCTGGCGCCTGAACACCTCGAAGAGGTTGAACTCCAGGTCCCGGAGGTTGCTCTTGTAGTGCCCCATTCGAGACTCCGTCTGCTCCAGCGGCGGCCGGGGGCCCCGCGCTTAGTACTGGTCAGTAACTCGACATCATGCTACCCGCTGGTAACCAGTGGCAACCACCCAAAACCCCCTAACTACGGGAGGCGGGCCACATCCTCCTGGCCGCGCGACCCCAGAGGTGACACAACTCACATTCGGTTGCGGAGGTGTGACCGGAAGGCCGCGGACGCCCGCCCAGGGACACAAGAAAGCTCCCTTTAGGTGACATTCAGGACGAACAGCCATAAAAGGCGTACCGACCATCTGATCGGGCCTTTATGAAACAGGTCGCGGCATGCCCGGGACCCGGCCGGACGTCCGCGATCCGACATCTCCGACAGCTCGGACGGCTCCGGCACGGCACCCGGCGCGGGGCCGCGGCGGGACCGGCCGGGCACCGCTCACGACACCGCCACCTGCGCGACTTCACCCGGCACGACTCCGTCGAGTACAACAAGATCTACAACGCCGGACCGCCTGTGGCGGCGGGAGCCCGGACGCCCGCCCACGACGTGGGGACCGTGCTCCCAGAGCCTGCGGGAGTGCCACTTCCGTCACAACGGAGAAGGAGAAGCGCGAATGAACCCGACAGGGTCCCCGAGGCTCACCGTGATCGGCACCGGTTACCTCGGCGCCACGCATGCGATCTGCATGGCCGTCCTCGGCTACGACGTCCTCGGGGTGGACGTCGACCGGGGCAAGATCGACAAGCTGGCCTCCGGCGAGGTCCCGTTCTTCGAGCCCGGCCTGCCCGAGCTGCTCGCCAAGGCGCTGGAGTCGGGCCGCCTGCGCTTCACCACCTCGTTCGAGGACGCCGGCGCGTTCGGCGACGTCCACTTCCTCTGCGTGGGGACGCCGCAGCAGCCGGGCTCGGACGCCGCCGACCTGTCCTACATCGACGCGGCCGTGCGGAGCCTCGCCCCGCATCTGGACCGCCGCGTCCTCGTCGTGGGCAAGTCGACCGTGCCCGTGGGAACGGCGAAACAGCTCACCGGGCTCCTGCACGAGCTCGCCCCGGCGGGCACCGACGTCGAACTCGCCTGGAATCCCGAGTTCCTGCGCGAGGGCTTCGCCGTGGACGACACGATGCGTCCCGACCGGCTCGTCTTCGGCGTCGCGTCCGACTGGGCCGAGGAGCGGCTGCGCGCGGCGTTCAAGCCCGTCCTGGACCTCGGCACCCCGGTCGTGCGGACCGACCTTGCCACGGCGGAACTGGTCAAGGTCGCGGCCAACTCCTTCCTCGCCACGAAGATCTCCTACATCAACGCGATGGCGGAGGTCTGCGAGGCGGTCGGCGCCGACGTGAAGGACCTCGCCGACTCCCTCGCGCTGGACGACCGCATCGGCGGCAAGTTCCTCAAGCCGGGTCTCGGGTTCGGCGGCGGCTGCCTACCCAAGGACATCCGGGCGTTCGCCCACCGCGCCGAGGAGATCGGCGTGGGGCAGGCCGTATCGTTCCTCCGCCAGGTGGACGACATCAACCGCCGCCGGCGCGCGCGCACGGTGGACCTCGTCCGGGAGCTCCTGGGCGGTGAACTGTCCGGCAAGCGGATCGCGGCGTGGGGTGCCGCCTTCAAGCCCAACTCGGACGACATCCGCGACGCCCCCGCACTGGACGTCGCACGCACGATGCACGGTCTGGGCGCCCACGTACGGGTCTACGACCCGGTAGCCCTCGACAACGCCCGACAGGCGTATCCCGAGCTGCGCTACGGGGACAGCGCGCTGGACGCGGCCGAGGACGCCGACGTGGTCGTCCTGCTGACCGAATGGTCGGACTTCCGGCGGATCGAGCCGGACGCGCTGGCCCGGGTCGTCCGGCACAAGCGCATCGTGGACGGGCGGCACGCCCTCGACGCGGCGCAGTGGCGCGCCGCCGGCTGGGAGTACCGCGCCCTGGGTCGTTCCTGATCAGGAAGGGAACACCGACCGACAGGGGGTCGTTGACGCATGGTGAGGGCCGTGCGGCGTGAGAGCCGGGTCCTCCCGGACGAGGTGCGCCGTACCCGGTAGGCGAAGACGACGCGCGACCGTTGCCGTCTCGTCTTTCCGGAGGAAACCACCATGGCTTGGATCCTCGTCATCGTCGCGGGCCTGTTCGAGGTCGCGATGGCCCTGTGCCTCAAGGCGAGCAAGGGCTTCTCCGCGCCGCTGCCGTCCGTCGGCTTCCTCGTCTTCGCGGTGACCAGTTTCGGCCTGCTCAACCTGGCCCTGCGGACCCTGGAGGTCGGCACCGCGTACGCGGTCTGGGTCGGCATCGGCGCCGTCGGGACGGCGGCGCTCGGCATGCTGGTCATGGGCGACGACGTCTCCGCCGTCAAGATCGTCTCGCTGTCGCTCATCATCGTCGGGGTGGTCGGGCTGAACCTCGCTGGCGGCGGCGCCCACTGACCGGCGGGCCGCCGGGGGCGCCCGACCGTCCCTGATCCCGTCGGATCGCAGGTCATGGAGCCGGACTGGAACGTAACCTCCCGTGAGGGCGTCTAGTGGACGAGAGCGCCCCCGAGGCGCTCGATCACGGGAGGACAGGCCACATGGTCTTCAAGAAGCTGCGGCAGGCGATGGGCATCGGCGGGCCGTCGATCGAAACGGTCCTGCACGACCCGAACACGACGCCGGGGGGAGTCGTCACGGGGGAGATCGCCATCATCGGAGGCCAGTTCAACTCCGACATCCTCGCGGTGAACCTCGCCCTGCGGACGAGGGTCGAGGTCGAGTCGGGCGACAGCGAGTACAGCTCCAACCTGGAGTACGCCAAGATGCCCGTCGCCGGGCACTTCAAGCTGGAGGAGGGCGCCCGGCACAGCGTCCCGTTCCAGTTCCCCATCCCGTGGGAGGCGCCGCTCACCCACATGTACGGGCAGCCCCTGCACGGCACCACGGTCGGCATCGCCACCGAGCTGGAGGTCGCCGGGGCCATCGACCCGGGCGACCTGGACCCGATCGCCGTGCACCCCCTGCCCGCGCAGGAGCGCATCCTGGCCGCGTTCTCCAATCTCGGGTTCCGCTTCCGCAACGCCGACTGCGAGAAGGGGCGCATCTGGGGCGTCCACCAGGAGCTGCCGTTCTACCAGGAGATCGAGTTCCTGCCCCCGGGGCAGTACGCGCGCGGCATCACCCAGCTTGAGGTGACGTTCGTGTCGTACCCGCAGTCCATGGAGGTCGTGCTGGAGCTCGACAAGCGCGGCGGGGTCTTCACCGAGGGCCACGACGCCTTCAGCCGCTTCACAGTGGACTACGCCACGGTCGGCAACGTGGACTGGGAACGGCAGCTGGACGGCTTCCTCCAGGACGCTGGGCGCCGCCGAGGCTTCTTCTAAGACGACCGGTAGAGCCGCCCTGCCACCCGGTGGGGCGGCTCTGTCGCACGTGAGGACGGCTCTGCGCCGTCCGGGGGGTTACCAGGCAGTCACCCCGCCGCCGATCGGGAGCTTGATCGGTAGCGAGGGTCTCACCTAGAAAGGGTCTCCGTGCCCCAGCCCCCCGGACTCAACGACGCCGAACGCCGCCTCTGGGCCGCGTTCCCCACCGGCACCAAGGTCGTGCTCGGCGACGACCGTCCCACCGGACCGCTCCCTGACCGGATCGTCCGCGCCGAGGTCGTCACGCAGCTGCTGCTCGGCGCGGGCGAGACCCGCCCCGGCGCGGTCGCGGCCCTGCGCCTGCGCGGCGCGTACATCATCGGGCACTTCGACCTGAAGGGCGGGACGGTCGAGCACGAGCTCCGCCTGGAGCGGTGCCGCATCGTGGAGGAACCGGACTTCTCCAACGCGCAGACCCGCCAGCTCCGCTTCTACGAGTGCCGCATGCCCGGCTTCGACGGCGGCGGCCTGCGCGCGGACGGCTACCTCAGCCTGTCCGGATCGGTGATCGAGGGCGAGGTGCGGCTGCCCCGCGCCCAGCTCGGCGGCGGGCTCCGGATGAACGAGGTGACGATCACCGCCACCGCGCCGGAGAAGTGGGCGCTGTTCAGCGGCGGGCTCGTCGTGGACGTAGGCGCGTTCATCCGGAATTCGACGATCACCGGCGGGGTCCGCCTCGTCGGCGCCCGGATGAACGGCGGCCTCTTCATGGAGGGGACGACGCTCGACAACCCGGGACGCATCGCCCTGGACGGCCAGAACATGGTCGTCGAGGACACCGCCGAGTTCAGCCACGGCTTCGTCGCCCGCGGCACCGTCCGGCTGCGGAGCGCCCGCTTCAACGGCATCCTGTCGTTCTCCCACGGGACGCTCGACTCCGGCGATCCCGGCCGGATGGCGCTGCACGCCAGCCACCTGCAGGCCGACGAGCTGCTCCTCCTGCCCGAGGAGAAGATCAAGGGACGGATGTCGCTGTCCTACTCCCGGATCAGCCTGATCATGGACGACCGGCGGGCCTGGCCGGACGAGCTCTACCTCGACGGCCTCACCTACGAGACCCTGCGTTTCCACGGCACGTTCAAGGACCGGCTGAGCTGGGTGTCGCGCGACCCGCAGTTCCACCTCCAGCCGTACGAGCAGCTCGCTGCCTGGTACCACAGCGTCGGCTCCGACGACCTCGCCCGGAAGGTGCAACTGGCCAAGCTGCGCGCGCGCCGTCGCAAGCTGAACCCGATAGGCCGCATCTGGAACCACATCCTCGACTGGACGGTCGGCTACGGCTACCGCCCATGGCTGGCGTTCGCGTGGTTCGCCGCACTGCTCGCCGTAGGCACCACCGTGTTCTCCATCGACCCGCCCAAGGCCATCAAGCAGCCGGACGAGCGGCCCGCCTTCCACGCCCTCGTCTACAGCCTCGACCTCCTCATCCCGCTCGACACCTTCGGGCAGCAGCAGGCGTTCGACCCCACCGGCTGGTCCCGCTGGGTGGCCTACGCGCTGGTAGCGACCGGCTGGGTCCTAGCCACCGCCCTTATCGCCGGGGTCACCCGCGTCCTCCGCCCGAACTGACCTGGCACGTCCCCGTCCGGCCCGGAACCGGCGGCCCGGAAGCGAACCGATGGGACGTCCGGTGCGTCCACCCGGTTAGGCGGGCGGGGACGAGATCGACGAGAATGGGGCCTCATGGGCACGTATCTGATCACGGGGGCGACCGGCGGCATCGGCACCGCGATCGCCGAGCTGCTGCGCGAGCGCGGCCACGACCTGATCCTCACCGGCCGCGCTCAGGACCGCCTCGACGCGCTGGCCGGCAAGCTGCGGACCGGCGCGCACGCCGCCACGCAGCTCATCAGCACGGCGCCCGGCACGCGGCCCTCCGCCGCGTCCGGCGCCTCGATCCGGACGATCCCCCTCGACCTGACCGAGCCGCGCCGCCTGGAGGCGTCCCTCGCGTCCGACGTGCTCCCGGACCGGCTCGACGGCGTCGTCCACGCCGCGGGGGTCGTCCACCTGTCGCCGGTCGCCGAGCTGGAGGCCGACGAGTGGATCGACCACCTGTCGGTCAACCTGGTGTCGGCCGCGGAGCTGACCCGGCTCCTGCTGCCCGCCCTGCGCGCCGCCGCCGGGCACGTCGTCTTCGTCAACTCGACCGCCGGGCTGCGCGCCAACCCCGAGTGGTCCGCGTACGCCGCGAGCAAGTTCGGCCTGCGCGCCCTCGCCGACTCGCTCCGGGCCGAGGAGCCCTCGATCCGCGTGACGACCGTCTACCCGGGCCGCACGGCCACCGAGATGCAGCGCAGCGTCCGCGCCCAGGAGGGCCACCCCTACGCCGAGGACGACTTCGCGGCCCCCGCGACCGTCGCCCGCGTCCTGGTCGCCGCGCTGGAGACGCCCCGCGACGCCGTGGTGTCCGACGTCACCGTCCGCCCGAGCTGATCGCCGGCCGGTCGGCGGCCGTGTCGCGGCGCAGGAACCACGCGCCGAGCACGCCGCCGACGAGCCCGAACAGGTGGCCCTGCCAGGAGATCGCGGGGTCGCTCGGGATGACGCCGAGCAGCATCGTCCCGTACACGGCGACCACCGCGACG
Source organism: Actinomadura fibrosa (assembly GCF_900659615.1). Taxonomy (GTDB): domain Bacteria; phylum Actinomycetota; class Actinomycetes; order Streptosporangiales; family Streptosporangiaceae; genus Spirillospora; species Spirillospora fibrosa. Next base: position 37,623 of record NZ_CAACUY010000014.1, on the reverse strand, counting down.
GCGATCGCGATGTCCAGCAGCCGCCGCTCGAACAGCCCGCGCCCCACCAGGTAGCCGAAGAAACCGAAGATCAGGATGCTGGACCCGAGCGTGTTCGCCGAGCTGGTGAACCACACGCCGAGGCCGCCGACCACGATGACGATCAGGCTCGCGGCCAGGAACTTCGCGATTCCCCGGAACGCCGCGAGGAAGCCGAGCACGAGGAACGGCACCGTGTTCGCCGCGATGTGCGAGATCCCCCCGTGCATGAACGGCGCCGTGAAGATGTCCGGAAGGTCGTTGACGTCCCGCGGCTGGATGCCGAACCTGTCCAGCCGGTTGCCGTCCGCGTAGACGTCGAAGAGCTCCAGCGCCCACATCACCGCGGTCACGATGCCGATCAGGACGATCGCGGACAGCGCCCGCGCGCCGTGCCGGACGATTCCCTCGCTGCGACGCCTGTCGGGGGTATAGCTCATGGAAGCCACCGTAGAACTGCTCGACCCTGCCGTCACCGGGACAACGGACACACGCATCGGAAGGTGCCCATCCGACATATCGGGGATGGGCGTCTTCGGTGCGATCTGACCGTTCGGCATAGTGGTCGGATGCGCGCAGCGATCTGTGAAGAGCTCGGCTCCGTCACCGTCCGGGAGACCGAGCCCCCCGTCCCCGGTCCCGGCCAGGTCCTCGTCACCGTGGAGGCGGCGGGCGTCAACTACGTGGACGCCCTGTTCGTCCAGGGCAGGTACCAGATCAAGCCGCAGACCCCGTTCATCCCCGGCAGCGAGGTCGCCGGGACGATCGACGGGACGCGCGTCCTCGCCATGTGCGGACTGGGCGGTTTCGCGTCCCACGTCGCCGTCCCGGCCGAGGCCGCCGTCCCGATCCCCGACGAGCTGACCGCGGCCCAGGCCGCGACGTTCACGCAGAGTTACAGCACCGCTCTCTTCGCCCTGAAGGAACGGGCGTCCCTGCGCCCTGGGGAGACGATCCTCGTCCTCGGCGCCGGCGGAGGCGTCGGCCTGGCGGCGATCCAGGTGGCTAAGGCCCTCGGAGCACGCGTCCTGGCCGCCGCCTCGTCACCGGAGAAGCGCCGAGCGGCCCTGGAGGCCGGCGCGGAAGAGGCGATCGACCTCTCGGACGTCAAGAAGGCCGCCCGCGACTGGTCGTCCGGAGGGGTCGACCTCGTCTACGACCCGGTCGGCGGATCCCTCGCCGACCCGGCCCTGCGCGCGCTCCGCGAGAAGGGCCGCTACATCGTGATCGGCTTCGCGTCCGGGGACATCCCGTCCCTGCCGCTCAACCAGGTCCTCCTGCGCAATCGCGCCATCATCGGCGTCGACTGGGGAGCCTGGGCGATGGCGAACCCCGCGGAGCAGCGTCCTCTCCTGGACGAACTGCTCGCCATGGTGGCGAAGGGCACGCTCGCCCCGGTCGCCCCCCGCACGGCCCCCCTGGCCTCGGCGGCCGAGATCCTGGACGATCTCCTCGGCCGCCGCATCGTCGGGAAGGTCGCGCTGATCCCCTGAGCGCTCAGGCCGCGGACGCGTGCTCGTTCTCGGAGGCGTCCCCGCGGACGACGATCACCGGCAGCCGCCTCCGGGCCGGCGCCTCGGCCGTCCGGCGCAGGTAGCGGCGCTCCTCCGGCGTCGTCCCGCCCCAGATGCCGTCGGGCTCGCCGACGCGCAGCGCCCACGCCAGGCAGTCGGCGACCACGGGGCAGTTCGCGCAGATCGCCTTGGCCGCGTCCTCCTGCGCCTGGAGCACCGGCGCGGAGTATCCGATCGGGAAGAACAGGTCGGGATCAGCCCCGCGGCAGATGGCGTGGTCGGTCCAGTGTTCCTCGTTCTCATCGTTGTGCATGGCTTCTCCCTGCGGCGGCGCGTCGATGAGCCCACCGGCAGTTCGCGGGTGAGGGGTGGTACCCACACAACGTAGTACTACAGGTCGTAGTACTACAAGTCGGAGTGAGCATTGCAACCTAGCGTGCGGATAGCCTGGTCGTCGTGCAGCGTGATCAAGAAGTGACCTTCCGCGAGGCGACGGCGGACGATCTACCGCGAATCGTCCGGCTACTCGCCGACGATCCCCTCGGAATGACCCGCGAAACACCGGGCGAGGTGATCCCGGAGGCCTACTTCACCGCCTTCGCCGCGATCGACAAGGACGCCAACAACGCCCTCATCGTGGCCGAGATCGACGGCGAGATCGCCGGCACCCTCCAGCTCACCTACATCCCCGGCCTCACCTACACCGGCGGCGAGCGCGCCCAGATCGAGGGCGTCCGCGTCGCCGCCGAGCAGCGCGGCCGCGGCGTCGGCCAGGCGATCATCACCTGGGCCATCGAGCAGGCCCGCGCCCGCGGCTGCCGCGTCGTGCAGCTCACCACCGACCGCCAGCGCCCCGACGCGATCCGCTTCTACCAGAAGATCGGCTTCCGCCCGTCCCACATGGGCATGAAGTACCACCTCAGGTAACGCCCACCCACCGCAGGCCCGCTCCGACCCGCGCACGCACCCGCGAGGTCATGACACGGCGCCAGGGGACTCCCACCCTGGACGACCACGCCCAACTCGACGTACTCGACCCGCCCGCTCATCGACACCACGACCCGCCGCTGTGCTCACCTGGTCACTGTCAGTGAAGCGGTGACGCGTGCCGCAGGTCATCGTGATAATCGCTGGTAAGCGAGGAAGCGGGCCGTCTCCGCGAATATCCGAGGTGCTTCGGGATGTCCGGCAGCAAGCGTGTGGGCGAGCGGCTGCGGGCCGAGCGCAAGAAGCGCGGTCTGGTCGTCTCCGACCTGGCCGAGCTGTTCCGCGAGGTCGCACCGGCCCGGGTAGCGCAACGGCTGTGCCCCGCCGCCGGGACCTCGAACGCACGATCCGCGGCCACGAAGCGGGCGAACACGCCGTCGGCCCCCGCTATCGCTCTCTCTACGCCCGCGCCTTCGACATGGCCGAGGACGAGCTCTTCGGCACCGGCCGGCCGCCTATCGCGGACGGCACCGACGACGAGTTCGAGGCGCTGGAGTTGGCGCGGCGTGCGGCGGCGAGCGATGTGGGCGGGGAGACGCTGGTCACCCTCGAAGGCGTCGTGGACGAGCTCGCGTCCGCCTACCCGCGGTCGGCGCCGGATGAGCTGCTGGTCCGGACGCGGCGGCAACTCGGCTACGTGTGCCGTCTGATGGACGCGCGGATGACGCTGAGCGAGCGGCGGCGGCTCGTGGCCGTCGGAGGATGGCTGTCGCTGCTGGCCGCCACCTGCGACATCGACCTCGGGCGGCGTCCCGAGGCCGCGGCGCGGCTGCGGACGGCGGCCCAGCTCGCCGAGCACGCCGAGCACCCGGAGATCCTCGCCTGGACGCTGGAGACGCACGCCTGGCAGGCGCTCACCGACGGGCGCTACCAGCGGGCCGTCACGCTGGCCCAGGGAGCGCAGCAGGCCGCTCCCAAGCGAGGCTCGGCCTTCATCCAGGCGACGGCTCAGGAGGGCCGTGCGTGGGCGCGCCTCGGCACCGGCCGCGAGACCCGCGACGCGCTCGGACGGGTCGAGAGCCTCGTCGCGCCGCTTGCGACGCCCGAGCGTCCAGAGCACCACTACCGGTACGACCCCGCGAAGAGCGACGCGTACACGGCGACGACGCTCTCGTGGCTCGGCGATCCCGCGGCCGAGTCGTACGCGCGGGGCACCCTGCGGCGCCTTGAGGGCACGGCACGTCCACGGCGGGTCCTCGCGGCGCGGCTCGACCTGGCGCTCGCCCTGCTGGCGGCGGGCCAGCCCGAGGAGGCGATGGACACCACCATGCAGGTCGTGGCCAGCGGTCGGCTCGTGCCCTCCAACCACTGGCGCGCGGCGGAGATCATCATCGCGCTCGAAGCCCTCGGCCTGCCGGAAGCACGCCCCCTCCGCGAAGCCTCCCGCACCACGTACGCCGATCAGAGGAGCGCGGGGCCGCCGCGCGGAGGTGCGGCAGGCGTGCGCTGACCCCCGGTGGCGGTGTCCGGGTGGGTGGGATGTACGTCACTGCTGGTGGGGTTGGGGGTGGTCAGTGGTTCGGGGGAGGGTGGGAGTGTCGCGCTTGGTGGCATGACGTGCGGTTTTGCGGTTTAGATGGCTCTATTCCCTGCCTTCGGACGTTCTGTGGTTGTTCACCTTGCCGTGGAATGCTGGCCACCTGGGTGTGCCCCCACCGCCGTCCGACCCCGTCGCCTGAGGAGTAGATCGTGCCCGTGAAGCATCTGGAGATCGAGCACAAGTACGACGCCGCCGCCGACTTCGAGCTGCCGGATCTGGACGGGCTGCCGGGCGTGACCGCGGTCGGGGAGCCCGCGGTCCACGAGCTGTACGCGAGCTATTTCGACACCGCCGACCTGCGGCTCGCCGCGCACGGGATCACGTTGCGGCGCAGGCGGGGCGGCACGGACGCGGGCTGGCACCTGAAGATGCCGGTCGGGCCGGACAGCAAGCAGGAGACGCGGGCGCCGCTCGGGCGGCCGCGGATCGTGCCGGCGCGGCTGGCGGCGCTGGTGGCGGCGTACACGCGGGGTGAGGAGCTGCTGCCGGTGGCGACGCTGGAGACGCGGCGGACGGTGGTGCGGCTGCTGGACGGGAACGGGGCGATGCTCGCGGAGGTCGCGGACGACCTGGTGACGGGACGGGACGTCCGGGGTGCCGTGGGGGCGCCGGAGATCGTGGCGAACGGGGCGGTGCCGGTCGCGGACGAGCCCGCGCCCGGCGTGCGGTGGCGCGAGGTGGAGGTCGAGCTCGGCGAGGGGACGCCCGAGCTGCTGAAGGCGGTCGGGAAGCGGCTGCGGAAGGCGGGGGCGCGGCGGGCGAAGTCGTCGTCGAAGCTCGGGCGGCTGCTGGACGGGGCGATCGTGCCGTCGGAGGCGGCGGCGGCGCGGAAGGCGGCGCGGGCGCGGATCGTGGCGGCGACGTCCAACGGGAAGGCGCCCGTGGTGACGACGGGCGAGACCGTGACGGCGTACCTGGCGGCGCAGGTGGAGGCCCTCTTGGAGTACGACCCGAAGGCGCGGCTGGGCGAGCACGACGCCGTGCATCGGATGCGGGTGGCCGTGCGGCGGACGCGCAGCACGTTGAAGAGCTACAAGTCCGTCCTCGATGTGGACCGCGGGCTGAGCGAGGAGCTCAAGTGGCTCGCGGACGTTCTGGGCGAGGTCCGCGACCTGGAGGTGCTGCGTATGCGCTTCGAGGGGCGCCTGGACGGGGCCGCGGGCGCGTGGATGGAGGATCTGGCGCGGCAGGAGCGGGGCGCGTACCGGCGGCTGAACGCGGCTCTGAAGGAGCCGCGGTACTTCGCGCTGCTGGACGCGCTGGAGGGCCTGGTCGCGGAGCCGCCGCTGACGAGCGCGGCGGCGAAGAAGGCGCGCAAGGAGCTTCCGGAGTTCGTGACGCAGGCGTGGGACCGGCTGCGGAAGGCGTACAAGGCGATCGCGGTGGCCGAGGACGCCGACATCGCGCGGCACGACGCCCGGAAGGCCGCGAAGCGCGCTCGGTACGCGGCGGAGCTGGCGGTTCCGCTGCTGGGGACGGGCGCGAAGCGGGTCGCGAAGGACGCCAAGCGGATCCAGGAGGTGCTCGGCGACCACCAGGACGGGGTGATCGCCATGGAGCACCTCCAGGCGGCCGGCGCGCGGGCCCGGTCGGTCGAGGACGCGTTCGCGCTGGGCGTGCTCTACGGGACGGAGCGCTGCGAGGCGGAGGCGGCGCGGGACCGGCTGGACGTCACGTGGTCACAGACTCTCGGACCGTCTTTTTGAGCGGCGCGTGCCGTTCGAGGGCGGCGATCGAGGGGCCGGAGGGGTCGATGTGCGCGACCCAGAACTCGGCCTTGCGGAGGCTCGGCTCGTCCGGGACCTTCTCGCCGAGGTCCTTGCAGAGGCCGGTGACGAGGTCGGAGACGATCTCGCCGTGGGTGCACAGGAGGGTCGGGCGGCCGTCCTCCACCAGCTCGCGTAGGCGGTTCACGGCCTGGTCGGCGCCGGTCTCGCCGACGGTGAACGCCGGGTCGGTGGAGATCGGCTCCCGGACGCGCCGCGCGTAGGGCAGCACGGTCTCCAGGCAGCGGGCGGTGGCGGAGCTGACCGGCCGGGCCGGGCCGAAGGCGTGCAGGAGCCCGGACAGGCAGCCGGCCTCGGCGCGGCCGCGGGCGTCGAGGGGGCGCAGCTCGTCGGGCTCGCGCCACTGCCGCTTCTCGCCGGCGCACGCGTGCCGCAGGATGATCAGCGGCCAGGTGCGGGGGGCGCCACGGAGGAACTCGCGGAGCAGGTCGACGTCGTGCCGGTAGCTGAGCCTGCGCTCGGCCTCGGCGGGCGGGAGCCAGTCGAGCCGGTCGACCTCGTCGTTCGGGGTGAACGCGCTCTGCGTCACGGCGCGGGCGACCCAGTAGTCGACCTGCTTGGTCCGGCCCTCGACCGGATAGGTCGTGGTGGGCAGGCGGCGGCCGAGGCGGGGGACGAGGCCCGTCTCCTCCTCGATCTCGCGGACGGCGGCGCGCAACACGTGCTCGCCCTTGTCCAGCTTGCCCTTAGGGAACGACCAGTCGTCGTAGCGGGGGCGGTGGACGAGCGCCACCTCGGTTCCCGCGGATCCCTCCCGCCAGAGGACCGCTCCGGCGGCCCGTACGACGTCCGTCCCCTTCGCGGACGCCTGGCCGGTCCCGTCGGAGTTAGGCATCGACGGTCCTCCAGCGGCGGCTCCGGACGAGGTGCGACTGGATGTCGAGCAGCGTCGACCCCGGTGGCGCCTCGGCCCGCGTCCAGGTGCCGTCGCCGGCGAGGTGCCACGCGTCGGTCCCGTCGTCCATGGCGAGGTCGAGGAGGGTGAGCAGCTCGTCGCGCCGGGCCCGGTCGGTGACGGTGACGAGGGCCTCGACGCGGCGGTCGAGGTTGCGGTGCATCATGTCGGCGCTGCCGATCCACACCTCGGGTTCGCCGCCGTTCTCGAACGCGTACACGCGGGAGTGCTCCAGGAACCGGCCGAGGACGCTGCGGACGCGGATCGTCTCGGACAGTCCGGGCACGCCGGGACGCAGCGCGCAGATGCCGCGGACCCACACGTCCACCGGGACGCCCGCGCGGGACGCCCGGTACAGGGCGTCGATGACGACCTCGTCGACGAGGGAGTTGCACTTGATGCGGATGCAGGCGGGATGCCCCGCGCGGTGGTTCTCGATCTCGTGCTCGATGCGCTTGACGAGGCCGGGCCGCAGGCTGTGCGGCGCGACGAGGAGCCGGTTGTAGGTGCTCTGCCGGGAGTAGCCGGTGAGGTGGTTGAACAGGGCGCTGACGTCCTCGCCGACCTCGGGGTCGGCGGTGAGCAGGCCGAAGTCCTCGTAGAGGCGCGCGGTCTTCGGGTGGTAGTTGCCGGTGCCGATGTGGCAGTAGCGGCGCAGGATGCCGTCGGCGTCCTGCCGGACGATCAGCGCGAGCTTGCAGTGCGTCTTCAGGCCGACGAAGCCGTAGACGACGTGGCAGCCGGCGGTCTCCAGCTTGCGCGCCCAGGCGATGTTGGCGCGCTCGTCGAAGCGGGCCTTGAGCTCGACGACGACCACGACCTGCTTTCCGGCCTCGGCGGCGTTCATCAGCGCGTCCACGATCGGGGAGTCGCCGCTCGTCCGGTAGAGGGTCTGCTTGATCGCCAGGACGCGCTTGTCGGCGGCGGCGTCCTCGATCAGGCGCTGGACGGTCGTGGTGAACGAGTCGTAGGGGTGGTGGACGAGCACGTCCCGCTCACGGATCGCCCCGAAGATGCTCGCATCCGCCGGCAGCGCCTCCTTGGAGGGCACGAAAGGGGGGTACTTGAGCTCCGGGCGGTCCAGGTCGGCGATGGCGGAGAGGCCGCCGAGGTCGAGGGGCCCGACGACGCGGTAGATCTGGCTCTCGTCCACGCCCAGCTCGGACGTGAGCAGCTCCAGGACGCTCTCGGAGATCGACTCCTCGACCTCCAGCCGGACGACGGGCCCGAACCGGCGGCGCAGCAGCTCGCGCTCCAAAGCCTGGAGCAGGCCCTCGCTGATGTCGTCGTCGATCTCCAGGTCCTGGTTGCGGGTGACGCGGAACGCGTGGTGCTCGACGACCTCCATCCCGACGAAGAGCTGGCCGAGGTGCGCGGCGATGACGTCCTCCAGCGGCGTGAACCGGTCGGCGGACGCCTCGATGAAGCGCGGCAGCAGCGGCGGGACCTTGACGCGGGCGAACATCGTCGCCTCGGTCTCCGGGTCGCGGACGATCACGGCGAGGTTCAGCGACAGGCCGGAGATGTAGGGGAACGGGTGCGCGGAGTCGACGACGAGCGGGGTGAGGACGGGGTAGATCCGGTCGCGGAACAGGCGCCGCAGCCGCTCCTGCTCGGTCTCGGCGAGCTCGTCCCAGCGCAGGATCTCGATGCCCTCCTTGCCGAGGGCGGGCCGGATCTCCTTGCGGAACGCGTCGGCGTGCCGGAGCATCAGCTGGTGCGCGACCTCGGCGGTGCGCTCCAGCACCTCGCGGGGCTGCCGGCCGCTCGCGGACTGGACGGCGAGGCCGGTGGCCATGCGGCGGGCGAGCCCGGCGACGCGGACCATGAAGAACTCGTCCAGGTTGCTGGAGAAGATCGACAGGAAGCGGACGCGTTCGAGCAGCGGCAGGTTGGGGTCCTCCGCGAGCTCCAGGACGCGCTGGTTGAATCTGAGCCAGCTCTCCTCGCGGTCGAGGAAGCGGTCGTCGGGCAGCGCCTCGTTCTGCTGGGGGAGATGTCCTGGATTGACGGTCATGTCCCTATTTTCCCTGATGAAGGTGAACGGAAGTAGAACGCGGCCCGCGCTCCGATGTTTCGGACATGGCCGATCATGCCCCCGATTCTCCCTGATCATTCGGCGTCGCGCGCGCCCGCCGCTCAGTGCGCGTCCGCGCCCGCGACCACGCGGTGCCCGAGCACGTGCCGCAGGTCCGCGACGAACGCGTCCGCGAGCCTCGGCCAGTTCCAGAACCGCAGGCCCAGCTCCGCGAACGCGCACGGTACCGGCCACCGCCACCCGTTGAAGCCCGTCCGCGTCCCGCAGCGCGCGCAGACCAGCGAGCCCGGACCGCCCTCCAGCCACTCCTCCACCTCGGCGAAGACGGTCTCGAACGGCAGCCACGCGCCGCATTCGGGGCACGTCACCCGATCCGGCCCGCTGGACGCGCCGCCGAGGGGGCCGTAGAAGGCGCTCCGCCCGACGTCGATCTCCAACCCGTTCGGCCAGACGTCCGGGAAACCGCCCAGTTCGCCGGTTACGGCCGCCTTCCAGGACGGTCCCGGCGCGTACCCGCCGGGAACGTCGCCGAGGACGCAGTCGGACCGCTCCGGGACGACAATCTCCGCGTCCACCAGACGGCCGAGGACGGCCCGCGCGAGGTCCGGGGCCTCACCCGGATGCGCCTCCACGTCCGCGATCCACCGGCTCCGCACCCCCATATCGCTCACAGTAAGACGCCTCGGACGCGGTCGCGCGACGTGAGATGCGGACGGGCAGGAAGGAAAGGCACGAGGTCCCTCTTGTCCCTCTGTGGCCACGTCCATGCGCAGGGTGACCGTCTGGGAGTATCGACCTGTCCGCCAAGGGAGCTACACGGTGCGCAGAGTCGTGGGTAGAACGAGAACCGTGACCCCTCACGAACCTTCCCAGCCGCCTGGCATGACGGTGCTGTGGCCGCGCTGCTCCACCGTCCACGGATGCACGGGCCGGGCCGTCGGCGGCTTCGGGAGCTGCCCCGCCCACCTGCGACCCGCCGAGGTCGACCGGTTCGTGGGCGGGCTCCGTCCAGGCGACGACCTGGACCTGCGCGGCGTCACCGTCCCGGCGTGGCTGCTGGACGCGCTCCTGGACGCGCTGACCGGCCCCGACGGCCGCCCCCACCTCGGCCGGACCCGCTTCGACGGGGCGATCCTCCCCGCGCACGCCGCGCTCCGCGGCGCCTGCGTCGAGGGCGACAGCTCGTTCGACGGCGCCTGCTTCCTCGGCGGCGCCTCGTTCTACGACGCGCGGTTCTTCGGCAACGTGTCGTTCCGCGGCGCCCGCTTCGGCGGCAACGCCTCCTTCCACGGCGCGCGGTTCCACCGGCACGCCTCCTTCGAGGAGGCGGTCTTCGCCAGCGACGCCGTCTTCGGAGAGGCCGGCTGGCACGCCGACGCCTCGTTCCGGCGCGCGGTGTTCATCGGCGCGGCCTGCTTCGACCGGGCGAGTTTCGGCAGGGACGCGGCCATGCAGGGCGCCTGCTTCGGCGCCGCCCTCTCGTTCCGGCGGGTCCACGTGACCCGGCACGCCCGGTTCGAGCGGGCGCGGTTCCGCCGCGGCCTCTGGCTCGGCCCGCTCGTGGCCGGCGGGACCGTCGCGCTCACCGACGCCGCCGCCCACGGCTGCCTGCGGCTGCACGCGACGGCCCGGCGCGTCACCGCCCGCGCCATGACGGTGCACGGCGGCGCCGACATCCGGCTCCGGTACGCCGACGTCGACCTGGAGGGCGCCGCCTTCGACGGGACGCTCCACGTCCGCTCCCTGCCCCAGCCGATCCACGGCCTGGCCGAGCCCGCGTGGACCGGCCCCGCCACCGCGCGGCTCCTGTCCCTGCGCGAGGTCACCGCGACGGGCTTCCACCTGTCCGACGTCGACCTCAGGACCTGCGGCTTCCTCGGGCTCGCACGCCCCGACCTGCTGCGCCTGTCCGGGGACTGCCCGTTCGCGACCGTGCCCGCCCGGCACCGCGGGCGGCGGCGGCCATGGCCGGGCCGCCGCGGCCGCGCCGTCCTCGCCGAGGACCTCGACCGGCGAACCGTCCACGACGGCGACCGGCTGGACGCCCTCTACCTCGCGCTCGCACGCGCCACCGCCGACTCGGGCCGCGGCCGCCTCGCCCGCGACTTCCGCTACGGCGCCCTGGAGATCCGCCGCCACAGCGCGCCCGGCCCCTGGCACCGCCTCGCCCTGCACCTGCTCTGGCTCACCAGCGGATACGGGCTCCGAGCGTCCCGCGCCCTGGTCTGGCTCGCCGTCATCGCCGCACTCGTCTGCGGCGGCGTGACCCTCGCCCGGCACGGCGACCACCACCGCTCCGCGGCCCACTCCCGCGGCCACCGCCCCACCACCGCAACCCGCCACACCTGACCCCGCCCTCCGTCCCCTCTTGGCGAAACCTGACCCGCATCGCCGACAGTCCCCACTCGCTTCTCGCAGGGCCTCGGCGCTGCTCAGCGGGCCCATATCCGCTGGTCAGCGCCTACGAGGCTGTACCGATGGTCGCGTGACGTCCACGCAGCTCCGAGCGGACGTCTGCGGATGGGGCGTGCAGCCGGGTGGGCGAGACCTCATGTCCGAGGGCCCGCAGCGGGGGCGGCGGGCCTTCGATGGGGCGGACGTTCGAGCGGCACCGGCCCTATGTTCGAACGATCGTTTTCGCCCGCATGGCGCTCGGCCGCGCCCTCGCACGGCGCCGGGACGATCTCGATTGCCCGCTCCGGCCCTAGTCACGGCCCTTTTCGCGGCGGGGTCTCGGTTTTGTCAGACCTTTGGGTAATCATTCTTTGTATGAGCAGAGACACCCATCCGGGAGTGCAGTGCCCACACTGCCAATCCCATCTCGCGCTCGTCCCCGTGCCCGCCAACGCCGCCGCCGCGGGGCCGGCGCCGCCCGTCGTCCTCCTCAAGGAGGAATGGACCCCGCCGCCGGTCGCCGAGGTCCTCGCGGTTTACGCCGGGCGCGTCAAGGACACCACCACCGCAATGCGCGGCGCCGCCCGGGTCAGGGAAAGCCTGAACCGCGCCCGAGCGGCCGCGGCGCAGCGCAAGGCCGCCCAGAAAGCCGCCCGCCAGACCCCGAAAAGCGCCTGATCACACCCCGATCACGACCCCCCTCCGCGACGCCCCGCCGCCGCGTCTTCTGATCATGAACCCGCACAAGCGAGACGGCATTCGCTGATCACACGTCCCCGCACCCCCTGAGACGCCGCCCGGGTCTCCCCTAGCGAACACGCGCGAGCGGGACGGCTTTTGCTGATCGCGCGTCCGCATGCCGCGGGGCGGCACCCGGCTCGGGGAGCCATGGCACCGCCCCTTCACTTGCATCTCTCCCGCTGGATCTCTTTCGGGCTCCCTCTGGGTCGGCTCGGTGGTCGTCAGTGGGGGGCCGTGGGGGTCCATTCGGTGGCCGTGACGGCTTCGGAGGCGATCATGAAGCCGGGCGGGCGGGCGTCGCCGGTGATGGGCTTGGCCAGCACCGTCTCGTCGGCCAGGGCGTCGCCGGTGGACGGGTCGATGATCAGCTGGTGCCGGAGCACTCCGACGCGCGTCTTCTCGTTGACCGCGATGGCGTCGCCGGCGCGGCCCTGCGCGTCCCTGATCCGGCCGATGCCTCGTACGCTGTCCAGGCCGGCGAGCATCCGGAAGGCCCCCGCCCGCACCTCGGGCCGCACCGGCATGGTCGTCACGAGGCCCCGGGCGACCTGGAAGAGCCACTGGTCCGAGCCCATCGCGACGCTGGTCGACTCGGTGTCGTGGCCCCCGTACCAGCGCAGCAGCGCGGCCTTCAGCTTCGCCGGGTCGGACGGCAGCGCGCGCAGGTCCTTCATCGTGACGTTCCGGCCGAGCCAGAAGACCTTGTCGCCGTCCACGAGCGGGCTGCTGCTCGTTCGGACGGGCCCGGGCGCCGTGGTCGCCTCCATGGGCTTGAGCGCTCTGCCCCCGTTCAGTGTGCCCCCGGCCCTGGAGATGACGGGCACCTCCAGCTTGAACGTGGTGGGCGACCCCGCGCGGCGCCATGCCGCCTCGTCCGCCGGTGCGGCGGGCCTTGCTCCGAGCTTCTGCTGGCGGCTCACCGCCTTCGCGCCGGGCTTCGCGGGCGTCCAGGTCTCGTCCTTCTGCCGGACGACCACGGTGTAGCGGGCTCCCGCCGGGCCGGTCTGGAAGTAGCCGGACGAGACGGCCGTGCGGTGCCAGTACGCGGCGGTGGCCTCGGTCTGTCCGTCGGCCTTCTCCGCGGCGGCGAGCAGGACGGTCCGCGCGTCCAGTGTCCGGGTCGGGCTGGGCGCCTGGCGGCGGGCGTCCGGCGTCGTCGCGCCGTGGGGCAGGTTCGTCACGACCAGGGCGGCGGCCGCGGCGGCACCGGCGAGTCCGGCGCCCCACATCGGCAGGCGCCGCGATCTCGGTCGGGCGCTGCCGCTCGCGGGAGGGGTCGCCATCGCGCGGGCCAGTTCCGTCCGGCGCACGCCCTCGTCGATCGGGGCGGCGGGGTCCAGTTCGGCGGGGCGGGCCTCCCGGAGCGTCCGCAGCACGTCACTCATGATCTCTCCTCACTGATGATCCCCATCTGCGGACGTCCGGCCCGCCGCAGGGCACCGCCGTCGCCGGGCCGCCGGGTCCCGGCCGGGGGTCCCGCCGGCGTTCCCGTGCCGGACGCGTCCGGGGGCAGCGCCTCCACGGCCCGGACGAGCCGGCGGCGGGCCCGGTGCAGCCGGACGCGCAGCGCGGCGGCCGAGCAGCCGACGACGCGGGCGGCCTCGCGCGGCGCGAGCCCCTGCCAGGCGACGAGGACGAGGATCTCCCGGTCGTCCTCCGGCAGCGCGGCCATGGCGCGGAGCACGGCGAGCCGCTCCGCGACGTCCTCGGCGATGTCCCCGGTGGGCCGCGGCGCCCAGCGGCGCAGCTCCGCCGCGAACGACTCGCGCCGCACCTCGGCGCGGTGGCCGTCGCGCAGGACGTTCCGCGCCACGCCGAGCAGCCACGGCAGCGCCGGGTCGGGCACCTCGCGGAGGCGGCGCCACGCGACCGCGAAGGTCTCGCTCACCACGTCGTCCGCGACGTGCCGGCCCGCGCGGCTGACCGCGTACGCCCACACGCGCTGCCGGCAGCCGTCGTACATCGCGGTGAAGCGCTCTTCGTCGGAGGCCTCGTCTCCCAACGCCCGCCCTCCCGTCCGTCCGGTGTGTCCGTCATGGGGAAGTGGCGCGGGACGGTCCATCGTTACCGGCGGATCGCGCGACATTTCAAGGTGTGGGATCAGAGTCTGTCCAGGAAGCCGGCGATCAGGGGGGCGATCTCCGGGAGCCGCTCCTCCAGCGCGAAGTGGCCGGTGTCGAACAGGTGCAGCTCGGCGTCCGGGAGGTCGCGCAGGTACGCGCGGGCGCCCGGCTCGGGGAAGAACATGTCGTTGCGGCCCCAGACGATGAGGGCGGGCGGGGTGTGCTCGCGCAGCCACGCCTGCCAGGCCGGATAGCGCTCGACGTTCGAGCGGTAGTCGAAGATGAGGTCGATCTGCGGGCGCGTGCGGCCGGGGAGGTCGAGGAAGTGCTGGTCGAGGGTCCAGCCGTCGGGGGCGACGAGCTCGGGATCGCCGGTCCCGCCCTCATACTGCCCGCGCGTGGACGGCAGGGTCAGCAGGTCGCGGATCCGCTGCTCGGCGCCCTCGTCCTCGGGGCGCAGGGCGACGAGGTCGCGCGCCATCGGCGACAGGCCCTCCTCGTAGGCGTTGCCGTTCTGGACGACGAGCCCGGTGATCCGCCCGGGGTGCCGCTGCGCGAGCCGGAACCCGACGGGCGCGCCGAAGTCGAAGACGTACATCGCGAACCGGTCGAGGCGGAGGCGTTCGACGAACCCTTCGACGATGTCGGCGAGCCCGTCGAAGGTGTAGGCGAACGTGCCGCCCGTGGACGCGGGCTCCGGGACGTCGCTGTGCCCGAATCCCGGATAGTCCGGGGCGATCAGCCGGTAGCGGGCGCCGAGCGCGTCGATGAGGCGGCGGAACTGGTGCGAGGCGGACGGGAAGCCGTGCAGGAGGAGCAGCACGGGCGCGTCGGCGGTCTCAGGCACGGACTCGCGGTAGAAGACGCGCACGCCGTCCACGTCGATGTGGCGGTGGAGGGTGCGGGCGATCGGGGGGAACGACATGCCTAATGCCTCTCTCGTCGTATGACCTGTTAGTCCTAACCGATTCTCTCCTAATGTGTCAATCAGGTACTTATGCATTAGTATCCTCTGGCGACTACGTAGAGCGACGCCGGCGTGGTCCAATCCGCCCCGCCGGGGCGCTCGGGCGGGCTCCGGAGGGGCCCGGCGCGCCGGACGCGCCCCCCGCGCAGCCCCTTGTCTGCCCTATATTTGCTTGACGGCAAGAGAGCGCCCGTCACCTGCACGGTCCCCGCCGGGCGAAGGAGCTGAGAGTAATGACCGCGATCCACAGTCGCGGCGCCGAGCGACTCCTGGGTGTGGCCGGCTCGCCGCACCTGCTCCTCGTCGAGGACGATCCCGGAGACGCGTTCCTGTTCGAGGAACTGCTCACCGAGGTGCAGCCGGACATCCAGATCACCGTCGCGCGCACGCTCGCCGAGGCGCTGGAGGCCCTCCGGTCCGACGTCCAGTGCGTCATCGTCGACCTGTCACTGCCGGACGCCGAGGGCCTCGACGCGCTGCGGCAGGTGCTCACCCACGCGCCCGACACCGCCGTGCTCGTGCTGACCGGCCTCGCCGACGCCCATGTCGGCGTCGCGGCCGTCGCCGCGGGCGCGCAGGACTACCTCGTCAAGCAGGACGTCGACGGCGCCCTGCTCACCCGCGCCATCAGCTACGCGATCGAGCGCAAGCGGGCCGACGAGTCCGAGCGGCAGCTCGTCGAGGCGCGGGCGCTCAGCCGCGAGAACGCCCGGCTGGAGCGCGGCCTGCTGCCCGTCCCGATCCTGAACGACGCGGTCCTGCGGCACTGCGCCCGGTACCGGCCGGGCCGCGCCCGGGCCCTGCTCGGCGGCGACTTCCACGACACGGTCGAGACGTCCGACGGCACCGTCCACATGGTGATCGGCGATGTCAGCGGGCACGGCGCGGACGAGGCGTCCCTCGGGGTGCGGCTGCGCATGGCGTGGCGCACGCTCGTCCTCGCCGGGCACACCGGGCAGCGGCTGATGGAGACGCTCGACACGGTCCTGCAGCACGAGCGCTGGGCCGAGGAGATCTTCACCACACTGTGCATGTTCACGATCGCGCCCGACCGCAGGAGCGCCCGGCTGCACCGCGCGGGCCATCCGGCGCCGCTCGTGTTCCGCCCGGACGGCGTGCGGCCCGCGCCGGAGGAGCCGCACGGGCCCGCGCTCGGGCTGTTTCCCGGCGGGCAGTGGCCGGGCGTCGACCTCGACCTCGGCGACGACTGGGCGCTGATGCTCTACACCGACGGGCTCATCGAGGGCTGCGTCGGCGAGAGCGGCGAGCGGCTCGACCTCGAAGGGCTGCTGGAGCTCGCGCGTGCCGCGCACGCCCGCGGCGAGCGGGGCGACACGCTGGTGGACGGGCTGGTCGCCGAGGCCGAGCGGCTGAACGGCGACGTTCTGTCCGACGACCTGGCGATCCTGATGCTGGGACGGGGGGAGGCCTGATGACGGGACCCGCGACGACCGGGCGCGAGACCGCCGAGGAACCGGACGAGCCGTCCGGGAAGGACACCGCCGGCAAGGACGCGGACGAGGCCGGGACGGACGGAACCGGGACGGACGGGGCCGCGGGGCCTGACCTCGCCGGCCCGCCGGTCGTGCTGCCGTCCTCGGAGGTTCCCGAGGCCCGCGGGGTGAGCCGGCTGCGGCTCGTCCAGATCTACCGGGTGGGCTCGATCGTCCTCGGGCTCGTCCTGCTGCTCTCGATCGCGCTGACGGGGGCGGCGGTTCACCGGAACAACGAGGCGCGCGACACGCTGATCAACCGGGTCGACCCGGCCACGTTGCAGCAGTTCCGGCTCTCCTCCGCGATCGGCCGCCAGGACACCGCGATCCGCGAGTACGCGGCGGGCGGCGGGGCCGGCAGCCTCGCCGAGTACCGGGCCGCCATCGCCGAGGAGCGGAACGCCGTGGCGGCCATGCGGCGGCTCCTCGGGCCCGTCGCCCGCAGCGGCGACGTCGTCCGGCGCCTGGACCGCGTCACCGCCGGCGCCGCCGCCTGGCGGGCCGGTTTCGCCGACCCGCTCGCCGCGAAGCCGGGCGGGCGCGACCTCGACGCCGCCGAGGACGCCGCGGCCCGCCGGCTGTTCGCGCAGGTCCGCGGCGACATCACGCCGTTGCAGCAGAGCCTCACGACGCTGCACGGGCACGTCGCCGACCGGCTGCGCGCCCGCGCCACCACCGTGCTGTGGGCGCTGGCCGTCACGATCGGCCTGGTGGTGCTGGCCGCGATCGCGCTGGCCCTGCTGATACGCCGGACCGTCCTCAACCCGGTGTCGTCGCTGAGCGAGCGGGTCAGGGCGGTCGCCGCCGGGGACTTCGCCCACCCCCTCGACATCTCGGGCTCCGCCGAGATCCACGAGCTGTCCGTCATCATCGACGCGATGCGGCGCCGCATCCTGGACGAGTGGCGCGTCAGCACCGAGGCGCGCACCCTGCTCAACCAGCAGACCGAGGAGCTGCGCCGCTCCAATGCCGAGCTGGAGCAGTTCGCCTACGTCGCCAGCCACGACCTCCAGGAGCCGCTCCGCAAGGTGGCGAGCTTCTGCCAGATGCTCGAACGCCGCTACGGGGACCAGCTCGACGAGCGCGGCCGGCAGTACATCGAGTTCGCGGTGGACGGCGCGAAGCGCATGCAGTCCCTCATCAACGACCTGCTCGGGTTCTCCCGCGTCGGCCGGATCTCCCGGTTCGAGGAGGCGATCGACCTGAACGAGGTCGCCCGGCAGGCGGTCGACAACCTGTCGGCGCTGATCGAGGAGACCGGCGCGGAGGTCGACGTCGGCGAGCTGCCCACGCTGCCCGGCGACCGCACCCAGTTCACCCAGCTGTTCCAGAACCTGATCGGCAACGCGATCAAGTTCCGCCGCGAGGGCGTGCCGCCGCGCGTCACGGTCGACGCCCACCGCACCGACGGGGAGTGGGAGTTCCGCTGCGCCGACAACGGCATCGGCATCGAGCCCCGCTACGCCGACCGCATCTTCCTCATCTTCCAGCGGCTGCACCAGCGCGACCAGTACACGGGGACGGGCATCGGGCTGGCACTCTGCAAGAAGATCGTCGAGTACCACGGTGGCCGCATCTGGCTCGACACCGAGGACCGGGACACCCCCGGCACCACGTTCCACTGGACCCTTCCCGCCGGAGAAGCGAATGAATGAAGGACCGCGCCCGATCGAAGTGCTGCTCGTGGAGGACGACCCGGGCGATGTCCTGCTGACCACCGAGGCGTTCGAGCACAACAAGGTGCAGAACAACCTGCACGTGGTCAACGACGGCGAGCAGGCGATGGCGTTCCTGCGCCGCGAGGACCGGTACGAGGGGGCGCCGCGGCCGGACCTGATCCTGCTCGACCTCAACCTGCCCCGCAAGGACGGCCGGGAGGTGCTGGAGGAGATCAAGGACGACGCCGACCTGCGCCGCATCCCGGTGGTCGTGCTCACCACGTCCGAGGCCGACGAGGACATCCTGCGCAGCTACCACCTGCACGCGAACGCCTACGTGACCAAGCCGGTGGACTTCGACCAGTTCATCTCCGTCGTCCGCAAGATCGATGACTTCTTCGTGTCGGTGGTCAAGCTCCCGAACTGACCGTTCCGCTCCCGAACCAGTCGAGGCAGACGATCACCGCGTCGTCGGCGGCCTCACCGCCGGCATGGTGGTCGACGAACTGCCTGATCACCGTCCGGACGGCCTCCGGCGGCTCCTGGAGGCGCGTCTCCCGCAGGGCCTTCAGCAGCGCCCCGGCACCGAACTCCTCGCCGTCCGGCGACCGGGCGGCGTGGACGCCGTCGCTGACGATGACGAGGCGGTCTCCCGGCTCGACGGTGAAGTGCTCCACGGCGTAGAGGGTGTCGCCGAACATGCCGAGCGGGAGCTGCGCCTCGAAGCCGATCGCCTCGGTGACGTGGCCGCGCAGCCGGTAGATCCGCGGCGAACCCGCGTCGACCACCCGGACGCGGCCGCCGATCAGCTCGAAGTCGAGCAGCAGCGTCGGCACGTTCCGCTCGCCCCGGTACTGGGCGAAGAGGGCCTGGTCGGCGAGGGCGGCCTGCTCGGCGATGTCGCTGCCGGACCGCCGCGCGTTCCGCAGCGCGCTGATCGCGAGATGGGTGAGCGCCGCCGCCTCCGTGCCCGAGCCCATCCCGTTGCTGACGGTCAGCGTCAGGCACTCCTCCGACGCGGCCCAGTCGAAGTTGTCGCCCCACACCGCGTACGCGGGTTCGAGCTGCCCCGCGAGGGAGAACGCCGCCGTGCGGCAGGAGGTCGGCGGCAGCAGGTCCCACTGCATCTCGGCGGCCAGCGTCAGCCGCGTCCGCCGCCGGATGCGCCGGTACAGGTCCGTCTCCCCCTCGGCGATCTTCACCGCGCGGGCGAGCACGTCCACGACCGCCTCCAGCCAGGCCGGTCGCGGGTCGCCCTCCCGGAACCGGGCGGTCAGGATCCCGAGGCGCTCGCCCCGCACGGTCAGCGGGAGGTGGACGCGCCGCCCGCCGAGGCGCCCGTCCGGCTCCTCGGTCGTCCGCTGGGCGGCGAACGCCCGCCCGGCGGCGTCCGTGTCGAGCCGGACGGGCTGCCCGCCCGGCGTCGCGGGGACGAGCACCGCGTGCCGGTAGTCGATCAGCGAGATCTCGATCGCCGCCGCGCCCGCGTGCCGTCCGATCAGATCGGCGACGGCGCCGACGAGCTCGTGCGGCTCCGCGGCCCAGATCGCCTGCTCAAGGGCCTGGAACGGGCCGGTTCCGCCCGGTGACCGGGGCATCACGCCCCCGTTCCGGCGCGCGGCCCCCCGCACGCGGCCGCCGTTCCGCCGCGGGCCATGAGATGCCGACCGGGACGTGGTGTGTAACAGTGGAGGGCATGGTCGCCACGCCGGGTCAGGGAGCCGCGGAGTCCGCGGCGATCCTGGACGACGCGGCGTCGACGCTCATGAACGTGTGGTCGCGCCCCCACAACGCCGCCGACGTGCCGGTGCCGTCCACCCAGCTGCGCGCCCTCTTCGTGCTGGAGCGCGGGGCGGTCAACATCAGCAGCCTCGCGGCCGAGCTGGGCGCGCTGGTGTCGTCGGCGAGCCGGCTCTGCGACCGCCTGGAGGCGTCCGGGCTGCTGCTGCGCGACCCCGGGCGGGACCGCCGGGAGGTGTCGGTGCGCCTGTCGCCCGACGGGGAGGCGCTGCTGCACCGGCTCCGCGTCCAGCGGCGCGAGGAGCTCGCGCTGGTGCTGGAGCTGATGCCCGCCCCGGCGCGGGACGCGCTGCTGTGGGGCCTCGCGGAGTTCCACGAGGCGGCGTCCAAGCCGGAGACCGATGGCGGCTCGTTCTCCATGCTCGCCTGAGCACATTCTCGCCTGCCCCTCGTCCGGTGCCGATCGGGGCGAACGGCCCGCGCCGTCGCCGGCGTACCGCAACGGTAGCGGTCCGCGGACCTCGCGGGAGACCGGTTCGGCGACGCGGTGCCTTGGCGCCGGGGACGGCCCGCCGGTCCGCAAGGGCTCGCGCCCGAAGGACAGCGCAACTCCTGAGGGTGGACCCCCAGACCTCCAGGGCTCCCGCCCAAAAGACAGAATCAGTGGGCGGGCAGCAGTGCCTGGTCGAGCGAGTCGTGCAGCGCGAACACCCGCGTGAGCTGGGTGACCCGGAACACGCTGCGGACGGCCGTGGAGCCGCCCGCGCACGACATCGTCCCGTTGGCGGCCCGCAGCCGGTGCAGGACGCCGATCATGACGCCGATCCCGGTGGAGTCCAGGAAGGTGACACCGCCGAGGTCGATCACGAGATGGCGCGCGCCGTCGTCGACGAGGCCGATGAGGAATTCGCGCAGCCGCGGGCTCGTCTCGACGTCGATATCGCCCGCGACGGCCACGATCGTATGGTCGCCGTACCGGCGCTGGTGCACGCTGAAGTCCACGGCCGCTCCCGATCCGCGTGGAGATCTTCCTGGACGATACCGGAACCGCGGCGGGCCGCCGAAGCGACCCGGCCGGACGGCGTGCCCCGGCTTTTCCGATCAGCTCGCCAGCATTCTCTCGAAATGGACGATCGCGCCGTTCCGGGAAACGCGATCGGCGACGTGGAACTCGTCGGTGAACGCGCGCATCAATTGCAGCCCCCGCCCCGATTCGGCCGTGACGGGCGCCTCTCCGCCGTCCCACGCCGCGGAATCGGCCACGGACCGGCTCCTGCCGGACGTCGGCCCCGCGTCCCACGGTTCGATGCCGCCCGCGCCGCCGTCGATGACCTCGACGACGCAGCGCTCCCCCTCCACCCTGGCCCGGACCTCGTACTCCCTGCCCGCCGCCGCATGCTTGATCACGTTCGCGCACGCCTCGCCCAGCGCCAGCGCGATGTCGGCGCGGACGTCGGACGTGACGCCCAGCCCGCACAGGGAGGCGTCGAGCGCGTGCCGCACCAGGGGCGCGCTCTCGGCGCTGCGCGGCAGGGTCATCTCCAGCACGATCGTCATGCGGCACCGTCTCCATTGCTCACGCTGGCAGATTTCCCACTGGCACCCGGAGGAAACTCCAACCTCGCCCGGTTCCCGGACCGGGAGGGGCGGCTAATCGGCGATCGCGGCCATCACCTTCGCGCCCTCGCCCGCCAGCTCGGTGAGCGGAAAGCGCTCCAGATCGTGGTGCAGCACGGTCTCGGCCGCGTCCAGCGCCGCCTTGGCGGTGATCATGGCGTCGTGCGCCCTTTCCACCGCGCCGAGGCCGATGCAGTCGAAAGCGACCTGGGCGTCATGGATCGCCAACCGCAACTGCCTGACGACCTCGTCCATTCCCATCCGCGTCCCCCCGTCCGGCCGATTAACGCGGAATTCTAGCGGCCCGCACAAGGGGAGGCGGAATCCATCCGGCCCGCATGTCATGACGACATGTGGCACAGAAGGCCACATATTGCGCGCCGAGCGGCTTCCCTTTTCCCCGGCCTTTTCCGGGACGCGAACTCCGCCCGGATCGCCGCCCGCGTCCCGTCCGTGTCGTCCCCGCCGGGGGCAACCGGGCGGTTCGCTCCGGAAACGTGCGCTCCAGACGGACTTTCCGGAAGGATGGGGGCATGGCCTCCCCCGAACTCACCCGCGACCTGATCAAGCTCATCGTCGACCTCGCCTGGTTCTTCGAGAGCGCCGACGATGACGCGATCAACGCGGACGACGCCGTCCGCCAGCTCGAACTCATCGCCTTCACGCTGGACGGCCACTCCGACGCCGACCGCGACCTGATCCTGTCGACCGTCGCGGAGATGGCCGACGAGGCGCCCACGCCCGAGGCCGCCCGCTTCATCGCCGACTTCCCCGTCTCCATGGGCCTGATCGAGCCCGCCGACAGCGACGCCTGACCGGACCCCGCCGTGGCGCGCCCCCGCGTCGGCGCGCCACGGCGTCCGGCCCGCATCCCGGTATTACATAAGCAATTTATTTAAGCTAGTGATACATTGCGGGGCATGGCCGCCTCGTCGTGCTTCCCGCTGGAGCCAGCACCGATCCACGTCCCGGACGCCGTCCTCGACGACCTGCGGGCACGCTTGCGCCTCACCCGCTGGCCCGCCCTCCCCGACGACGACGGGTTCTACGGCGTCCGCCGCTCCCACCTCCAGGAACTCGCCGAGTACTGGCTCGGCGAGTACGACTGGCGCGCCGCCGAGACCGCGATCAACGCCTACGAGCACTACCGGGTGGACGTCCAGGGCGTCCCGGTGCACTTAATGCGCAGGCCGGGCGCCGGGCCCGCGCCCACGCCGCTCATCCTCACGCACGGCTGGCCGTGGACCTTCTGGCACTGGAGCAAGGTCGTCGACCCGCTCGCCGACCCCGCGGCCTTCGGCGGCGACCCCGCCGACGCGTTCGACGTCATCGTGCCGTCCCTGCCCGGCTTCGGGTTCTCGACCCCGCTGCCGCCGGACCGGGCGGACATGAACTTCTGGAAGGTCGCCGACCTCTGGCACGCGCTCATGACCGGCGTCCTCGGGCACGCGAGGTACGCCGCCGCGGGCTGCGACGTCGGCGCCCTCGTCACCGGCCAGCTCGGCCACAAGTACGCCTCCGAGCTGCTCGGCATCCACGTCGGCTCCGGCCTGAAGCTGGACTTCTTCAACGGCGACCGGAGCTGGGACCTCAGCGGCGGCAACCCCATCCCGGAGGGCCTGCCCCGGCCGATACACGAGCAGATCGTCGCCTGGGAGCGCCGCTTCGCCGTCCACCTGGCCGTCCACGTTCTCGAACCGCACACCCTCGCCTACGGCCTCGGCGACTCACCGGTCGGGCTGCTCGCCTGGCTCCTGCAACGCTGGTCCTCCTGGAGCGACGACCAGGGCGACGTGGAGAACGTCTTCTCCAAGGACGACCTGCTCACCCACGCCACCATCTTCTGGGCGAACAACGCCATCGGCACCTCGATCCGGTACTACGCCAACGCGAACCGCTACCCGTGGACGCCGTCCCACGACCGCCGTCCCGCCATCGAGGCCCCCACCGGCATCACGTTCGTCGGCTACGAGAACCCGCCCGGCGTCGCCACGACCGAGGAGCGCGTCGAGAACTGGCTGTCCAGCGACCGCGCCGCCTGGTACAACCACGTCAACCTGACCGCCCACGACCGCGGCGGCCACTTCATCCCCTGGGAGGTCCCCGGCGCCTGGGTGGACGACCTCCGCCGCACCTTCCGCTCCCGCTGACCGACGGCCCCGAGCCGGGGGCATACTCGGACCATGCGCGTGGGGATAGCCCATCACCTCGGCTGGGCCGTGGCCGTCACCGCCTCGGCCGACCACCGCGTCGTGGACCGCCGGCGCATCGACCTGGTCGAGCCCGGGACGGCGACGGCGCCCGTCCACCACGAGGGCAAGCCCCTCGACGACGCGGCGGCCGCGGACCTCGTGGCCCGGGTGCGGGCGTCGGCGGCCCGGGCGACCGCGGCCGCGCTGGACGGGCTCGCCGCCGCCCTGCCCGAGCCGATCGTCTCGATCTCGCTCCGGTCCTGGCCGCCGGACTTCCCGGACGACATCGCCGTCCAGCGACGGGTGCCGTACGAGGCGCGGGCCGACTCGGTCATGTACCGCCAGGTCCTGGCCGAGGCCGCCCGCGCCCGCGGCTGGGCCGTCCACCTCTACGAGGCCAAGGACGTCGAGAGCCGAGCGGCCCGGATCCTGGCCGGACGGGCGGACGACGTCCTCCACGGGCCGCGCGCGACGCTCGGCCCGCCCTGGACGAAGGATCACCGGACGGCGCTGGCGGCGACGGTCGTGGCCGCCGGGGGCTGAGCGTCGGTCAGCCCCACTGGCCGGGCTTGTACCCGCCGGCGGGCTGCCTGGTGATCAGGTTGAGGCGGTTCCAGGCGTTGATCACGGCGATGAGGGACACCATGGCGGCGAGCTGCTCGTCGTCGTAGTGCTTGGCGGCGTTCGCCCACACCTCGTCGCTGACGCCGCCGGCGCCGTCGGCGACGCGCGTGCCCTCCTCGGTGAGTTCCAGCGCGGCCCGCTCGGCGTCGGTGAAGACCGTGGCCTCACGCCAGGCCGCGACCAGGTTGAGGCGGTCCTGCGTCTCGCCCGCGTGCGCGGCGTCCTTGGTGTGCATGTCGGTGCAGACGCCGCAGCCGTTGATCTGGCTCGCGCGGATCTCCATCAGGTGCTGCGTCGCGATCGGCAGCGCCGAGTCCGACACGACCTTGCCCGCCGCCTGGAAGTGCTTCATGAGCTGGGCCGCGCCGGCGGTGCCGTAGTAGTCGAAACGAGCTTCCATGGTGATCTCCCTGTCTCGGGTCGAGCGTCACCACCCTGACGAAACGGCCCGGCGGGATGTGACAGGCAGACGCCTTGAATTCGTGCCTGCGTCCGCGACCGGCGCTCGCGGACCGCGCGTCAGCCCGCGCTCCCCGCCCCACCGGTGAGCCTCGCGGCGGCGGCGACGTCAAGCGCGGCGGCGACGTCCGGCTCCATGCCGTCGCTCAGCCACGCGAAGCTCTGGGCGGACAGAGCGCGGTCCCGCGCCTGGCGGATCATGCCCTCAAGCACCTCCCCCACCTCCTCTCTTCCTCCGCCGCCCCACTCATCTCCCACGAGGTAGTACGCGACGTAGTCCGCGAGTTCCTCCATGTCCACGATCTCTCCCACCGTGGAGCCGAGGCCGTCGTCCTTGACGTCGGCCGGATAGTCGACGCGATGCCATACGCCGTCGTACCAGTAGACGAACCCGAGCTCGGCGCCGCGCTGCATGGGGGTGAGCCGATCCAGCGGGAGCCAGTCGGGCGCGCCTTCCAGCAGATCCAGCTCCGGCTCCCGGAACCGCGTCCAGCTCCCCTCGTGATCGCAGCCGTACAGGACGGCCCGGCCGCCGTCGAGCAGCGAGAGCGTCCATTCGTTGCCGCCGCTGTCGTCCCATGTGACGCCGTCGGCGTGGACGGAGTAGCACCCGGAGAAGTCGCGCGACACCAGCGCGGCGGCCTCGATCGCCGCCACCGTGCCGCCGCGTGCCCATAACTCCGCTGGATCGAGCAGTTCGTCCGGCGTTCCCGGCCTCTGCATGATGAGCCACCTTTCGTCGATGTCCGGCCGGAGACCTTACCGAGATCGACTGCGGCCCACCTGAGACATCGGGCGAATTGGCCAGCGGAGGCGCTTTGGGAGGTTGGGGAGGAGGCGCAGGGCGTTTCCTCGGGATATGGCTCGGTGGGTGCGGGAGTCGAGGGCCGGGTCCTTGTCGAAGGCGCGGGTGTTGAGGGACACCTCGCGGGACGAGTTCGCGGGCCAGTCGGTGCCGAACAGGACGCGGTCGGGACCGGCGGCGGCGAGGAGGGACGGGGTGGCGTACGGGGACATGGGCAGGGCCGTGTCGTAGTAGAAGCGCCGGAGGGCGCGTCGGATCGCGCGTGGGTCGGGTCCGTCGTCCTCGCGGCCCCAGCGTTCGGCGCGTCCGGCCATGTAGGGCAGGAAGCCGCCGGCGTGGGACAGGATGATCGACACGTTGGGGTGGCGGTCCAGAGTGCCGGCGGCGATGAGGCTGAGCGCGGTGCGGGTGGTGTCGAGGAGGAAGTCGGCGAGCGAGTCGCCCACTCCGGGGACCTCGATGTTGCCCTTGGGGCCGAACGGGTGGGTGAACACGACGGCGCGGCGGCGGTCCAGCTCGGCGAAGAGGGGCTCGAACATGCGGTCGCCGAGGTAGTGGCCGTCGGCGGAGGTGTTGAGGAGCACGCCGTCCGCGCCGAGCTCGTCGAGGGCGTACGCGATCTGGCGGAGGGCCAGGTCGGGGTGGAGCATCGCCACGTTCGCGAAGAAGCCGAACCGGGTCGGGTGGTCGCGGGTCAGTTCGGCGAGGGACTCGTTGCAGATCCGTACGCCCGACTCGGCGACGGCGCGGTTCAGGAAGATCTCGGCGGGGACGGGGGCTGACGCCACTCCGGCGGCGATGCCGTTGGCGTCCATGGTGGCGAGGGTGCTGGGCAAGGTCCACTGCGCCCAGGACGGTCCGCCCGTGGGCGGGAGGATGCCCTGCTCGATCGCCCATTCGCGCATCTTGGGCGGGACGGCGTGGTGGTGGGTGTCGATGCGGCCGGTGCGGGTCCGGGCCTCGGCCGGGGCCGCCGCCGTGGCGGGCAGTGCGGCGGCGGCCGCCATCAGGCCGGACGCCCGGAGGGCGGTGCGGCGGGTCAGTTCGGGCATGGTGCGTCTCCCATCGGTCATCGCGGTGCCGCCCACAATGTTCTAGATGAGAACGTCTCATATGAGACTATATCAGCCGGGCCTACCATGGGGCCATGCTGGACGACCTGCTCGAACGGATCCTGGCCGGGGACGGCGACGCCGCCGGACGCCATCTGGGGCTCGGCCTGCTGCTGGCCACCGCGCACCAGGGGAGCAGGGCGGCCATGAACGCGGGGCTGCGGCCGCTCGGGATCGAGGTCCGGGAGTTCGCGATGCTCGCCGCCCTGGAGACGTACGGGCCGGTCAGCCAGCGGAGGCTCACCGATCTGACGGGCATCGACAAGTCCACGATGGTGCGGATCGTCGACGGGTTGGAGGACGGCGGGCTCGTCCGGCGCGAGCGGGCGCCGGAGGATCGGCGGGCCTACTCGGTCGTCCTCACGGAGGAGGGCCTGCGGGTCCTCGGCCGCGGGCGCGAGGTGACCGGGGACGTGGGCGAGCGCCTCTTCGGCTGGCTCACCCCGGAGCAACGTGAGCAATTGGTCGAGTTGCTTCGACAGGTCGCCGAGCACGCCAGCGAATAAGAGGGCGCTAGCGGATCGCCGCGCGCGCTGGGCGAGTAGACATGCGCGCTAGTGGGCTGGTGTCAGGCGGTGGGTGCGGCGGTACTCGCTGGGGCTCACGCCCACTTCCCGGGCGAAATGGGCGCGCAGGTTGGGCGCGGTGCCCAGGCCGCATCTCTCCGCGACCAGGTCGATCGGCAGGTCGGTCGATTCG
Organism: Actinomadura fibrosa; assembly: GCF_900659615.1. Classification (GTDB taxonomy): domain Bacteria; phylum Actinomycetota; class Actinomycetes; order Streptosporangiales; family Streptosporangiaceae; genus Spirillospora; species Spirillospora fibrosa. The sequence continues at coordinate 10,280 of NZ_CAACUY010000014.1, read as the reverse complement.
AGGAGGCCGCGGGCGCGGATGACGCGCTGGGCCAGGAGCCAGCGGAGGGGCGTCGTGCCCGTCTCGGCGTGGAAGCGGCGGATCAGCGTGCGGCCGGTGAGGCCCGCGCGGGCGGCGAGCTCCGCGGTCGTCAGCGGGCGGTGCAGCTGGGTCAGCGCCCATTGCAGGACGGGGCCGAGGCCGTCGTCGCGGCGGGGCGGCAGGGGCGTCTCGACGAACTGGGCCTGGCCGCCCGTGCGGTGGGGCGGGACGACCATGTGCCGGGCGACGGCGTTGGCGGCCTCGACGCCGAGGTCCTGGCGGATGAGGTGGAGGCACAGGTCGATGCCCGCGGTCTGGCCCGCGCTGGTGAGCAGGTCGCCGTCGTCGATGTAGAGGACGGCCGGGTCCACCTCGACGGCCGGGAAGCGCTCCGCGAGGAGGGCGGCGTGCCTCCAGTGGAGGGCGGCGCGGCGGCCGTCGAGGAGGCCCGCCGCGGCGAGGACGAACGCGCCGGAGCAGAGCGAGACGATGCGGGCGCCGCGGGCGTGCGCGGCGCGGAGGGCGTCGATCACCGCGGGCGCGGGATCGCCCTCGACGTCGCCGGCGCCGGGGACGATCACGGTGCCGGCCGACGCGAGCGCGTCCAGGCCGTGCGGCGCGGTGATCCGGAACAGCCCGGCGAGGTCCTCCCGGTCGGACGAGCCGCGCAGCGACGGCGAGCCGTCGGCGCAGAGCCGCACGTCGTACCAGGGCCCGGTGTGGGAGGGCGGCGGCGTGCCGAAGACCTGGCAGGGGATGGCGACCTCGAAGACCGGGGCGCTCTCGACGACGAGCACGGCGAGCGAACGGAGGGACATGTCCGGAATCGACATGGCAGAAATCTAGCGCACATTGTCATTCCTGCCACTCGTGGGCGCGGCGGCGCGCTCGGAGCATGGACGCATGACTTCACCGACGTTGGAGCGGACCGCCGTCCGCGTCCCGGCGGGCCGGGGGCGGTGGCTCGTGCTCGCGGTCGCCTCGGCCGCCCAGTTCCTCGCGATGCTCGACCTGTTCGCGGTGAGCGTCGCGTTCCCCGCGATGTCCTCGTCGTTCGGGGACCCGGCGCTGCCGCGGGTGTCGTGGGTGCTGAACGCGTACACGATCGTGCTGGCGGCGCTGCTCGTCCCGGCGGGGCGGCTCGCGGACGACACGAGCCGCAAGAAGAGCTTCCTGGCCGGGATGGCGCTGTTCGGGCTGGCGTCGGCGGCGTGCGCGGCGGCGCCGACGCTGGGCGTGCTGATCGCGGCGCGGGTGGTGCAGGCGGCGGCCGCCGCGGTGCTGGTCCCGACGTCGCTCGGGCTGGCGCTGCCCGCCTTCCCGAGCCGGGAGCATCCGACGGCGATGGGCGTCTGGACGGCGGTGGCGGCGCTCGGCGCGAGCTGCGGGCCGGTGCTCGGCGGCCTGCTGCTGATCGCGGGCTGGCGGTGGATCTTCCTGATCAACGTGCCCGTGACCGTCCTCGCGATCGTGGCGGGACGGCGGCTGCTTCCGGACACGCCGAAGCGCGCGCGGCAGCGGCTCGACCTGCCGGGGTCGGCGCTCGTGCTCGGCGCCGCGACCGCGCTGACCACCGCGATCGTCCAGGGGACGGGCTGGCCGTTCACCCCGTACGCGGCCGGCGCGTTCGCCGTGCTCGCGGTCCTCGGCGTGCGGCACATGCGGCGGCATCCGAACCCGGTGATCGGCTTCGACCTGTTCCGGCACCGGCGGTTCGCGGTGGCGGTGTCCGGGGTCTTCCTCTACTACCTGGTATTCGCGGCGTCGCTGCTGGCGGCGACCCTGTACTTCACGGAGGTGTGGCACTACTCGGTGGTGCGGGCCGGGCTCGGCATCGCGCCGATCCCGCTCGCGTGCGTGCTGCTCTCGCCGCTGTCCGGACGGGTCGTCGCGCGGATCGGAGGGCGGGCCTCGGCCGTCCTGGGCGGCCTCACGCTGGCCGTGGGGTGCGGCTGGTGGGCGGTCGCCGCGTCGTCCGAGCCGTCCTACTGGCTGATGTTCGCGCCCGGCGGCATCCTGGCGGGCGCCAGCACGGCGCTGCTCCAGCCGCCGCTGTTCGGCTCGGCCGCGACGCTGCCCGCCGACCGGCTGTCGCTCGGGTCGGCGGTGCTGATGATGGCGCGGCAGATCAGCTCCGCGCTGGGCGTCGCCGCGCTGACGGCGCTGCTCGGCGGCACGGCCGCGCCGGCCCTCGCCGACTTCCGGGAGGGCTGGGCGTGCATGGTCGGCGCGGCCCTGCTGTCGGCGCTGGCCTCCGTCCGCTACCGCTGACCGCGCTGCTCCGCCATCCGGTCGCGCACGCGGTCGCCGGCGCGGCGGCCGAGGCGGGCCAGGGCCCGGTTCGCGGACGGGGAGACGCGGGCGAGGGCGCGGGCGGCACGGGCCTCCGGGGCGACGGGCACGACCGCCGCGTCCCGCCGGACGGCCCGCAGGATCGCCCGCGCGACCCGTTCCGGCGGGTAGTTCCGCCGCTCGACCAGCCGGGCGGACCGGGCCTGCAACTCCTCGCCCGTCCCGGCGTCCATGCCGACGAAGCGGGTGTTCCCGGCGATCGGGGTGTTGATGATGCCGGGGCAGACCGCGGTCACGCCGACGCCGTGGCGGTCCATGTCGAGCCGCAGGCACTCGCTCAGGCTCAGCACGGCGGCCTTGGTGGCGGTGTAGGCGGCCATGTCGGCGGTCGGGGCGAACGCGGCCATCGACGCCACGTTGACCAGGTGGCCGCCCTCGCCGCGCTCCGCCATCTGCCGGCCGAACAGGCGGCAGCCGCGGTAGACGCCGTCCAGGTTGACCGAGCGGATGCGCGCCCAGTCCTCCTCGCCGGTCTCCAGCAGGGAGCCCGCCATGGCGATGCCCGCGTTGTTCACCACGATGTCGGGGATGCCGAACGTGTCGCGGACGTAGTGCGCGAACCGCTCCATCCCCTCCGCGTCGGACACGTCCACCCGGTAGAGGTGGGCCTCGCCGCCGGCCACGCCGATCTCGTCCACGGTGCGCTTGGCGGCGCCCTCGTCGACGTCCGCGACGACGACGCGGGCACCGGCCGCGGCGAACGCGGCGGCGGTGGCGCGGCCGATGCCGCTGCCCCCGCCGGTCACGACGACGAGGTCGCCGCCGAACTCCTTGCCCGGCTGCCCGGCGGCGCGGGCGCGCGCGAGCCCGGCCGTCTCCGGCCCGCCGTCGATGTGCTCGACGAACTCGGCGATCCAGCGGGCGACGAGGTCCGGGTGGCTGCGCGCCACCCAGTGCCCGGCGGGGACGCGCCGCACGTACAGCCGGGACACCGGGCCCCGCGCGGACAGCAGCAGCGGCTGCGAGCCGTACCGGTCCCTGGTCGGGACGATGAGCTGGACGGGCACGTCCGTTCGCCCTTCGCCGGACGGGAGCCCGGCGCGCCGCATGTTGGCCCGGTACAGGCCGAGCCCGTTGCGGGCGTCGCGGGCGAGCGTCCCCGCCGGGTGGCCGGGGCGCGGCTCGGCGCCCTCCCGCCACCGCATCCCGCGCGCGAACCCGGCGGGCAGCAGCAGGGCCGCGAGCTCGCCCGCGCGCGGCGCCATGAACACCGGCATGTAGACGCTGCGGCGTGCCTGGCCGAGGACCTCCGCGACGCCGCGCGGCCCGGACCGGAGCGACTCGCGGACCCAGCGGGCCATGTGCCGCCGGTCGGGCCCCGAGATCGAGGTGAACGACGCGATCCGGCCGCGCAGCCGGTCGCCGATCACGGCCTCCCAGCCCTGGAGCGACCCCCAGTCGTGCCCGACCAGGTGCACGGGCTCGCCGCCGGCGGCCTCGTCCAGGACGGCTTCGAGGTCGTCGACGAGCGCCTCCAGCCGGTAGTCGAGCGGGTCGTCCGGGCTCGTGGACGCGCCCGCGCCGCGGACGTCGTAGGCGACGACGTGGAACCGGGCGGCGAGGAGCTCGGCCACCTCGTCCCACACGGCGCCCGTGTCGGGATAGCCGTGGATCAGGACCACCGTGGGCCGGTTCCCCTCGCCGCGCTCCCGGACGGCCAGCTCGATCTCACCCGACGTCACACGGAAGTCCCGCATCGCGCTCACCCCGCCGTTCGTAGGTGCTCCTTGAACGAGAACCTACGCCGCTGAGACCCGCTGTCCAGCCGCCCGCAGAACGGCTCAGCGGGGTCCGGTCCCGTTCGGTCCGGGATCGAGTGCCGCGCTTGCCATGGTCAGATGATCGATATATAAAGATCGCATGAGTAGGGCGATGCAGGAACCGACGTTCCTGATCCTGACCGCGCTGGCCGACGGCGCCCAGCACGGCTACGGGATCATCACCGACATCGAGGGCATCTCGGCCGGGCGGATCCGCATGCGCGCCGGCACCCTGTACGCGGCGCTCGACCGGCTGCGGGCCGAGGGGCTGATCGCCGCCGACCGCGAGGAGGTCGTCGACGGCCGGCTGCGCCGCTACTACCGCCTCACCGACGACGGCGCCGCCGCGCTCGCCGCCGAGGTGGACGCGCTGCGCCGCCGCACCGAGACCGCGGCCCGCCGGCTGGCCGCCCGCCCGCGCCTGGGCGGCGCCGCCTCCGCCCTCTTCGCCCCGGCCTTCACCGGGCCTCACTTCCCAGGGGGACTTTTGTGAGCACGCTCGAAGACCGCTACCGCCGGTTGCTGGCCTGGTACCCGGCCGCCCACCGCGCCGTCCACGAGCGCGAGATGCTGGACGTCCTGCTGTCGGCCGCACGGCCCGGGCAGACGCGCCCGTCCCCGGCCGACACCGCCGACCTGCTGACCGGCGCGATCCGGATCCGGCTGCGGAACGCCGCCAGCGGCGACGGCCCGTCCGCCTGGCCCGCGGGCCTCGCCGTCGCCGGGTTCCTGGCGATGCTCCAGCTGCTGGCCGACGGCGTCCGGTTCGCCGCCGACATCCCGGCCATGGCATCGCTCGCCGCGCACGCGCCCCGCGCCTGGTCGACGCCGCACGTGCTGGCCGCCCACTTCGGCAGCGGACCGTACTGGCTGGCCTGGGCCGCCATCGCCGTCCTGGCCTGGCGCGGCAGGCGGCGCGCCGCCGCCCGCGCCGCCTGCGCGGTCACCGGCGCCCAGATCGTCCTCGCCGGCTACGGCGAGGTCTTCGACGACCGCGTGTTCGGCTCGCTGGCGGCCTCCACGGCGGGCACGGCGCTTCCGCTCGCGCTCCTGGCCACCGCGTCCCTCGTCGCCTCCCCCGGGCCGCGCCACGGCGCCCGCGTCCTGGGTCGGGCCCCCGTCGCCTGCGCTGCGGCGACGGCGGCCGTCCTCGCCGCGATCTCCTGCCGCCAGGCCTTCACCCTGCTCTTCAGGTACCCGCTCACTTCCACGGACGTGCCCGCGGATCGCTTCCTGCACGACGTCGCCGGCTGGGGCCGGCTGCAACTGGCCGGAGTGCTGGTGGCCGCCGTCCTCGCCGTCGCGGTTCTGGCGCGGACCCGCGAGACCCGCCGCGCCTGCGCCCTGCTGGCGATCGCCGCCGTCCCGGCGATCGGCCTGCTCGCCGTCCAGGCGGCGGGCTCACCGGGCGAGACGTTGCCCATGGAACTGAACGGCCTGGTCAATGACGACGGCGGTGTCGTCCCGTCCTACTCGATCACCTACGGCCTGGTCGGATTCGCCCTGGCCATGCTGTGCGTCCGTCTTGTCGAGATGCCTTCCCGGAGCCGGACGCACAGCGAGCAGACCCTCAGCTGAACGGGGATCCCCCACTGACCGGTCGCCCCGGGCGGACGGGCTGGCGGAGGATCGCGCGGATCTTCGCCGGGTCCGTCTCGTCCGGGGACGTCAGGTAGATCTCGTGGTGGAGGCCGTTCACGGTCAGGCCTTCGGCGCGCATCAGCGCGTCCATGCGGGCGAGGGTGGCCGGTTCGTCCGCGAAGGCGCCGTGGTGCATCACCTGCACGCAGCGCCCTTCCGTGAACATCACCTCCTGCACGCGCGCGGCGGCGGGCACCCCCGGCCGCACCTCCTCCCGGGCACGGTCGACCGCGCCCGGCTCCGTCTCGTCGGGGAGGCGGACGAAGAGGTGCCACCACCACTCCTCGCGCGGGACCTCGAACGGCGACCGCTCGTCCTCGATCCACCAGCGCCCCTCCAGCGGGACCATCGGCGCGCCGAGCGCGCCCAGCACCGCGAAGAGCGCGCCCACGCTCACGCTGTAGGCCCCACCATCGGCAGCGGCACGTCCAGCGACCGGAGCAGCCCGATCGACAGGGCGTCCCGCGCCTGCGCGGGCCGGTAGTACCGGTAGCCGGACGCCGGATCGACCCGGGCGGGGACCAGCAGGCCCAGGTCGTCGTAGTGCCGCAGCTGCTTCACGCTCAGGCGGCACAGCCGGGCGAAGCGCCCGATGGGCAGGAGATCGTCGCTCACGGGCCCAGCCTGCCCTCTCCCCTTATGGGAGAGTCCAGCGCGGGGTGGCCCGGCCTAGGGGCGGGCCTTGAGGCCGGTGCAGGCGCGGAGGCCGTTCCAGCGCTTCGCCTCGGACGCCGCGGCCGCGCCGGTCAGCGGGATCGGGAGGCCGCCGGAGATGCGGGCGGGCTTCCACTTGTCCGCGGTGACCTTGCCGTTCTGGACGCGCAGCAGCAGCACGCCCGAGTTCGCCGTCTGCCCGTTGGCGGACGAGAACACGAAGTTGCCCATGCCGTAGTGGACGTACTTGCCGTTCATGTAGCCGCCGCCCAGCGGGACGTGCGCGTGCCCGCCGACGACGATGTCCGCGCCCGCCGCGACGAGCTGCCTGGCGAGCTCCTGCTGCCGCGGCAGCGGACACGCCTTCAGCTCCTGCCCCCAGTGCAGGTGCACGATGACGATGTCCGAGCCCTGCCGGGCCTCCTTCACCGCCTGCACCATCCGGGGCACGTCCTTCGCGGACGCGAGGCCGCCCTTGGAGCCGGTCGCCGTCCACGCCTCGATCAGGTTGTCGTCCAGGACCTGGGTGGCGCCGACGATCGCGATGCGGTTGCCCTTCACCGTGGTGCGGTACGGGCGGTACGCGGCGTCGGCGTTCTTGCCGATGCCGACGATGGGGAAGCCGCTCTTCCTGATCGCCGCGAGGGAGTCGCGGAGCCCGCCCTCCATGTAGTCCATGCCGTGGTTGTTCGCCATGGACGCCACGTCCACGCCCGCGCCCTTCAGCGCCGTCAGCGCGGACGGCGGGGCGCGGAAGGTGAACTCCTTGCCGGGCGCGGGCGTCCCGCCCGTGGTGATCGCCGTCTCCAGGTTGACCATGGCGAGGTCGGCGCCGCGCAGCGTCTTCGCGACCGGGCCGAGCGCGGTCCTCGGGTTGGCGAGCCGCGACCGCAGCGAGCCCTCGAAGTGGGTGTCGCCGCCGAAGGCGATGATGATCGGCTGCTTCGCGGCGGTGGACGGCTCCGTCCCGCCTCCGCCCCGGGCGGGGGCGGACGTCGCGGCCGGCGAGGTCGCGCCCTTCGCCTCGGGGTCGCCCGAACCGCCGCACGCCGCCGCGACCAGCGCCGCCACCCCGGCGACCGCGGCCATCGCGACCGTGTTACCGCGCATCCGACCTCCCTTTTCGGCTCGGCCAAGCATGCCATGGCCGAAGCCATGCCTCGCCATGGCTTGCGCGGCCGCGACCTGCACCCCGCGAGACGATCCGCAGGGCGGGCCGTGGGGCCGTCGAAGGATTCACGTGAAACCACGGTCAGGCGGCGGACGGCTTCACGTCGGCGCAGCGGCGCAGGGCCTCCCACCCGGTGCGGGCCTGCTGGGCCGCCGCGCCCGTGAGCGGCTGCGGGATCCCGTCCGCGATCTCGGCCGGGGCCCAGTCGGCGCGGGTCACGCGGCTGCCCTTCGCCCGCGGGTCGAAGGTCAGCGTGAGGACGCCGCTCTGCGCCGTCCGCCCGGAGGAGTTGTAGAACACGAAGTTGCCGAGGCCGTAGTGGACGTACTTGCCCTTCAGGTAGCCGCCCGCGAGGAGGACGTGCGCGTGGCTGCCGACGATCGCGTCCGCGCCAGCGTCGGCGAGCTGCGCGGCAAGCTGCCGCTGGACGGGGGTGGCGCACTGGTTGAGCTCCTGCCCCCAGTGCAGGTCCACGATGACGACGTCCGCGTCCTTGCGGGCGTCCTTCACGGCCTGGACGAGGCGCGGCGCGTCCTTCGCGGAGGCTAGCCCGGCCTTGGAGGGCGTCGCCGTCCACGCCAGGACCAGGTTGTCGTCCAGGACCTGGGTGGCCCCGATGACGGCGACCTTGGCGCCCTTGACGGTGAAGCGGTGCGGGCGGAACGCCTCGCCGGCGTTCCGGCCGATGCCGACGACGGGGAACCCGGCCTGCCCGCTCGCCGCCAGGGAGTCCTGGAGCCCGGCCTCGCCGTAGTCCATCCCGTGGTTGTTCGCCATGGTCGCGACGTCCACGCCGGCGGACCGCAGGGCCCGGAACGCCGCCGGCGGCGCGCGGAACGTGAACTGCTTCGGCGCCGGGGTGCCGCCCGCGGTGACCGCGGTCTCCAGGTTCACCATCGCGAGGTCGGCCCGCTTCAGCTGGGCGGCCACCGGCCCCAGCGCGGTGTCGGGGGACGTGTCGAGGCGCGTCCGCAGCACGCCCTCGAAGTGCACATCGCCGCCGAACGCGACGGTGAACGGCTGGGCCGCGGGCTTCTCGCCGCCCGTGGCGGAGCCGAGCGCGCCGCATCCGCCCACCGCCAGCACCGCCGCGAGCACGGCCCCTCCCAGCGGGACGAGCGCCCGTCCCGTTCCGCGTCCCGTGCCCATGGCGGCCTCCCCGCTCGCGTCCGTCAGCACCCCTTCGACTCGGGTGATCATGCGGAAGTTCGCGCCGCGCGAGGCGACGGGGCGTCAGCGGGTCCTGGCCGGTAGCGGTCGCATTGTCACGGGGTGTCCGGTACGGAGGGTGAGCGTCAGCCCGCCGCCTTGCCCTCGGACCGGCTCGTGCCGCGCGCCGACGCGTACCCCTCGCCGGGCGGCAGCTCGTAGGGCGCCATGACGGGGTGCTCCCCGGCGGACAGTTCCGGCTGCTCGGCCGGTGCGGGCACTTCCACGGCGGACGCCCGCCGTGGCTGCGACTCGGACGCGGAACCCTCCGCCCCGGACGTCTCCTTCTCCGGGGCTTGCGCCGTTGCGCGTCCGAGGGCGGACGTGGCCTCGTCCAGCGAACCGCCGAACGCCTTCGAGACGGCCTGGAGCGCCGTCGTCACCTCGCTCGGGATGACCCAGAACGTGCTGCCCTGCCCCTCGGCGAGCTTCGGCAGCGTCTGGAGGTACTGGTACGCGAGCAGCTTCGGGTCGGGATCGGCGGCGTGGATCGACCCGAAGACCTGCTCGATCGCCCTGGCCTGTCCCTCCGCCTCCAGCACCGCCGCCTGCTTGGCGCCCTCCGCGCGCAGAATCGTCGACTGCTTCTCACCCTCCGCGGTGAGGATCCGCGACTGCCGCTGCCCCTCCGCCGTCAGGATCGCGGCGCGCTTCTCCCGCTCGGCGCGCATCTGCTTCTCCATCGCGTCCTTGATGGACGGCGGCGGCTCGATCGCCTTGATCTCCACGCGGGTCACCCGGATGCCCCACTTGCCGGACGCGTCGTCCAGGACGCCGCGCAGCGCCGTGTTGATCCGGTCGCGAGAGGTCAGCGTGGCCTCCAGGTCCAGCGTGCCGATGACGTTGCGCAGCGTCGTCGCGGTCAGCTGCTCGATCGCCTTGATGTAGTCGACGATCTCGTAGTCGGCGGCGCGCGGATCGGTGACCTGGAAGAACAGCACGGTGTCGATGTGGACGACCACGTTGTCCTCGGTGATCACCGGCTGCTTCTTGAAGGAGACCACCTGCTCGCGCAGGTCGATCAGGGCCTTGACCCGGTCCACGAACGGCACGACGTAGCTGATCCCCGGCTCCAGCGTCCGGTGGTAGCGGCCGAGGCGCTCGACGTTGCGCGCCCGCGCCTGCGGGACGATCCACACCGCCCGCATCACGGTCAGCGCCGAGACGAGCACCCCCGCCACGAGGACGGCGAGGACGGCGATGGCGATCTCGGTCATGGCGACTCCTCGTCCGGTGCGCCCGGGAGCGGATACAGCAGGGCCGTGGCCCCCTCGATGGCGAGGACGTCCGCGGGCCGTCCGGCGGGGATGACCAGGTCGGGATCGTAGGGGCGCGCCGTCCACTCCTCGCCGCCGATCCGCGCCCGCCCGCCCGCGCGGCTCACCTCGGTCAGGGTGAGCGCCTCGCGCCCGACGAGCGCCGCCGTGCCGCTGCGCAGCGCGGGCGGCTGCCGGACGTGGCGGCGCGCGACC
>NZ_CAACUY010000013.1 GCF_900659615.1 Actinomadura fibrosa | reverse complement strand
CGCTGACGCTACCCTCCCGCGGAGCGAAGGACGGCACGGTTCACCACCTGGAGCTCCGGCACGCAGAAAATTCGCACGGGTCATGACGGTCACGGTGACAACTCTCATGTCGCCAAGCGGGCGCGGTGGCCAGCAGGCCGGCGGGTCTGGCTGGTGGCGGCTACCGGGGCGGTGCCGCGGGTCGGCGGGCGAACAGGATGGCGCCCGGCTTGGTCTGGTCGGGATTGAGCAGGTGCTGTGCTTCGATGGTGAAGCCCGCCTCGCGGAGCCAGTCGGCCACGCGGGATGGCTGGCGGTGGTACACGTACACCTGCGTCGACTGGTCGCCGTCACCGGTCGTCTCGAGTATCGACTCGTCACCTACGTGGAATCCCACGGCCAGGACCCCGCCCGGGCCGCAGCACCCGGTGGAACTGCCTGAGCACGCCCGGTACCGCCTCGTCGGGAATGTAGATCAGCGACCACCACGCGAGCACACCGGCAACAGAGTCGTCGGCGAGCTCCAAGTCGGTCATCGACCCGACCTCGAACCGCGCGCCGGGGTGTTCGCGGCGGGCGATCTCGATCATCGCGGGCGACAGATCGATGCCGAACGCGTCCACGCCCAGCTCCCGCAGCAGGGCGGTGGTGTGCCCCGGCCCGCAGCCCACGTCGGCGACGGACCCGCCGCCGATCGCGCGGACCAGGTCGGCGAACAGCACCACCCCCGCGCGAACGTGAAGCAACCTGTCGAGCAGGTCACGGGTCTCCTCGGCGTAGCCGGCCGCGATGGCGTCGTAGGCGTTCCGGGCATCGGTCAACCACGTCATCCAAGGACCGTAGCCCTTCGACGATCTGAGTCGTAGGTGCTGCCGCTGAGTGAACCCGCACCCTGTCCGCTCCTGTCGTGGGCTTCATGAATGGCCGGGGCCTGTCGGGTCCGTATAGCGGATCATTGATCCGGTATCGTTGAGGTATGGGTCGACGCAAGGTCCGCACCGAGGGGTTGCGCCGCGAGTTGCTGACGGTCGCGACAGGTCTGCTGGACGCGGGTGGCAGCACCGCGGTGACGACCCGCGCGGTCGCAGCGGGAGCCGGCTCGTCTTTGGCGGCGGTCAACGAACTGTTCGGCGGCAAAGCCGGGCTGGTACGCGCGATCTTCGCTGAGGGGTTCGCCCGGCTGGCGCAGGAGCTGGCCGCCCTGGAGACCGGTGACGATCCCGAGGCCGACGTCCTGGCGCTGGCGCTGACCGTCCGTTCGTTCGCCCACCGCCATTCACACCTGTACGAGGTGATGTTCTCGCGCCCCTTCGCCGAGTTCCGGCCGGACGCACACGACACCCGGGCAGCGGAGGCGATCTACCAGGTCACCCTCGCGCGGGTGACCGCCGTGGTGGGCCCCGGGCCGGCGCGTGACGCAGCGATCGGGCTGTTCGCCACCGTCCAAGGGCTGATCGGCCTGGAATCGTCCGGTCTGCTGGGCAGCACCCCCCGATCGGCCGATCAGCGCTTCCGCTCCACGGTGACCGCGACACTGCACGGATTCGCCGGGAGGCGACATGAGTAATGAGGACTTCATTCCCTGGCGCCGGCCCAGCCCCGTGCTGACCGCACTCGGCGGATTCCAACGCCACCCCACCGACCCGCTGCGGGCCGGCTTCACCGTCGAAGGCCCCAAAATGAACGCGCGAGGCCTCCTGCACGGGGGCGTGATCGCCGCGATCGGCGACGTGGTGATCGGGCACGCCCTCGCCGTTCAATCCGATCCGCCGACGCCGCTGGTCACCGTCAACCTCTCCTGCGACATCCTCGGCACCGCCCGCGAGGGCGAATGGGTCGAGGTCGCCATCTCCCCGACCCGTCTCGGCCGCAGGCTCGCGGCCGGAACGGCGACGTTCTCCACAACCCGCGTCGTCGCCGCCGTCACAGCGCTCTTCATGCCGGCCAGCGAACCGACACCAGCGAAGTAGCCGGCAGCCACACCCGACCAACGAACCCGAAAGCACAACGGGTCGTCTCCTGGTCGCTCAGGCTTCACACCGGCATCCTCATGCCGCCGACCTGGCGTTCTGGATCATCGCGGGCAATGTGGACGTAAGGTGGCATGGCCTCAGGGCGTTTGACGGTCGCCACTGGCGCGTCCAGGCCGCTGGGCTCAGTGATTTCGATGCCTCGGACAGCCGTAGGCCTTTCAGTGACCGAACGGTCGAGCTGCCTCACTTCTCGTGCGGGTCAGTCCACCAGGCCTCGTTGGACGGCAACTACTCCGAGTTGGAATCGAGTCTTCAATCCCAGGTCCTCCCTGAGGTTCTTGATGTGCCGACGCACAGTGCTGAGTGTGTCAACTGACTAGCCGAAGTTCCGTCTGCAGCCGTCGCCGCCGACAGGTCGCACATTCTTTGGTATCCGCACAGGAGCCGTTGATAGTCGGCCAGTGCCTGTTGCGCGAGGCCGACGAGGGTGTGTTGCAGTACCACGTCCATCGGTACGGGTGTCAGGCAGGAAGGTCGACCGTCTCCCGATTCACCGGTTTGAACCATACCGGCCCGGAGTAGGCCATCTAGTTCTTCGTGAGGGATTTCTTCTTCGCTCGGATGATTGCTTGTGGCGAGGAGTCGTATGTATGAGCGAAGAGTTTCTGTTTCCACGATCCCGCCGAGCAGTCGCACGGCCTTCTCTTCAAGAGTATGCATACGGGACCCCTGGTTCCATCATTTACAGCAATGATGATCTTTTCATAGTTCTCTAGAGCCGATTTGATGACTCCCCACGACAGCCCCTTCAGCGTCGAACTGTGTGAGGGGTATTCTTCTTTCGCTTAGTCGGATGGTGGCTAGGGTGAGAAGTGTCGCGATCACTGCTGTCACTCCTGTCCAGAACGCGAGTGCCTCGGAGCCGAACAGGGCGGCCAAGGGTCCTGATGCCAGCATGATGAAGGGCATGAGGGCGTAACAAGTGACCATGTTCCAACTGTTGACGCGAACGAGTACCGCCGATTCCAATCGGTTCTGTAGTGCGGTGGTCCATAGGACGTAGTACACGGCTTGGAGCACGCCGGGGATCAGCGCTGCAACGGCGATCGGCTGCCAAGGTGCTCCGGCGCCCATCAGCAGCATTGGTGCGGCCACCGACATGGGCAGCAACGCGGCTACCGAGATGCTTCGCGCTGGCCGCCAGCGAGCGCCCAGCAACGCGCCCATCATTGCCCCGAGGGGTTCGCAGGCATTGATGACTCCCCACGCCCAGGCGTCCCCGTGCCCGTTGGCGGTGTAGAGCGGACCTGCGATCTTGGTGTAGCAGACCACCGCGGTGGTGATCGCCGTGCTCTGCAGGGTCATGATCCACAGCCAGTGGCGCGCTGCGAACTCATGCCATCCGTCCAGCAGCTCGCGCAGTGGTCGCGTGCCCCTGCCGGCGCCGGTGGGACGTGAGGTGATCAGCCGGCTGAGCAGCACGGTGCTCAGCCCGCACAGGCCGCCTCGTACGGAAGCAGCCCAGGCCGGACCAAGTGCTGTGACCATGGCTCCGGACGAGACCAGGCCGACGAGCAGGCCGACCGACTGAGTCTGAGTGACCAGTGCGTTCCCAGCCGGCCGATGCGCCGGATCGAGGAGATCGGCGATGATGTCGCGGAGGGTGGGCAAAAACATCGCGGTGGCGACGCCGCCGACGGCACCCAAGACGCACAGGAGCGCCAGTGGCGCCTTTCCGGTGAACAGGGCGGCACCGATGGCGAGCCAGGAGATGCACGCCAGCGTCTCGGCTCCCATGAGCACATGGTGTCGGCGGAAGCAATCCCCGGCGACACCGCCGCAGATCATCAGCAACGCGGGAAAGGCGTTGCAGGCCATGACCAGCGACAGCCCCTGGGCGCCATAACCCAAGTCCAGGACGCCCCAGGCCAGGGCGAGTTGCCCGAACCCGACGCTTGCACTGGAGACGACGCGGGAGAGGAACAAGGGGGCCGCGGCCGGGTTCCGGAGCAAGAGCAGCGGCGACAGGTAGCCGGGCATGGGGTTCCTACTCCCCCGTCAGGTGCGCGAGAAGGAACTGCGCGATGTCTCCGTAGGCTTTGATCTCGTTGGCGCGGTTGGTGAAGCCGTGGCCTTCGTCGGAGTAAATGTCGTAGCGCACGTCGATGCCGCGGGTGCGGAGCTTGGCGACGATCTGGTCGGATTCGTCCTTGGGGACACGCGGGTCATGGGCGCCCTGGATGACCAGCAGTGGCGTGGTGATGGTGTCGGCGTAGGTGATCGGAGAGCGCCGGGTGAGGTGCTCGGCGTCGGCGTCGGGGTTGCCCAGGACGGCGTCGACGGTGGGTCGCCAGGTGGGCGGGCATGCCTGGGCGAGGGTGACCAGGTTGGACGGGCCGCAGAACGACACCCCCGCTGCCCATCGGTAGGGCAGTCGGGACAGGCAGGACAGGGCGGCGAACCCTCCGTAGGAGCCGCCCATGACGGCGAGGCGGTTGACGTCGATGCCCGGGAGCGTGTGCAGGTGGCGGATCGCGTGGTCGAGGTCGTCGAGGTCGATCCCGCCCCAGTCGCGGTAGATCAGCTTTTGGTGGGTGAGTCCGTAGCCGGTGGAGCCGGCGATGTTGGGCGCCAGCACGGCGATGCCTCGATGCAGGAGGTACTGGTAGAGGCCGGCGTAGGCGTATTCGGGGCGTTCTTGTGCTTCTGGGCCGCCGTGGACCGACAGCACCACCGGGTGGGGGCCTGGAGCGTGCGGCCGGTAGAGCAGCGCGTGGACGCGGCGACCATTGGAGGCCGGGTAGGTGATCAGGTCGGGTTCGACGGGGTCGATCACCTGAAGGGCCGGTGGGCGGACGTCGGTGAGGTACCGGAAGCCGGTTGCCAGGTCGAGGACGCCGATCTCGCTGGGCCGGGTCGCGGTGTCGATCTCCAGCACGATGCGGTGGCCGTCCGGGCTGAGCGCGATCGCATCGATCACTCCCTGCGGGACGTCTGGGAGTTCGACGTCGGTGCCCTTTCGCCTCGCGCGCAGCACCGAATGCCCGCCGTGGTTGACCGACCAGACGAACAAGTCACCGGCGGCTTCGATGTGCTCGACGTCCCAGTCGTCTTGGGTGATCCGCGTCATGCAGGCCGGGTTCACGGTGTAGCGGCCGATCGAGGTGAACTCGCCCCAAGCGTCGGTGCACAGATGAAAGGCGGCGGAGTCTTGCGTCCATGGCCCGGGCACGAAGTAGCCGCTGCCATATTCGCTGGTGACGCAGGTGGCCTTGAGGTCGGCGTCGGTGAGGTCGATGAGGTAGAGGGCGATGTCGGTGTTGGACCGGAAGCCGGCGGCCAGCAGCCACCGTCCGTCGGGTGAGGTGCGGGCGGGAGTGTAGTTGATTTCGTCGGGCGGGATGACCCGGCGTTCGGTCCCGTCGGTGAGGTGCCGGATGAGGATGTCTTGCACCGTGCGGTCGCGGTCGTTGGCCGCGTAGAGCAGGTGATGGCCTCCAGGGGAGAACGGATCGTCCGCCAGGATCCGCTGGCAGTCCGGGCCGGTGCTGAGCTCGGTGAGGTTGTGGCCGTCGGCGTCGATGCGGTAGATGCGGTACTGCTCGTCGCCGTTGCGGTCGGCGGTGAAGACCAGGCTTTCCCCGTCCGGCCACCATGCGATCTGACGTACCGCTTGGCCTTGCAGGCAGGTCAGCCGACGCGGTGGCCCGCCGACGACCGGGATCGTCCACAGGTCGAAGGTCCCGGCGGCGTTACTGCTGTAGGCGACGGTCTCGGCGTCCGGCGACAGAGCGATCTGCGCTCGCAACCGCTCGGTGGGCACCAGGTCCAGATAGTCGGGCATCACTGCTGCTCTCTTTAGAGAAAGTCGGAATCAGTCGAGCCAGCCGCGGCGGGCGGCCGCGGCGCCCATCGCGATGCGGCTGGTGGTGCCGAGGTGTCTGCTGATCTGGCCGATGTGCCGTCCCACGCTGCCGGGCTTGCGGCCGATCCGCCGAGAGATCCCCTCGTCGGTCATTCCCTGCGCCAGCAAGCGCAGGATCTGCATCTGCACCGGTTTGAGCGGCATCTCGGCCTCGCCGCCGCCGAGCGGGACCGCGCGCTGCCACAGCAGCTCGAAGTACTCCCGCAACCCGGCGACGATCACCGGAGATTTGATCAGGAGCGCACCGGACAACCCGGTCGGAGTCAGCGGCAGCAGCGCCACCGCCTCATCGGCCAGCTTCATCTTCATGCCGATCCTGGGCAGGACCCGGGCCTGCTCACCGGCGCCGGTGTGCATCTCGATGATCTTGATGCCGACGGGATGTTCGGTGCAGGACGCCTGATAGATGGTCCGGCTGGCGACATCGCCCTCGAACGTGGGCAGAGGCGGCATCCCCGCCAGTTCCTCCAGCGGGCGCTCCATGGCGAAGTTCTCCAGCGTCAGCCAGTGGCGCCGGGCCGTTCCCAGCAGCGAGCGCGAGGTGTCGGTGATCTCGGTGCGGTCGGTGAGGATCCGCACCATCTGGTCGGCCTGGCCTTCCATGACTCCGGGAAAGGGATGCATCTCGACCATGCGGCGCTGACCGTCCAGCAGCCGTTGCTGGTCGGCGACCAGCTTGCGGGACAGGGCCGCGAGCGCCCCCTGCAGGGCCAGGTCTGGAGCGGTGGCGACCAGGCGCGGGGCGACCGCCACTCCCAGCGGCATGACGTAGGCCAGCCCGGTCTCCTTCAACGCCTCGACGATTCCTGGCCCGCCGAGGACGTCGGCCGCCTCGGACGCCGGACAGCCGGCCGATGCCAGCAACTGGATGTAGGGAACGAGCAACTCGTCGGCGACGATCCCTTGCAGCAGTCTGGTCGCTGCTTGTTCGACTTCCGCACTCACCGCCACCTCCCGTGACAGAGAGTACCGATGCGAGTGGTGACGGTGACGAGAGTCGGATGAGTGTTTGGCCTCAACGAACAAAGTCGCCACCGGCAGCCGCCGACCTCCCGCGCTCCGGTCTCCGAGACGGCTGACACGGGCACCGTCAGAGGTTGCGGCGTCGCGGAGCACGAGATCGGCCTGATCACTTACCGCCATCAGGCGTTTCGATCATGATCTTGACCCGGCACGACCCGATTTGATCGGGGCATCCCCACCACCGATCGACCGGGAGCGGACATGACTCGACTCTTCAAGACCACGCCCGCATCTGTGGCCCGCCGGTTCACCAACCTCGCCGTCCACCGACGCCTAACGCACCCATGCAATGAGCCAGATCTCAAGCCGCTTCTGGCTCGCTCCTATGGCCATGCGCAGGGAACTGGTGTCATCGGCCCTGGTGCCCAGCGGCTGCTTCGCACGATGCTGGTCAACGCCCTTACTCCCAGTACGGAGCGATGCGATGTCGTCGTCACGCGCTTCTATCTGGAACGCCTTCTCGGCGCCGAATCCGCACGGCTCTCACCGCGCTTCGCTCCCACCCTCGGAGTCACCGAGACCTTCGAGGACGCGATCGAGCACCTTGAGCGCAGGCCTTCATACGGCACTACGAACGGAAGATTCAATCAGAGGCCGGTCCTTTGGCTGGCGACGCCGGGAGCCGATGCCGACGTCGTCACGCAGGCGCTGGAGAACCGATCCGCGATCGACCTCATCGCGCTCTTCAACGGGCCATGGCCCTACGGCCCCACCCAGTTCATCGATCACGACGGCCCTCGACGCCTGCCCGAACACACCATGCGCCTGCTCACGCGCGACCAAGCGGTCGCCAAACTGCATTGCTTGAGCCCATCACTGAGGCGCGCTCCCTCGGAACGGATGCGCTGACGTCGACCGCTGGTCTCGGGGCTCGGATCAAGTGATCGGCCCACGCCTATGCGGTAACGGATGGATCAGTCATTCGTGAGTGAAGGCCCAATATCACGCCCTCCGCGTCCAGGGCGCGACCCTACAGTGTGGTTCGACCTGCCTCTTTCCAGACGCCTTCGCGCAGGGTTAGCATCTTGTGCTCACGACGCGGACCGTGATGGTTGGGACACAGGTTGCCATGATGGGCTATTCCTCGGACTGGGCTCTGGTAGACGTCGAGACCTCTGGATTCCGGCCCTCCGAACACCGGGTCCTTTCCATCGCCCTTCTGGCGATCAACGCGGACGGCCAGGTGGCCGGGCAGTTCTCATCCCTGCTGAATCCCGGATGCGACCCCGGCCCCGTCCACATCCACGGACTCAGCAGGGAACGCCTGACCGGCTCGCCTAGATTCGACCAGGTGGCCCCTCAGCTCGCCGCCCTGCTGCGCGGACGCGTGATGATCGCCCACAACGCACGGTTCGACTACGACTTTTTTTGGCGCACGAGTTCACCCTCGCCGGACTGCACCTGCCGGTCGACCAGCGGCTCTGCACCCTGACCCTCAACCGTCGGCTGTCTCCTCCCACACCGAACATGCGGCTGGGAACCTTGGCCACCCATTACGGCGTCGTCCAACGCAATGCCCACGACGCGGCCGACGATGTCCGAGTCCTTGCCGGAGTGCTGCACGGCTCGCTGACGGCGGCCGCCCGGCTCGGCCTCAGCCTGCCGCTGGTGCCCTGTCCTCCCCGCCAGAGCCCGCCGCGAACCAGGTATCCGGCACGCGTCCCCAAGATCGCCTGCGGCTACCGCAATCCAGGACGCCTCACAGCCGGTGGACCGCTCGTGCAGGGCATGAAGGTCGCGATCACCGGCGACACCCGCACAGCCCGCGCCGAGCTGGCGGCCAAGGCGGCCGCGGCCGGACTCAACATGATGTCCAGCGTCAGCCGCCACACCAGCGCACTGGTGACCAACACTCCCCACTCCGCCAGCACCAAGCTCGAACGCGCCGTCGCCAATGGCGTGCCCATCATCGACGAGCGCACGTTCCTGCGCCTCCTCCACGACGTGCGCCCCGGCACCGCGCACGAGGCGGCAACGCCTCTGACACCCCCAAGTGCTCCCGCCCCCGCAGCCGCAAACCAAGCCACATCGTCGACACGCCAGTCATCGCCCGCATCACAGCCCGCCAAGGCTTTGACCGGACGGCGCGTCCTCGTCGTGGGCGGCTCGCACGACCACGCCGCGAAAACACGGACGCGCGTCACCGAACTCGGCGGCGCCGCCGCTGTCAACCTCTCCGGCAGCGTCACCGACGTCATCGCACTCCCGGGCGGCGATCGTGACCGCCGCATGGCCCGTATCCGATCCCTCGGACTGCCCGTACACGACGACAAGTGGCTCCACGCGCTGGACCAGTCGCCGACCGCCCAGGGCCGCACGACGGAACCGGAGCGGCCCACGGCCCTCGTCCTGTCACGCGGCGGCGCCATCGACCTGCCCATCACCCCGCACACCACCATCTGGACCGTGGCCGCGACCTGGGCCCAGCAAACGACCTGCGAGATCGACGTCGTCGCGTTCGCCGTGGACGTCGACGAGCAGGTGTCCTGCGACGAGGACTTCGTCTTCTACGGAGCCACCGAAACGCCCGACGGGGCCATCACGCTTTCCGCCGACGGTCCCACCGAACAATCGGTCACCATTGACACCGCACACCTGGCACCGGCCGTGCACAAGATCGTCATCGCCGCCGCCATCGACGGCACCGCCACGTTCGGCACCATCGGCGCCATCGAGATCACCGCCGCGCCCGGCAGCGGCGAGGCCCCACTGGCACAGGCGACCCTCGACGCCGCCACCACCGAACGCACCATGCTCCTGGCCGAGGTCTACCGGCGCGGACCGTCCTGGCGCCTGCGCGCCATCGGCCAGGGCTATGACCACGGCCTCGACGAACTCGCCCGCGGTTACGGCGTCGACATCGACGACTGAACAGGCCACCGTAGTCCCGGCGCGACTGGCGGGTGCAGCTCGTGTTCCGGGCTACAAGACCCCGCCCTCCTCAGTTCGAGCCCAACGGTATTCCGTGGGTTCTCGCCGCTTTCAGCCAGGCGGGGAACTCGGAGAGGATGCGCTCGTAGAGTTGTGCGTCGGTGATGCGGGCGATGTCGTCCACGGCAAAGAAACCGGCATTGTCGATGAGCCGCCCGTCGAGCGTGTCGAGCTTTTCGAGAATGCCGTACCGTCCTTGCCCCAAGCCGATGAACTGCCAGAAGACCGGACGGTTCGACGCCTCGCGCAGGAGGCGGGAGATCTGCGCATCCTTGGCCACTCCACCGTCGGAGAAGAACAGCACGAAGACCGGGTCGCCCGGCCTGGCCTCGTAGTACGCGAGGATGTCCTGGATCACCTGGGGTTCGTTGTTGCGGCCACCGAGACTGACCCGGCTCCCGTCGGCGGCGACGGCCTCATGCATGCGGACGTTGTCGCGCGTCCACGCCTCGATCTCGTCGACCCGCAGCGGCGGCAGCCGCGCGAACTCCGTGGCGAAGATCCACGCATCCAGCGCGCCGTCGTCGTCCACCTGGAGCGCGATCGCCGCCATCCGCTCCACTATCTCGGCGACCACGCCCTCCTTGTACAGCCTGCGCATCGAACCGGAGGCGTCCAGCGCGACGGCCACCCGCGCCCGCACACCGCCGATGCCCTTCTTCTCCAGCGAGACGCGGACGGCCTCCTTACGCAGTGAGATCCGCTTCCGCAGGTCAACCGCAGGCAGGTCGGTCTCGACGGGCCGCTCCTCGGTCACGTCCACACCGAAGTCGGTGGCCAAGCCAGCCAGCCCGCTCGCCCATCCCTGCCCCACCGCCCGGATCTTCCACGCCCCCGCGCGCCGGTACACCTCGACGACGACCACCACCGTCTCCCCCGCCGCCATCGCCGGGACCTCGAACCCGGGCCCGCCGCGCACATCGGCGCGCACATGGACACCGTCGAACGTCCCCGGCCCGTCCACACTGGCGACGACCGCGATGGTCGCGACCTCAGCAGACACGGTTTCCAGGTCGATGACGATCTGGTCGCCCTCCAGCGCCACCCCGTCCTGCGCGGGGTGATTGAAGAAGACGAGGTCATCGTCTGACCGCACCCGCCGGTCATCGCCAAGCAGCACTGCCGACACATCGATCGCCCGCCCGACAGCGGTCACAGCAACCGTGACACGCCCACCCTCCAGCGTGGCGTTCTCTCCCTTGCGCAGCATCGACCGCCTCCATCCCGGATGTCAGGCTCCGAACCCTACGACCTCTCCCCCACAACGCCACGGCCCTGCAGCCGGTTGGGGCAGCGCAATTGTCGATTCTCGGAGTCCGCTGCACTGATTCCCGAAGTCGTCATCACTGGCCCCGACGCTCGACGAGTACGTCGCTGGTCCCAACCCGGTGCCGTCGCATCGCGCTACGTAGGTTCCCGGGCGGATGAGAAGGCGCGCAGTTCGCCGGCGGCCTGTTGTGCCGTTGAGCAGCTCGATCGGCCGAGGAGGAAATTCTTGGGCGCCGGCCGCCGCTACGAGATGCGTAGGGCCATGAGCTTAGGCACCCCAGACCAAGGCGGTCGCCTGCGGGCTGCGCCGGTGCCGGAGGACCTGATGGACGGCGTCCGCTTGCTGGAAGGCCAGCCAGCCTGGACTCGCTCACCCCCTATCCTGGCGCGAAAGCGCTCGCCGACCGGGACACGCTGGCGCAGGCCCTCATCGGCGTACCGGCTGAGGGGTGGAGAAGGCGGACGCCGGACCGGCTGTGCGTGCCGGGGCACCTGCACTTCGCGGCCACCGCTTCCATGAGGAACCCTGCCGGCGCTGCCCATGGCGGCGCACCTTGCGGTGCCTTTCCGCCCAGGTCTTTTGCTCCTCCGCAGCCACCTCCTACGACCAGGCCGTCCGACGCTTCGGCTGTCACGCCAGCGACCGCACCGTCCCGACCGCCTGCCCCGGGTTCCCGCTCAACGGAGCGGGCGACGACCTGCAGCCCCGAGAGATAGGGACCACCCTCCGAGCCGCGCGCCCGTCGCCGAGTGGACTGTGAGGAATCCGGCCGTTACCCCACCAAATCCCGAGTCGGGCAGCTCCTTCTGATTGATCGTGACGCCGACGAGATACTCGGACGGGCTGAGGCGACACCCTCCACACGCCTGGCGTCGGTGATGACGGGACTGGTGCTGGCGGCGGCGGCAGGGGCCGCAACGGGGGCCGCAGGGCGGCGAGATCGGTACCGGAGAGCGGCATGGCCTCGGTCATGATCACCCCACTCGCTCGCCGACCTCGACGCCCTGGCCACCGAATGACAATGGTGGCCGCCAGTAACCGGGAGGTCCTCACCCGTGTCTACACCGGCTCCGTTCACGGGAGTGGGCGGGCACCCACGCGGCTGCCGCACCGGAGGCCGCAGCTGGAACCGCCGGGTGCCCGGCATGAACCCGACGCTCGTGTTCGACGATGCCGACCTCGACCTCGCCGTCCCGACACTGGGCAGCCGTGTCTCCTTCGATGTCGATTCGACTGGGCCGTAATCGTCAGGTGGGTGGCCGTGAGGTGATCGTAAGGTTCGGCGTGGCGGAACTGGTAGATGGGACCGATCACGCGTAGAAGGCTGAAGCGGTGGCAGTCGTCCACGAACGACATCAGTCGATGCGGCAGAAGGCTGGCCCAGGCCAGCTTCCAAGTAGCGATCAGATATGCCGATCAAGCGTGATGCTCTCCGGCCGCGAGCCGAGCGCAGGACCGCCCCGTGAGCCCGCCCGTGAGCCCGAACGTAACCGCATCCGGGACAACGACACGCCCCATCTCAAGACCGAAGCGCTCCCGCGCCACCACATGGGACGAACACGCGGCCGCCAGCGGCAATCGCCCTCTCGAAATGATGAACGGCCAACGGCGCGCCGACGCCAGGATGGAAGTCCTCAACCGAGATCCCGCCTTCAGTCGAGCAGGTGGCCGCCCAGCTCGATCTTCTTGCCGCCGAGACCCACGGCCGCAGCGCCGATGTGCTTGACGCCCTTGACGGTCGGCCCTGCGGCGGTGCCGGGGAAGATATACAGGTTTCCCTCGCCATCATGCTCGCCCGGCGCGCCGACGATCAGTTCGATTCGGCCGTTGCGGTCGGTGTCGGTTAAGGAGAAGGCGGTGCCGAATCGATGGTGCGGCTCATTTGCCTTGAGTGCGTCCTTGGGGTCCTCGCGGAACGTCCGGCGGCCCTTGGCAGTGATGCCGGTCCTGCTCCCGAACAGGACCGTAACGGCTCCCGGCTGCTCGGCTCTGGACCGGTCATCGGACGAGATGTCGGTATTGACGAGGAGGTCGGCACGGCCATCGACATTGACATCGCCGACCCGCAGGATGCTCGCGTGTTCGAGCATGCCGAGCGAGGCATCGTGATATCTGCGAGCCTTGCCGAAACCTCGCCCGGTGAACGGCAGCGACACCAAGTCGGCGCCGTCCTCCGGCGGGACGTCACCGTCGAAACTCGTCAGCAGGTCCATGCGGCCGTCGCCGTCGAAGTCGCCCGCGACGGCATCGGCAGCGTCGATCTCCCCTGCCCGGGCGTCGGGCAGGACCCTGGCCGGTCCGAGCCCTCCGGCAGTACCGGGGCGCAACTCGAACCACGAGTCGCGCATCAGGCCGTCGACCCAGTTGGAGGCGCCGATCAGCAGGTCGGTGCAGTGGTCGCCGGTGAAGTCGCCTACCAGTAACGTCCGCGGCACCTGATAGTCCCCTCTTTTGGCGACGCTGGAGACGATTGGCTTTCCTGGTTCGGCTCCGGGATTGGCGTAGACGACGACGGTGTCGAGGTCGTAGACACCCTTGTCGGCCCACGAGAGCTTTCCGAGGGCGGCCACGTCGGGTGCGCCGTTGCCGTCGAAGTCGCCGATGACGAATTGCCCGGTGGCCTCAGGTAGTACCGCGGTCCGAGAAGTCAATCCTCTCGGGCCGCCGTAGACGATAGTCGTCGGGGTGTCAGTACGGTGGGTGAGTAGGTCGGCGTAGCCATCGGTGTCGAAGTCAGCCGACTCCAGCTGCCAGCCACGCGCGGCGCGGGAGGCGTCCGGGTGGGCTACCACCTGGCGACGGGCCGGGTCGGCGCCCCCGGGACCGCCGTAGATGACGGTGACGAAGCCTTCGGTGCCGCTGTTGCCGTTGGGGCCGGCGGCGGCGATGTCGGGGTAGCCGTCGCCGTTGAGGTCGCCGGGTGCGGCCGGCTTTGTGACCGCCGTGGAGATCGGGCCGCGGGGCAGGGTGCTCGCGATCTCGCGGTGGGAGGCCGCGTCGCGCCTGCTCTCCTCATGGGGCTCGCCGCTGCGGCCATCGCCGCCCTGAGCGACCGCCACGGCCGCGGCGGCACCGAAGGCCAGCACGACAGCGGCTGCCGCGGCGGAAAGAACCCGGATGCGCATGGACGTCCCCTCGTCGACTCCGCACCCTTCGCAAGACGCCTGCGGTCATCGATGACCGCATACCCTTGACGGTGAGGCTCAGGAATTCACTTTGATGAACAGATCCCACTGACCGGAAATCACCGTGCTCGGCTTGCAGTTCCACACCTGCCCTGAGGACTTCCCCTCGTGGACGCATTGAGTGAGGGTCGGGTAAGTGCCCACGCGGGCCCAGCTTTCCCTAACCGTCCACCCGCCCGCCGCGACCGCTGACGGTACGCTCGTCCGCCCGGCCGCAGCACTGGCCGGTGCCACGACAGCCGCACTCGCCGCCGCCACCGCAATGGCGGCCGTCGCTGAGCCCAGGAGGCGTCTACCCGCAGACATACTTCCCTCTTTCCATCCCATGGGGCTGCTCGGTGCGTGCCTGTGAACGTTGCTGTTCTCTCGGGCCTTCGTGCTTCCGATGGGGCTCATTCGATGAACCTGATAAACAGGTCCCACCAGTCCGTGATGAGAACGCTCGGCTTGCAGTTCCACGGCTGCGCCGAAGACCGCCCCTCGTCCTTGCACTGTTTGTAGGTGGGGTAGGTGTCGACGAGAATCCAGGTGTCGGGGACTCCCGTAACGCTTCTGGGAGCCGCCGGTTGCGTAGGGTTCGCCCGCTGCACGCCGGCCTGCTGGGTCGAAGCGCCCGCTGGCGCCGCGACGGCCAGACCCGTGGACACGATCGCGATCGCCGCCATCGCCGAAGCCAGGAGGTTTTTACCTGAAGGCATTTTCCTCTCCCTTGCCGGTCGCCGGGAACTGCTGTCGATCAAGATGTTAAGAACCGCGAACCGGATGTGCATCAGTCACCCGACCGGTGACCTCTCCTGGAGAACCCGAGCGCTTTCAGCAGACGCTGCCCTCCCTCGTCCGCACACCAATGGCCAGGTATCCGTCATGCCGCCGAATGACGGAGCCCGCTGATCAGCCGAAACACGATGTTCGCGATTGCCTTCACCACCACCGTCCTGCAGCACTTCCTCACCGCCGCGGGCGTCACCGACCTCGTCGTCTGCGGCATCCAGACCGGCAGTGCTGCGAGACCACCGCAACCTTCCCCATCGCGCACCTCGACGCCCTACGCCACCGGCCTACTCGCCGTGTGACGCAGGTGCACCAGCACCAGCAGCGCCTGGCGGCGCGGGCTCAGCACCCGCCACCGGGTGCCGATCGTCCGGCGGTGCTCACGTAGCAGTCGGGTCACGAAGGTCAGGGTCGGACGCGACGAATCCCAGCGCGGCACGGTACAACAGCACGTGAGGCTCCTGCGCGGACAAGGTTGATCTTGGTCGACAGCCTCATCTAGCAGGAGCTTCGCTATTTGAGGGCGGCTATCACTCGTCCGTAATCGGCCTGTGACCTGCAGACTCAGGTTGGGATCACCTCACTGCAGTCGAGCTGTCTCCAAAGGAGAACGTCGCGCATCAGGGCGATGCGACTAGGTCAGCGAGGGTCCATTCCACGCCACCCATGTCATGATCAGTCAGTGACTATGCTGCCAGTGACCGCAGTTCTGGGCTGCCACGATTCCGAGGGGTGGGAACCGGTGAACAGGCTCGCACGGCGCGGACGCGCAGGCACTTTCGAGATGACGCTTCTCTTACTTGCCAGCTCCGCCTGTTCCACCCACTCCGCCTCCCCGGCCAGCCCCCGCGTCACCTCGCCTTCCGCCGCTCCCCGGGTGACGGCTTCTCTTTCTACCGCTTCCCCTCAGATATGCTGGCGCGTTGCCACAGAGTTCGCCAAGGGATCCTCGTTCGTCGACATGACCGCGATCAGCGCCAGCGACGTCTGGGCGCTCGGCCGTCAAGGCGACGAGGAAACTCTTCCGGACGCAGACCTGAGTCATTGGAACGGCCGGAATTGGGTCCCGGTCAGCCTTCCCGGGGCTGGCAAGTCCGTCTCCCTGCGAACCCTCAGCGCGTCGTCGCCCACCAACGTGTGGGTTGTCGGATCCGTTGGCGGCAAACAGATCTGGTGGCACTGGAACGGTGAACACTGGAGCACCCACAGGGACGCCATGACGTCGGAGTTCGAGGGCAGTGGCACGACTGCGACGCCATACGCGGTCGGCACCGACAACGCGTGGTGGTTCGCCCCGTTCGACAATATCCCCTCCCCTCCTTCTCCGGACGTGCGGCTCTTCAACGGCCGCAGCTGGCGCAAGATCACGACGCCGGGCTGGATCACGTCGATGAGCGCCTCGTCGAATCGCGATGTCTGGGCCGTGGGCGACATCGGGAACGAAGTGCCGCCCAAGAGGCCGTTCCTGGCGCGCTGGAACGGCACGGCTTGGACGAACCAACCGCTGCCGAAGATCGCCAAGGGTCTCGAGATCATGGTGCGCACTACCCGGGATGTGTGGCTCCTGGGCGAGGACCTCTCCGGCAAGCAGAGCCTGGATCACTGGGACGGCCGGAAGTGGAACCGGGTCGCGCTACCCGATCACTGGGCCATGGACGAGCTCACCGACGACGGCGCGGGCGGCCTGTGGCTTGCCACTCGGGACCGTCAACTCCGCTACCTCTACCACTACGAATCAGGAAAGTGGACGGCGATGCAGTTCCCGATCCGGCGTAAGACGCGCACCATCGTCTACCGGTTGGCGCACATTCCGGGAACCTCCTCGGTGTGGGCGGCCACCAGCGTCGGCCACACCGAAAAGGCCAGCAGCCACGCCGAACTGCTCAAATGCGTTAATTAACCTATGCCACTGACGGCGGTCGGCCCTAGGGAATTCTTGCGTAGTAGTCACGTTCAACGTCAACCTTTCTGGTCTGCGTGCCTTGTCTTTGTTGAAGTCCTGGCCGGTTAATGATGAGTCGACTGCGACGCACAGAATCCTGCCGGATCACCAGGGGTGCCCGGTCGAACCCGGTTACAGTAGCCGCCGCTCGTGGGGGACCGGTGCCGGTGCCGCTGCGGTCGGGCTACGGTTGTCGGTGTCCGCCTCAGAGGACGGTGCTGGTCCAGCCGAGGACCTGTGGCGTGTTCCACCGGGGCCTAGCGGCAAGCCCCAGATCAGCGAGACGGCGGCCCTGCACGAATGCCTCCCGCTGCGTCGGCTCGGTCTCCAGCACCCGCCGGATCAGGGACCGGGCCTGCTCGCGTTCGCCGCGCGTGACCAGGAACTCGACAAGGTCGGGAGCGAAAGCGAAGGGTCCAAGCAGCGCTTGCGGCACAGATGCCGCGAGCTGTCGCGGGTCCCTGGTGCCGGCGAACCAGGGCACAACGATCTGCCTGATCTGGTCGCACAGCGCGGCCATCTAAGCCACGCGCTCGTCCGGGCGGGTCAGGCGCACAGTGTTGTCGAACCCGACCCGCGCCATGTCATAGCAGCTGGTGGCGCACAGGCAATCGAGCACCTCATCCGGGCGGGCCACCGTCAGGTCGTGGTGGGCCGTGCGCCAGTCCCCCAAAGCAACCTGGAGTTCGGGATCTGGTTTCGAGAACCCGAACTCCTTCGCAGGGCGAACAAATTCCTCGGGTGGGTGCTGAGCCACTCGGAGACCATAGACCCCGACGCCATGCTGCCGGACCTTGTCCAACCAAATTACGACGACGATGCGTTCTATGAGTACATGGCCCGCTTCGCCGATGAACGGGACGGGCAACCGTGATAGATCGCTGAAGGGTGTTGCTCGAATGCAGTGACTTGCACGATCAGGCGGCGAGGGGGCGTTCCCTCTGGTCATGCGTGGAGAGAATGCGGTGGTGCTCGCGGTCGAGGTGGTAGGTCCAGTAGCTGGATCACCCCCGATGATGGGATCCTTTCTGACACTGGGCACCGCTGTTGACCAGCCTCACCAAAGATCGAGGCTAGACCGGCGATTTGAGGGCGGTCTTTGCCACCGTCGCAGGCCACCCGAAAACAGCGCTGTGCATGATACCTGGCCAATTCTTCGCACGGACGCGCCATTGCATGACACGATTTCTGCGTGTGCAGTACGTCCGATGAGAGGGTATGCCGATGGATCCGCTCGGGCCGGACGCCCCCCGTAAGATCGGCAGGTACCTGCTGTCGGCCCGGCTGGGGGCGGGTGGGATGGGCGAGGTCTTCTTCGGCCGCTCGCCCGGCGGCCGTCCGGTCGCGGTCAAGCTGATCCGTTCGGGGTACGCCGCCGACGCCGAGTTCCGCCGGCGTTTCCGCCGCGAGGTCGAGGCGGCCCGCAAGGTCGGCGGGTTCCATACCGCCCAGGTGGTCGACGCCGACCCCGATCCCGGCACCGGCCCGCCGTGGATGGTCACCGCCTATGTCCCCGGCCCGTCCCTCGCGCGGGTGCTCGCCGAGCACGGCCCCTTGCCCACCCGGACGCTGCGGGTGCTGGGCGCCGGGCTGGCCGAGGCGCTGGAGGCCATCCATGCCGCCGGGCTGATCCACCGGGACCTGAAACCCTCCAACATCCTGCTGGCCGATGACGGACCCCGCGTCATCGACTTCGGCATTTCCCGCGCCGCCGACGCCTCCGGCTGCACCGGCCGGGTCGGCACCCCAGGGTTCATGTCGCCCGAACTGCTCACCGGCGAGCCCCTCACGATGGCCTGCGACGTCTTCTCCTTCGGGCTCGTGCTGGCCCACGCGGCCGGGGTCCGCCCGTTCGGCGAGGGACCAGAGCAGGCGCTCAACTTCCGGATCGTCCATCAGGAACCGGACCTGACCGGCATTGACGGGGAACTGGCCGGCCTCGCCGGCTCCTGCCTGGCCAAGAATCCCGCCGACCGTCCCACCCCGGCCCAGATCATCGACGTCCTCGCCGACCACGCCCCCACCGGGGACTGGCTTCCGTTCCCGGTTCAAACCATGATCGCCCAAAGGGCGGCTCCGCCTGCCGAGAGGACGCCGTCCGGCGCGAGCCCTCCGGGCGCGGAACACCACCCGGTCCCCACCACGACATATGCCGCCGCCGACCATACGCCCCCCATCGCTCGCAGGCGTTCGGCGCTGCTCCCCCTCGCGCTGAGCGGAGTGCTCGTCCTCGGCGTGGCATCCGGCCTGTATCTGCTGGAACGACGGCCTTGGTCATCCGGTACGCGGACCCCGTCGCCATCCGGTGGCCAGGCAGCGCTGGCGGCCTACTCCGCCCGTCGGCCCGGCTGCGACGACAACGTTTCGGCCGTTTCTTGGAGGAGGGTGGGCATCTCCTCTTTCTGGTGCGTGGCCGGCGGCACCAGGATGAGCAAGCTCCAGTCCTGGAACGGCCGCATTGCCGAGAACAACGCCGAGCTCCGGTTCACCCCGACCGACCGGACGTTCCCGTCCCGGTACCGGCTTTCAGTCGACGTCACCGCGCTCAACGACACCGATCCCACCGCCCAGGGGGCCTGCGCCGGCTTCGCCACTCACACCAACGAAGCGGGATCGACCTTCGAAGAGCTGTCGGTGTGCTCCTCCGGCAAGTCCGCCCTGATCAAGGTCAGCAACGGCGTAGAGATCTCCCGCGACGAGGAGCCTCTCCTGCCCGCCGGAGAAGGCCCGTTCACCCTCAGAGCCGAGGTGACACCCGACAAGACCACCTTCACCGTACGAGCTGCCGACGGCGACTCCAGCTCTCTGGAGACAACCGCAGTGGCCTCCACCACCAGCCACATCGGCCTGACCATCTTCTGGAAAAGCAACGACGCCAGCGCCACCTTCTCAAACTTCAACTACCAACCCCAGTAGGGCGTGACCCAGGTGGCCTTACGGCGTTGACAGCGGCGGACAACACCGTCGTCAGAGCATCCGCCGACATCATCCAGCCCCCAGGCCCACGAGGCTGCTGCGCACGGGCTCATCGACCCGATGACCGCCGAGACGGTGGAGCAACTGGTCATGGCGATGGAAGTCTTCCACATCCTTCAGAGCCATGGACCGGCACAGATGAGCGTTCACCACAGACACCGAAACAGCGGACAACGCGCCGTCGGCAGCGGCACCGTCAACGGCATGACGAACACGAGGACGCACGCCAAGACGGGAACGGCCGCGTCGACAGCGAGCACCAGGCCGTGGACGGCGCGCAGGACCAACGGCCCCGAGCTGGCGCTCCCGGCCGCCGCGCTCGCCGCTTTGCCTGGCCCTCGACAGGCGTCCCGGCGGCCCGGCCCGCTCGGAACCGGTCTGCCAATGCCGCCGTCGGCGGTGTCCCTGATCGCGGCGTCGGTGCCGGTCCCACGGCTGTTCGAACGGCGGGGCGCGCAAGCCTGCGGCCTGCCGGTGTCGGCTGCACCGCGCTCGCCATGATCACCATCGCGGTGGGTCGCGCGGCTGGCCCCGGCGGGCGCGGCCCAGGGCCCCGGGTTGACCTGAAGTTCGGTTGATGTTCGAGGGTAGGTGGCATGGCTGAGAACAAGCACGCGCGGAGCCGCGTGGCAGTGGTCGGGACGGGAGCGATCGGGACCGCGGTGGCGCGGCGGTTGCTCGGCGGTGGGCACGAGGTGGTGGTGTGGAACCGGACGGCAAACCGGACGTCCGGCGCGGTGGACGCGGGCGCGTCGGCGGCCGGGTCGGTCGCGGAGGCGGCGTCGTCCAGCGACCTGATCCTGCTCACCCTCACCGATCACGCGGCGGTGCGGGACTGCCTCGACCGGCTGGACGCGGAGGTGTCCGGACGGACGATCGTCGCGCTGGCCACCGGGACCGCCGACGACGCCCGGGAGGCCGCCCGGCGGGTCACCGCGCTCGGCGCGCATTACCTGGACGCCGGCCTGCAGACCTCACCCGAGATGATCGGCACCGACGCGGCGACGATCCTGTACAGCGGCTCGCGTACCGCGTTCGAGGAGCACCGCGCGACGCTCGGGCTGCTGAGCGAGCCCCGGTTCGTCGGGGACGCGCCGGATGCCGCCGCGATCTGGGACCTCGCCCTCTTCGGCGTCTGGTACGACGCCCAGCTCGGCCTGTTGCGGGCGCTCGACACCGTCCAGGCCGCGGGCATCGACGTCGCCGGGTTCTCCTCCACGGCGGCGGGCCAGCTCGGTCATGTGGTCTCGGCGGTTCCGGACACGGTGTCGGAGGTGGAGCGGGCCGACTATCCGAGGGGCCCGGCGAACCTCGCCGAGCACCTGGTGGTGCTGCGCCACCTCATCGAGTTGCGGGCCGGGCGGCCGCTCGGCGACGGCGGGCTGGCGCCGGTGGCGGACAGGATCCAGCGGCTCATCGCGGACGGGCGAGAGGCCGAGGGCCTGACCGCGACGATCGGCTAGCGCCTGATCTGTCGGCAAGGCGTACTCGTCTCGGGCGGTCCGCGAGCATCTGCGCCGCCGCAGGATCGCCTGCACCACCCCCACCCCGGCTGACCCGGCCGCACACCGGCAGCGGCGAGGCGGCGGCGGCCGTCCACCCGCCTTCGACCCGGGTCGGCCACCGCGCCGCCACGCCGTCGAGTGCGGCACCGACCGCCTCAAGCACCACCGCGCGGTGGCCACCCGGTTCGACGAGCTAGCCGTCCGTTACCAATCCACACGCCATCAACGAATGACTCCACCTACTTCGAGACACGCCCTAGGTGAGCCGGACGGTGGAGGACTGGATGCCGGTGCTGGCCCGCCAGCAGTCCATGGCGCACCGCCGCTACGACCAGCTTTTCGGCCCGCACGCGGTCGACCTGCTCACCGCCGCCGAACGCGGCGAGCCCGAGGCCGCCCGGATGCTGGGCATCCTGCTGCTGTGCCACGACCTGCCGCACGAGGCCAGAGCGTGGCTGACCTCAGCCGCCGACGCCGGCGACGAACCCGCCGCGATCCTGGTCAGCGCCTTCCCCCACCAGCGGCGGCGGATGGCCGCCGAACTGGCCTACGAGTTCACCCTTCCCCATTACGACCAGGACCGCGCCGACGGCGCCCACCCCACCGGCGCCGAGATCTACTACCGCGCCGCCGCAGCCGCCGGCCACATGGGCGCCACCATCCGCATGGGCCTGATCTACGAGGCCCGCGGCGAGATCACCGCCGCCCTGCACACCTTCGCCCAGGCCGCCGCCCACGCCCATCCCGACGCCCTGGACCACTTCGAACGCCTCAACAACCAACTCGCCCGCACCCAGGTAGGCGGTACCTGACCTCCGGGTCGATCTCGACGTCGATCCCTGCGCGGTCGGCTTCGGTTCGAGGCGGTGCCGCCGGTTCGGCTGGGTGAGTGGATGCAGGTCGGCTCCACGCCGTGTGACGTCCGGGTGGAGCTGCCCTGGTTGATCGACCAGGCGACCAAGACGATTCCGGTGGTTGGAGGGTGGCTTTGGTTCGCGATTGCTGACCCGCATCCCGGCCCAGCGGCGCTTGGTCATAATTGGTCGTTCGCGGCGATCCTGGTCGGGATGGCGGTGCGGGGGGTGCGGGGTCCTCTGGAGGGGACGGATCGGTCGCATTGGACCGTCATCCCGTTCGTGCACGTGGGGCCGCTGCGGTTCGGCATGGCTCACGACGACGTCGTCGCGGCTCTGGGTGGCGTGGAAGGCCACGTGGGGGCGGAAGACGTCGGATTGGTCATGCGTGCGCAGCGGACCGCAGACATGCTGCTCACCCGTCCAGTCTTCGTCGCCCGTGAGTGAGCTTGCGGCGTTGCGGACGCGCAATTGGGTTTCGTTCCCCCGGACGAGTGGGCGGTGCAGCGGCTGTCGCTGGACTCGGCGGCAGAGTCCAGCGACAGGACCTCGCCCCGTACATAACGGTGGCCGATCCAGAGTCACGCGCTGCCCGGCGACGCGATGGCTGCACGGGGCCGCCTGGAACACCCCGTGCGCCGCCCGCGAGATCCACCGCCCCGCCACCGGCATCCGCTGGGAGCCTCCCGCGGCGTCGGGGTGCGGCTGGTCGCCCGCCCCGCACTGGCGGGCCGTGGAGCCCCAGCGGCTCGCCGAGGTCCTCACCGCGTGAATCGCCGCCCTGGACCACCTCGGACAGGGGGAGCGCTTCCACACCGTGGACCAGCGGCTCATCAGCACGCTGACCGCATCGCCGCGGTATCGCAGCTCACAGGCCGATCGCGGACTTGGGACCCATGTAGTTCCCGGCACCCGGCCAGCCACCCCGGGCCAGATCCACGAACGCCTGGCTGAAGCCCAGGTCGGCAAGCCTGGTCAGCGAGACGAACTCCACCCCCGCGAATCGGCCGGGTATCGGCGCCGGGCTCGACGTCACCGACCGTCCCGCCGACGCGGCGAGCCTGGAAGGTCATGTGGACCACGTGGGTGTCCCCGCCGGGCAGGTGATCGCAGACATACAGCAGCCGACCGGGCTCGACGTGGACGCCGGTCTCCTCACGCACCTCCCGCACCAGCGCGGCAGCCAGGGTCTCCCCATGCTCGACCTTCCCGCCGGGCAGCGACCAGGCCCGGCCGGTGCCGGTGTCTTGATCGAGCAGAAGGATCTGCTCGTCATCGACGACAACGGCGGTGACGCGCACAGCGATCGCAGAGCCCATGGCGGCACGGTAGCCGGGGAGATGCCGCGGTGACCGGCGAACCGCGCGCACCGATCGTGATTGCCGCCGGCGGTCTGGGCACCAGAGTCGCCGGATGGTCACGCTACCTGCCCAAGGAATACCAGCCGGTCGACGGCCGGCCCCGGCATCGTCCACCTCCTGGAAGAGGCCGCCGAGCTCGGACCCGCGCACGCGGTGATCCTGTACCACCCTTACTACGAGCCTTTCGCGGCATGAGCGCGGGCGCGCACTGCGTCCGGGCGGCCTGGCCCGCTACCAGGCCGCCGCGCAGCGTCCCATCGCCGGCCCGCCGGCTCTGGAGCACGTGCGCGTCGACCTCATCCGCCAGCGCGGCCCCTACGCCGACCTGACCTCCGTCCTCAACGGGGCCCGCCACCTGCAACCAACCCGCCAGGGGCTGTATGTGGCGTTTTCCGACAACCTCTATCCGGGCGGGGCGGCGCTGGCTGCGCTCGGCGGCCGAGCATCCCGAACCGCCGTCCTGGCCCGCCCCTACCGCCGCGAACTGGCCACCAGCCGGGGAGTCATCGTCGCCGACGCCGGCCGCATGACCCCGCTGATGGAAGAACCCGGTCCCGATCTGGCACGGGATTTCGACCAGCGCCACGGGCCCGCCAACCTGCTGATGCTCGAAGAGCGTGCCCGCCTGTCCAGCGACTTCCTCACCTTCGCCAGCAGGCACTACCGCCCACCGGCCGGCAGCGAGCTGAAGCTTTCGCTGTGCTTGGCCCAGTACGCACATGGCGCGCCCGTGGACACCCTGGTGTACGACGGCCGGGTGATCGACCTCGGCGCTCCAGCCGAGCACAGCCCGGCGGGCGCGCCTGGTGCCTGAGCGCAGCGCCTGGAACGCGGCTGACGGTGCCGTCGAGGCCCTCAGCGTCCGCGAGCGCTCGCGAACCGTTCGCACGGTCCTGCGATGGTCTCATCGACCTGGGCGCCTCCACCCCGATCATGGTTGTCACTGCACCCCACCAGGCGCGCAGTCCCGGCCGACCGCCCACAGATTCGCCGCGCGGGCGCCGTAGCCGGTTTGCAGGTGCCGGCAACGGTACGGTCTGGCCGCCCTGCCGGTACCGACCCTGACAGTCCCCCAGGGCGTGTCCCGTGACCATGGTTTTGGTGTGAGCGGCAGGCGAAGGCTCGTTTGTGTGCGGGCGATGCATCTGCCACGGTGCTCGAGTGGCGGGGCTTTTGGGTGACAAGCATCGGTTCGCCGTTGAGGTCGGGAGCTGGGACGGCTCGGCGCTGCGCCGGGTGGACCTGTGGGTCGCTGATCAGTGGGTGACCTGCGAGGACAACATGGTCTTCGTCCAGCAGTTCCGCCACGATGTGGCACGCACCGCTGCTGGAGTCCGCTCCGGAGATATTCCGGGCCCGCCGTTCATCGGCTTGTCTCCGGCCGCCGCTCATTGGCGGCTTCTAGCTGAGATCCGGGACGGCGAGCAGGAGTGCGAGCGGTTCCGGTTCTTTGGCCGTTGGGGCTGGGGGCCCACGACCGACAACGTGACGTCCTTCCTGTGGCGGGATGACGACCGCCTGGTGATCACGTTGGAGTTCTGGAGGGAGGGTCACCTGTGCACACATCCCGAGCATGCGGGAATGGTGTTCATAGCTGAGGTCCTGGCTACCGAGTTCGCTGGGGTGCTAGAGGAGGCGGTCACCGTCCTCAGCGATATTCCAGGGCTCGGTCACATGACGGGGTAGCGGAGCCGGATGCGGATCGAGGCGACGCCGATGGTGCCCTGGTAGATGCGGTCTCTCTTGTCGTAGCGAGTGGCGACGGCGCGGTGCTGGCGGAGTTTGTTGACGCAGTGTTCGACGGCCGCCCTCGATGCCGCAGGCGCCACCGCGGTGGATCAGCACGCCGCTGTTTCAACCTGGGCCGTGCCGTCGGTGACGCACCCCAGATCAGCGACCAGCTAGATACGCGGAAGCGCACGTGCCTGGCTGCCCGCACTGCCGCATCGCGCTGGACCTTCACTCTAGGCAGCACTCACAGCGGCGCTGGGAACACGGCTGTCCCTCGCCTGAGCCAAAGCGGCTCCATCAGCAGCGCTAGGCGTAGAAGGAGAGTTTCTACAGGTGAGTCGCTGCCTAGTCGAGCCGCTCGATGAGCATGCGGCTGATGCGCTGCAGGTCTTCGTCGGTGTCGATGCCGCGGTATCTGCCGCGGCGTTGGAGGTAGCGCAGCTCGGCGCGCAACTGAGGCAGCGCGGGTCGTGCGGCCGGGCCCATGCGGTCCAGGCAGGCGACGACGTGGTTGGCAGTCGACGGGTTCTGTCCCCAGGCTTGCAGGAGGACCTCCGGCACGGTCGGCGCCTCGCTGTCGCCGCCGATTTCCCACAGAGCGGCCGCGCAGTGCACCCGGACCCGTTCATAGTCATGAGTCATCAGATCCCGCAGGCGCGGCAGCCAATCGATCGATGAGGGAACAGGTCGTGACGGCGCAGACGAAGAACGCGGCGGCGGCCCACAGCAGGCGGGCTTCCGCGTAACGGGCCGGTAGCAGGATGCTCGCGGTCATACCGCCCAGACCGGCGGTCACGGTCGCGGCCATCTGCAGGATCCACGTCGTGAGTCGTCCAGGGATCCGGGTGAGCGTCTCGCGGACGCCGAGGCCGGTGGCCACCGCGGCGAGTGCCAGGCTCGCCAGGGCGGACAGCGGTGCCGTGCCGAAGTTCAGGCCGTAACGGATCGGCAGGGCGGGGACGAAGAACAACACCAGCAGGTGGCCGAAGGAACGCGTGATCGAGTCGATGCCTCTGCTCGCGCGTGCGTCGGTGACGCACCGTGCCGCGACTCGTGCGCAGGCGAGCACGGCCAGCGCGCCCGCGATCACCGGCAGCCTCGCGTTCAGATGACCGAGGTTGTACAGCAGCGCCGTGTCGTACACGACCAGGACGAGAACACCGAGCGCGACCGCGGACAGGGCGAACACCAGCAACCCGGGCAGGTTGTGCACGCGTCCGGGCGCATCACCGCTCATCTGCGCGGCCCACAGCGGCACCGCGATCGCGGCGATCACGCGGATCAGGATGTCGTGCATCGTGTACGGGTTGCGCAGCGACCATTCGATCAAGCAGAACGTTGCCGTGTACGACAGCGATACGGGCCAGACGAGCCGCAGGGCCGCCCGGTAGGCCGTCGCGGAGAACCACCGGCAGACCGTCAGGTACCCGAAGACGACGAACGGTAGTTCGAGGAAGGCCTGCACGCGCAGCACGCTCGGCGCCAGAAGGCCGGGAAACGGGAAATAACCGGCCAGCGCGTCGAGGGTGTGACTATGGGCCAGCGCGAACCAACCCGCGGGGAGGTAACGGGCGATGAACGACGGGTCTCCGCCATGGCACCGCAGCACGTAGACGGTGAACAGTACCTGGTTGAGGTAGACCGTCGCGGTCACCACGGCGAGCGCCACCGGCGGGGACGCCAGGGGCCTGATGTTCTTCCCGCTCCGGGCGCCTTCGGAGCCGTCAGTCGTCGTGGCGCGGCGAGCGTGCAGCAATCCCGCCATGAGCGCGAGGAGGATGATCACGCTCAGCGTCACGGATGTGGCCATCCCACCTCTCGCCTTCCTCGATCACGCATACCGCCGGAACGCCGGTATGAAGCGACACATCACCCTCGGCGCTCGCCGACACGGCCGGCTCCCCGTAGACCCTGTGCCTCCATCGCGGACCTGATCTGGATGATCTTCGCATCCTTCCGGAGTCATGCACGCGATCTCGTAACCGTCGACAAGATCGGGCGCACCGCCGCGTATCGAGCTCAACACCGCCACGGCAGAGCATTCCTCGCCAGAAGGTCTACCTACTTGCCGATACGACTCGCCAGATCATTCCGAACTTTGCCACAGGCTCGCCAGTTCGACGCGGAACTCGCCACATCAACGCGGACGGGACAATGAGCTGATTCCAACCTCATCCGGCCTGGTTGCGGAGGGTGAGGACAGCCTGAACAACAGCAGTTAGCCGGCTGGGTGAGCACCGAGCCTTACGCAGGATGTGCCATTGTTTGAGCGCGGCTGCGCCTCGCTTGCCCAAGGGAAGGGCCTTGGCGTGAGACCGGTTGAAGAGCTTCTTGCGTTTCCCCAGCTTGCGGCGCAGCTGGATCCCGGCGGCCTGCAGACCAGCCCTTGGAACTAGGGGGCTGGATGGTGCGTCCCATGGCTGGGAGGCACAGTGAGGCGCAATCCGGTCAGTCAGATGTTCCTGGATCGTATGGTCGGCTTCGGCTGGGTCACCGTGGTCGTCGGCGTCCTGATCACCATTTTGGGGGTCGTGGTCCCGAGCTGGGCAGTGGTGGGTTTTGGCCTGGTCTTCATCCTGGTGGGGGCGGGGTATGTCTGGTTCGTCGGACGGTGGGGGGAATGGATGTCACGGCGCGACTTCGAAGATCGTTGGCGTCGTTGATCCGGCGTCGACGGCCACCCGGTGACGCCGCCGAGAACGCCCGCTCGCTGGGACCTGACCGCGATCGTGCGGCCATCCTCACCCTCCACCATCAGGCCGAATGAGGTTGGGATCACCTCTTCTGTCCACGTTTTGGCTCGTGATAACTCTCTGACCGGTGCCCTACCGTGCTCGACTGTGTCGTATTCGTCAGGTGGTTGGTTGGTAGGTGGCGGTGAGGTGGTCGTGGAGTTCGGCGTGGCAAAACTGGTAGATGAGGCCGACCACGCGAAGCAGCCCGAGGCGGTGACAGTCGTCCAGGAACAGCATTAGCTGACGCGGCAGAAGGCCAGCGTGGCCCTGCCGCCAGGCGGCGATCAGAAATGCCAGCCAGGCCCAGCGCTTCCCGAGCGTGAGCCCGATCTCAAGTCCGACAGCGAGCCTGCCCGCGAGCCCAACCGTAAGCCGACGGCGAGCTCGACTGTGAGATCGCGTCTAAGTTCGGCCGAGCGTTGGCGGATACTGAGGTCCGCGTAGCCGGGTGAGTCCCGCACTCACGATGTTCCGGTGAGGCCGAACGCGAGTCCGGCTGTGGGCCTGTCCGTGGGCCCGTGGCTCTGTCATCGAGAGCGAGCACCGGGTGTCGGTGGCGTCGGACATCAGTCATTGATCGACAAGGCGAAGATGTCGATGAGATCTAGCACCACCGTGGCCCTGGGCGCGAGGCCTTGGGTGGTGGGGGTCGGTGTCGCTCGCCGTGGGACCCGAGGCATCGCCGTCGAAGCTGAGGCATCCGCAGACCTTGGTCGGCGAGCTTGCGGCTCTGATCGGATGGTGTCGCCACGGTCGGGTGACTTCACCACGGACTGCTGGGGAGTCGCTGGCTGTGGCGCCCGGGGGCCCGAGATCTCCCATCACTCTGATCATGGAGTTATGCTTGCCGGTAGCGGGGTGCTGCGTCGGAACGCCCTGTCGGCCGATCCGGGTCTGTGTGGCGCGTAGTCACTACGTGCATGGGAGCCGGTCGTGGCACATCTCGATCACCAGCCCACCCTGGTCATGGGAGCTCGCGGCAGGGTCGGCAAGCTCGTCCTTGAGCAGCTTCTGGCCGAAGGCATCCCCCTCCGCGCGTCCGCGCGGCGTCCTGAGCCCGGTCAGTTCCCGGACGGCGTCGAAGTGTTCGCCGCAGACCTGACCGACCCGATGAGTCTTCGTCCCGCGTTCGAGGGCGCCGGGCAGGTGTTCCTGTATGCCCACCATGAGGGCGTCGACGGTGTCATCGAGACGGCCCGCGCCGCCGGGGTGGGGCGCATGGTGCTGTTGTCCTCGGGGAGCGTGATCCATCCCACCTCGGCGGGCAACGCCATCACCGAGAGGCATCGTGAGGTCGAGGCCGCGTTCGCTGCCGCCTCGGGCGTGCCCGTGGTGCCGATCCGTCCGCTCGTGCTCGCCGCCAACGCCCTGGGCTGGGCCTACCAGATCCGCGCCACCGCAAGCCTGGCGCTGTATCGGCCGGACGCGCTGACCGCGCCGATCCACGAGCGGGACGTCGCCGCCGTCGCCTGCGCGGCGCTCACCGGCACCCCCATACCGGTCATCAGCGGACTGCTCACCGGTCCGGCGCAGATCTCCCAGCGTGACCAGGCCGCTGCGATCGGCCGTGCCGCAGGCAAGCAGATCCCGGTGAAGGAACTGTCCCGCGATGCCGCGATGCGACGGTTCTCGCGGTTCATGCCGGCCGGGGAAGCCGAAGCGGTGCTGCAGTTCCTCGACGACGCAGCCGCCGGGAACTCGCCGGCAACCTCCACCGTCGAGAGAGTCCTGGGTCGCCCTGCAATCAGCTTCGATGCATGGGCAGTCGACCACGCAGCCGACTTCCGGTGAGACGACCCGACATCCCAGAGCTGCCCGAACCGAGTCGACTCCGACAGCACCGAGTCCGCCGATCTGATGAGATGCCGCAGATTCGATGGCAGAACACAGACTGCCGATCTTGCCATTCCCCGGCGCCCGTGCGTCTGCGTTCCTGGACGTCGTCGTCGACCGCTCCTCCAGGTACGTCCACTGGTCGGGGCGGGGCGCCTCGGCGGGCCTGGCTTCGGCCGCGCGGGCCGCGCGGTCCAGCACCTGCGCGGCATGCTCTAAGCAGGGAAGGACCAGAGCGCGAGGCCGTCGCCTCCGGCAACCAGCAGGCGCCCGTCTGGACTGATCGCCAGCGAGGAAGCGCTGATGTCGTCCGGCAGCAGAAGGGGGCGCAGGGTCGGGCTACCGGTCCGGGAGTTGTAGAACTCGATCCCCATACCTTGATTAGGTCAGGGCAGGTTGCTCGCGATGTTCCTGGGCCGCCCGGGTGTCCGCGACCAGCGCCACCCCGCGTAGGCCGCGCCCAGGGAGGCCAGGGTCATGATCCAGAGAAGCAGTAGGAACGCAGCCCTGAGAAAGGCCCCCCGCCGTGCGTCAACGGCGGTCCCGCCCGGATGTGAGATCGCGTAGCGTACCCGGACGCTGTCCCCCGTCTTCGGCAACCGTCGCCAGTCACCCCGACTGATCTTGGCGTGAACGCGCTGGCCCGCCGAGGTGGTGAACTCCACTTCGGCGTAGGTGCGCCTGTTCACTGTCGCCACCTTGACAACGATGCCGGACGCCGTCTCGCCCTCCCTCACGCGCTGGATCTCCTGGAGCGTCTGCCAGACGGCCAGGAAGGAAA
The DNA here is from genome assembly GCF_900659615.1 of Actinomadura fibrosa. Lineage (GTDB taxonomy): Bacteria > Actinomycetota > Actinomycetes > Streptosporangiales > Streptosporangiaceae > Spirillospora > Spirillospora fibrosa. Next base: position 67,972 of record NZ_CAACUY010000013.1, on the reverse strand, counting down.
GCAGCGCCGCGAACGCAGCGATGACCAGGGCGGACCGCTTCTTGATCCGCATCAGCGGCGGCCGTGGCTCGCCCGGGGGCGGCTCGGGCAGCGGATCCGCGTCATCACCGAACCGGGCCCGATGCCGCCGATCGAGCGCCGCCATCCTGTTCTGCCACCACCGCATCAGACCCTCCCCGTCCTCTCATGTGACGCACAGGGTCCAGCCGTGGATCTACGACCTGGATGTCCGCATCCGGCCGCCCAGACGCGGATAGCGCAACAAGCGCGAAGGAGGACCTCACGGCGCCTAGTGGCCGGTCGGCAGGACACCGAGGCCGCGCAGGCCGCTCCAGCCGTGGGGGCCGTCGCCGGTGACGCCGATGACGACCTCGCCGATCGCGGCGGCGTCGGCGTCGGTGGCGACGACCAGGCGGGCGGTGAGCGCGCCGGCGCCGACGAGGTCCTCGCTGACCTCCAGCGCCAAGACGCCGACGCCTGGTACCGGCACATCACCCTGACCATGCTCGCCGCCGCCTACCTGGCGGCGACCGCGGCCACCGCCCCAAAAGCCCCCGCTCCGCGCCGCTCACCCCAGCCGAGATCCGCCGTCTGCTGGCACACCTGATCGCTCCGCAACCGCTGGAACACGCCCTGGCCCGGTCACGCCACCGCCGAATCCACCAGGCCCGTGCACGCGCCTGCCACCACCAGCGACAACGCCTCAAACCCAACAAAGTGCCACTGGAGTACTAGTCAGCAGCTGGCGTACTCACACGCAGACCTGCGACGGAACCATCGGGTGTCCCGGCGGGTGGCTGCGTAAGCCAACGACCTCGCTGATGGTTCCACGCACATAGTCACTCAGGTGATAATCAAAGGGACCTTCGCGTGACCCCATTCGGAGTGGGAGGGAAACGATCTCCCAGATCCCTCCCACCAGAGGCAAAGCTCGCCCACAACGGCGGCGAGACGACCTGGATCGCGACAGGTGCACGCCTGTCAACGAGACTGCCACCAGGACAATGCGGACGGATCGGGACGCCGTCAGCTCGCCGGGGCGGGCTGATGAGTGCGTGACCTCTTCGGCAGTTCAGTGCAGCCTCAAGAGGCCACTACCCGATGGATAGCGGCCTCTGACCTGCGGAAACGGCGGGCGATACTGGGTTCGAACCAGCGGCCTCTTCGGTGTGAACACCGACGATCATGCCCTAACGCTAGAGCTTCTTGCAATCACCGCAGGCCAGACGGGTGATTTCAGCGCAGCACGAAGCACCTTGAGGAAGATCAAGTTCGTTGTGATCTCCCACTATCGACACCTTGTTGGCTTAGCAGAGACATAGCGCTCAGTAGTTGCACGTACGACCGATCTACGCTTTCCGGCTCCACAGCAAGCCATCGCCATGGCAGCCGATGCACGCTTGCTCGACACCCATCCCGCTGAGACACACCAATCGCAGGGGCGCCGAGTCCCCACCTCCTCTACCTTCGCCACGCTCGCGGCGAGACGAGGGTAACCGTCCGAGTCACAAACTCACGGCGTGATCCGCCGCTGGTCAGCGGGGTTTCGTGGTGCCTGGTGTAAGTAGTCAACCGGAAACGTCTTCAGTTCGCGGTGCAGCGACGGAAGAGTGGCCGATACTCGGCCGTCGCTGGAAAGGAGAGCACCGTGCACTCACATCTCTGTGTCGGACTGAGCGTCGGTGGCGGGTCCGAACCCCGTGTTCCGGCCGCTCGCTGCACGTCTGCAAGCCGAAACGCGGTTTTCGCAGCGATCAAGGAATGGTGATGGGCATCCTGGACTCATGGCAGAGAACAACGTCGAGTTCGGTGCCGAGTTGCGGCGCAGGCGGGAGACTGCAGGACTCTCGCAAGTGGTGCTCGCGCGGCACGTTCATTGCGGCAAGAGTTGGATCAGCAGACTCGAGAAGGGGAGGGGCATGGCCTCGCCCGATCTCGTTCAGCGGCTCGATGAGGTGCTCGAAGCGGGGGGAGCTCTGATGGCACTCGCTCCCGAGGAAAGGCCGCGTAGCACCTTCATCGGTTTGCCTGCGGTAACCGACCGTCTCGTGGGACGTGGAGGGGAACTGGCGAAGATCGGCGTGTTCGTGCAGGGCGAGGGCAACCCCAATGTATGCGTGCTGACCGGGCCGGCAGGAGCGGGAAAGACCTCACTCGCGGTTCGTGCGGCGTCGGACGCCGCTGCCCTATTCCCGGACGGTTGCCTGTACATCGACTTCCGCGCCTGTACACCCGGAGCGACCTGGCTGGCCGGTCATCACGCGCTGCGGAGTCTCCTTACAGCCCTCAAGGTGCCCGATGAGGAGATCCCACCCGGCGACGCGGGTCTCGCGGGCGTCTATCAGAACGCTCTGCGGGGACGACGGGTGCTGTTCGTCTTCGACAATGTGGGGGCTTCCGATCAGATCGAGGCACTGCTGCCAGCGGAGCGAGCATGCCGAGCGCTGGTCACCAGCCGGAATCGACTGAACGCCCTGGATCGCGCCGTGGCCGTCCAGGTCGGCGCGCTGAACGACGTCGACGCGGCCACCCTGTTCCGCTCATCAGGGGGCGAACGCGCCACGGGTGCCGGTGCGGCGGTCGAGCAGATCGCCGTGCACTGCGCACGGCTGCCGCTGGCGATAACGATCGCAGCGGCGCGATTCCGGGCCGACCCGATCTGGAGCATCGAGGAATTCGCGGCTGAACTGTCCGATGAGCAGGCGCGACTGGAACTACTGGACGACGGGGAGCGCAGCGTCGAGGCGGCGTTCGCGCTGTCCTGCAACGCGATAGACGATGCTGAGCGGCGAATGTTCGGCCTGCTCGCGTTGCATCCCGCCCGGCGGATTCGGGTCGACGGCGCTGCCGCGCTCGCGGGCGTCTCTGTGGCTCGGGCGCGCCGTCTGCTCGGCAGGCTGGCGGACGCCCACCTGGTGGCTTACGAGACCACCGACGGTGTCGTGATGCATGACCTGCTGAGGGAGTTCGCAGGGGATCGGATCCTGCCAGAGACAGCCCCCGGTGAACGAGACGCAGCGATGTTGCGGTTGCTCGACCATGAGTTGCGGCTGGCCGAATCCTGCGGGCGGCACCTCGATCCGCGGCGGCACCGGGTGTCTATGATCGCCGACGTTCCCATGGATGGATTCGCCGACCGCGACAACGCCTTGGAATGGATCCGGTCGGAATGGCCCGTCCTGGTGGACCTTTGTCATGAAGCCGCTGCGCGAGGTCGGTACAGCGAGTGCTGGCAGTTGTCGTTCGCGCTGCGCGACTACTTCTTTCTGGCGAAGTTGTGGGATCCCTGGATCAGCACCCATCGTATCGCGGTGGAGTGCGCACGTGCGGCCGGCGCTGAGCGGGAGGCGGCAATCGCCCTCAACAGTCTGGGAATCGCGCACGCAGACCGAGGCGATCTCTCGGCTGCGGAGGCACAGTTCCACCAGGCTCTGAGGCTGTTCCGCGCCATAGGAGACGAGCATGGGAGGACCAGTGCGCTGTCCAACATCGCCTGGACGGCGCTCTATCTAGGACGGTCCCAGCAGGCGCTGCGGGATCTGCGCACCGTACGGCAGGCGTATCAGCGGCTCGGGAACGGCCGGAACGCCGCCATCACACTGCGCGCGATCGCGCTGGCCGAAACGGAGCTCGGCGCCCACCCGGATGCGGTGGAGCACGCACTCCAGGCCCGCCGCGAATCCGAGATGTTGGACCTGTCGCTCGACGTGGCGATGTCAGTGAACTGCAGCGCGTGGGCGCGTTTTCAGAGCGGTGATCTCGATGCCGCAGCCGCCGATTACGAGACCGCTTCGAGCCTCGCGGAGCGCTGCGGAAGCAGGTACGAGGCCGCGCGGGCGGCCACCGGTCTCGGGAATGTCCTGGCGGTCACCGGCCGGATCACCGAGGCGGCGGAGCAGTGGGCTCGCGCCGACACGCTTCATCGGTCGCTGGAGCCGGCCGTGATCGGCGAGGCGCGTATCCGTTCCACAATCTGGCTGGGAGACGAAGCGCCCGGGATGTCCAATGGACGCCGAGACTGACCTGCTTGGCGAGCTTAAGGCGCTGCGTAAAGGCTTCGGTCTCGACGACCCGAACGCACTGTCACGCATCGGACCGCGGCTAAGGCTCGCGGCCGGAGTGACCGACGTCGACGACGATGCCGCGACGCGCGCTAAAGTCAATATCTTCCTCATGAATGCGGCGGCGACGCTGCCAGCGGCGGAGGCCAGGGCCATCAGAGCCGGATTCGCGGTGAATGGCAGCCGGGAGGTACGGCTTGAGGCCCGTCTCAGGCAGTTGGGTGAGGAGATCGGGTGCGATCTGCGCACCGTGAAACGCCGTCTGGACGCGGCGCTCCGGAAAGTGGCGGGAGAGACTCGCGCTTCGACGGCGCCTGAGGCCGTGATCCCCACGGCGGCGCCGTGGCATCTCGAGCGTCTTGACGCCGACGTCCGACTCGGCCCGGCTTCCACCGAGGTGCAGGAGGTGCGGAACATCATCAGCCACCGGGACGGCCTGCGCGAGCTCGCCTTCTCCTACTCGGCTGCGGCCCCTGTCGGCATGTCCATCGACGTGTTGCGGGGCGGTATCCGGACGGTGAGCGAGCGATGCTCCACCACCCGAACGCGCGTACGAATGGAACTACCGCGCCCGCTCAGGAGGGCAGAGACCTACGGGGTGACCCTCAAGGTCATCACGTCCGCGGCCGTGCCGTTCTACGTCTGCACACCACGCTCCACATGCGCACGGTTCAATCTCGCGGTCAGCTTCCGGGGCAGGTCCGCCCCGGGCCGCGTCTGGCTCGTCCAGGACGAGCTTCCGCTGGAGGCGGGCGACCCCGTACGCGCCCGCGTCCCCGTTCCCATCGACGCCACCGGACGCGCCACCGCGTCCTTTACGCGCCTCGTTTCCAACCGCTCTTACGGCCTGGCCTGGTCGTCAATCTAGTCGATCAGTCCGTCGAGGCCGCCGTCCCCTTCTTCGCCAGCGGCCTCAACGGCCGCTTCGGCCGCCTTCTGGACGGCCGCGAACACCGTGGCGTCGCCGCTTACGCACCTGAGCAGAGTCTCGTCGTCGGCGTCCAGAATCGCGGCGGCATCCGTGAGGCCCGCGTCGGCAAGATTCAGAAGCGCGTGCCGCTCCACCGAACCGTTCGTATACCGGGCGACGCGGGCCAGTCCGGCCCGTACGCCGAACTCCAACTGCAACGGCAACTCCAGCAGTTCGCCTACGTCGACGAAGTCCGGTTGGACCTCCAGGGCGATCCTCAGCGCCGCCTCCACTACCTCGGCCGCACGCCGCGCCGCCTGGCGCACCGGCCCGGGATCAGCGGATCGCACCGGCGTCCGGGGAGAGACCGCCCTCTCGATTCGTGCCAGCCGGCTCCCCCTGCTCCACAGGTAGCAGGCCACGGCACGCCGGGCTCGGGAGAGGAACGCGTCCTCGCCTCCGTCGTCGGCCGACATGCGGATGAGAAGGGAGCCGGGAGTTCCGTTCTCTCTCAGTACACGCCTCAGGTTCACCCGCGCTCTCAATCCGTCTCCGGAACCACCGGGAAAGCGGATATCGCCGAGCTCGGTGGTGAGCTGAACCGCACAGATCATGGTCATCGGGTTCAGGTCGGCCGGCGACACTTCTGACAGTGCGTGGACGAGAGTGGTGACCGACTCGATGGACAGCCCGCTCCGCAGGGCGATCGTACCGAGGCCGGTCAGCCTGTACCTTGTCTCCTCACGCTGCAGCAGCCGTGCCTCGCACAGCGACTCGAGTGCGGAGTCGACCTCGTCCGGCGGGAAGGGCCGGAACCCCTCGGGCTCGTTCCGGTACTGGTAAGACGCGAAGGTCAGCGCCAGAAGTCCCTTCACATCGACGCGCAGGGAGCCGCGTTCTCCGGAGTCCGCGAAAAGGGGCAGGATCGTGGCGCGCAGGTCGTCGGGCGTGGCGGGGAAAGCCGTCCGCAGTGGCTGTGGTCTGGCCTGGACGTAGTGGTGCCATTTCTGCTCCGCGTCAATCTCATTGTCCGCGACGATGAATGCACGGCCCTCCTTCACGTGCCCCATCCGGCCCGCGCGCCCCGCCATGTTCTTGTACTCAGAGACTGTGTAGCGGACGTCCTCCGGCTGCGACGGGTGCTCAAGCCCGTAGACGACCACGCAATCGGCGGGCAGGTTCACGCCCTGCGCGAGCGTCGTCGTGGCGACGACCACCCGGATCTCGCTGGACTTCCGCTTGAAGAAGCCCTCCACCGTGCTGCGCTCGGCATCACTCAGATCGGCGATGTGGAAGGCGACGCCATGGTCGAGGCAGGCGCGCAGCCTCTCGGTGACGCGTCCGTCGTCACCGTCGGGCAGCGCCCGGAGCGCGCCTTCGGCGGCCGGCAAGCCGAGAACGTCGGCGAGGTCCTCCGCGAATGTCCACGCTTGTTGCCGCTGCGGTCTAAACACGATGACCTGCTGGTCCTCTCCGACGAGCCGCCGGACGAGATCGCGTGCCGTCGTTAGAGGGTCGCTCGCGTGCGAGAGACCGCTCAGGGTTTCAGTCCGTTCCGCGCCGTCGCCCTCCCGAAGGCGGATCCGCCCGTCGGATGAGACGACGCCTTCCTGGAGCGGTACCGGCCGTTCGCGCCCCGTCATCGGCGTCAGCATGGCCCACTCGGCGAACATCCGGCCGGTGTCCGGCGCACTCGACAACCCGATAACCTGCGGAACCGTTTGGCCCGCCCGCCTGCGAGCGCGGATGCGAGTCAGCAGCAGTTCCAGCTTCGGGCCGCGGACCGGGAGCCCGATCGTCTGGATCTCATCGATGACGAGAACACCGATCCTGGACAGTAATCCGGGCCGTCGATGCAGCACGCCGACGAACTTCTCGTACGTACAGACCGCTAGCTGGAACCGGCCCGACAGCAGATCGAGCGTATTCTCGCGTCGGCCTCCGGTGGCGCGGATCACCCTCATGCCGAGCTTCGCGTAGTCGGCGGTGAAGAGGCCGTAGAGCTCGTCCGCGAGAGCCCGCGTCGGTACCAGGAACACGGCTGGGCGATCCGCCGCGACCGATTTCAGCGCCGCGATCTCGCCGATCAGCGTCTTCCCGGTCGATGTGGGAGCGCCGACGAGCAGGCTCTCACCGGCCAGCAGCCTGCCGCGGTCGATCACCCCGAGCTGGAAGTCGGTCAGCTTCCCGACCCGTCGGCTCCATAGCGCGCACACCTGGTCGGGAATCCCGTGGGGCGCCAGGCTCGAGAATGCCCGCGAGACTTCTCGCCACTCGGCATCCCTCGCGATGCTCTTGTACTTCTCACCCTTTCTGAAGATCTTGACGCTCATCCCGGTCGTCACCGCTGCGAGCGCAGGATACTGCCGACCTCTCCGGATCGTCCCGGGATTGCGTTGCACCTGCTGCATGACGTGCTCGAAGAGCGCGAGAAGCGAGATCCTGCCATCCGACACGTCGAGGCCGCGGCCGAGCAGCCCCTGGATGAGGTGATGAGTGAGCACTCCGTGCCGGAGCCACTTGTCCTCATACGCCAACTGCCCTTCACCTGCAGCCGTGAGCACCATCCATCCGTCGCCGCGGATCTTGCTGAGAATGTGTGACGGGGACGGGCGGCCGTTCCGGGCGTGCTCGCTCAGGGGCAGGCCGGCCGTCTTGGCCGCGTACAGAGCCGGGCCTCCAAGCACATGTCCTCCGACGAAACAGCAGTCGAGCACGATGATGAGTTGACGGGAACGAATCCGCTGCACAGCGGTCACCAGCTCGTCCAGCGACAGTCCCGTCTCGCGCAGATTGTCCGGCTCTGAGTCATACATCACCAGTTCGCCGTCAAAAGTACCGTGTCCCGAGAAAAAGATCAGTGCGAGATCATCGGCCGCACATCTGTCCGCGACCTGTCCGATTTCTGTCAGGAATTTCCTCTTGGTCACCTCGCGATCAAGCGATAGATTCGTCTCGCCGCCTGGGAGGTTGTCCTCGAACAGCGCCTGGAGTGCACTCGCATCTCTGCCAGCGAAGCTCAACTCCCTGAAAGCGTCTCCGCACTGGTATACGTCCACGCCCGCGAAGAACCCGTGAAGTTTCACTTCCCGCTTCCCCCACTCGACCATCGTCCAAAGAGCTACAACGGCAATGGAAAGTAGCACAGACTACGTCACGCGACAGATTCTCTCCTGACGGGAAAGGAGTGGCCACATGCTCGATACGCCTCTGCGCCTCTCGCCGTCCGCGGTGACACGGTCCGGCGGGTGTCCCCGCTATCGGGCACTGAAGGCGCGCCCCGCCCAGGGCAGGGCGAACGGCGGCCGCAGCGGCGAGACGTTCCGGGAGACCTTCGGGCTCGGGCCGCTCGGCAAGGTGCTCGATCTGGTCGAATTCGACGGACTCGACGCCGAGGCGGCACTCGCGCGGTGGCGCGGGGACCCGAGCCGCGATCACCACCCGGCGCTGGTCCGATGGACGGAGCACGCCGTCCGGCAGTACCTCGATGCCCAGACGAACGGGATAAGAACGGAGCCCGTGCTCCAGCCGGTCTCACGCACGTGGGCGAGACGCCTTGACCGGCCGCTCGACGGTTTGCCCGAGCCGCACGAAGAGATCGTGCACGGCCGCCGCTACGCAGGCGGCGGCGTGCGCGAGCTGCGTCTCACCCGGTACCAGGGAGTCGAGGACCGCCCGCGGGACGAGGCCGAGATCGCACTGGCCGCCGCCGTCGTGGCCGCCGGAGGCCCGGTGCTCGGCAACCGGTGGGGCACCGGGCCACTGCTGATCGGACGGCACGAGCGGCCGGAGCGCGTTCGGGTCGTCGAGGTCGGTTGCTTGGACGCGTCCAGCAACGTCCTGTTCGATGACACCGCCGAAGCCGCGTTCGCGGCGTATGAGGAGCACGCCTCGGGACGGGTGCTGGAGGTGGCGACGGGCGAGGCATTGCGGCCGGGGACCGACTGCGGACGCTGTCCGATCATCGCCTCCTGCCCTGCTGTCCCCTCCGTGCCGGGACTGCTCAACATCGATGCCTGCACAGGTCCCCGGCGCATATGGTCGGTGACCACGTCGCGGCAGTACCACACCTGCGCCCCCATCCCCTACTTCCACGACCTCAACCTTCCGCGGGACGCCGCCAGGGAAGAGAGCGGGTCCACCATCCGTGGGCGCCTCGTGCACGCCGAGATCGAGGCTCGGCATGCCCGGGTGCCGCCGCGGGCATGCGCGGCCGACGACCCTCTGGCCGGGTCCGCCGAAGCCACCGTGGACGAGCCGACAGCGAAGAACATCGCCGATGACTTGGAGACGAGGCTGCGCCACCAGATGCTCGGCGACCACTCCTTCGTCTGCCCCATGCGGCACGCCGGGACTACCACGGGCGTGGAGATCGTGCCGGAGCACCAAGTCGTCACCTACGATCCATCCGCCAACGTCGCAGTCATCGCCAAGATTGACTTGCTCTACCGGATCGGCGGGAACTGGCGGCTCCGCGAGATCAAGACGAGCCGGCACCTGTACGAGGGTGATCTGCTCCAGAAGTACGAGCAGATTGCGCTGGCGGTACTGCTCTCGGCCGAGGGCGCGCTTCCCGGCGGGCGGGGAGGCTGCCGGGTCGAGCTCGAACGGCTGACCGCGACCGGCCCCGTCCTGACGGAGTTCGACGCAACGGATCCCGAACTGGTCCGGGCAGCGCGCGAGGTCGTCCAGTCGGCGGTAGCACGCTGGCATTCCGACGAGACTCTCGCCACAAGCCCCGGCAAGGCGTGCCGGGACTGCGGGTTCATCCGCTGGTGCCCTGACGCCAGAACTGATGCCAAGAGGGACCCCAGGGTCGGGGTCGGCACGTGAGCGGGCTGGTCGCGCCACCGTCCGACGATATGAGCGAGCGGCGCCGCCGGGCAGTGACGGCGATGCTCCGGGCCGCGTACGCGTGGTCGGCACGGCAGGCGCGTCCGGAGGCGATGCGCGAGGTCGCGCGAATGACCGGTTTCGTGATGGAGGCGCACGGGCCGGGAAGTGGGCCGGTCACGCCGCTCGCCTTGGTGGATGCGCTGCGCCGACCGCTGGGCGAACTGCCGATTCTCGGAAGTACGGACAGCAGCGACGACGGTTTACGCGACGCGGTCCTGCTGGAGCCCGATGGGGTCGGCGGCGACCGGCTGTCCGCACCGGCCCTCGATCTGTTGTGCGAGCACGTCGTCCCGTTGGACGCCGAGGCGGACGGGCAGGGCTGGCTGCCGTCGTGGACGCGGATGACCGCCGACCGAATCAGGGCGCGGGCGTTCGCGGCGATGGCTGGACCAAAGGACCAGCGTCTCTATGAGACGTCCCGCAAGTTCCTGATCGAGCACCCGGCCGGCCGACTGCAGGAGCTGCAGATCGGAGTCAGCGAGACCGGGGCCCGCATGATGCCGGGCGGATATCGGCCGATTCCGGAGAGCTCCTTGTACAGGACGCGGGACGATGGCGCCTGGTGGTGGCCGTGCCCCGACTGCCGCTGGCCGATGGCGGTGACCCGGGACCAGGTGCAGTGCCGCTACCGGCCGCATTCCACCGTGTTCCGCGCGGCCGAACGGCGCGGCGCGAAGAGCCCGGAGTTGACCCGGGTCGACGAAGGGCCAGCAGTGAAGACACCGGTGGCCCTCTCCGCCGTGGGGTCTGGGTGCGTCGGCCAGGGCGTCTGGCGGTTCATCGTCGTCCCCGGGGCGAGCGAGCTGCGAATCGCCGCGCAGTTGGAGAGGCTCGGCGCCGACGTCGAAATGTGGCCAGAGTTGGACGCCTACGACCTGCACGTGACCATCGGCGGCACCGAGTTTCGGCTGGACGTCAAGGAGTACCGGTCACCGCACCGGCTGATCACCGACCTGCGGGCTCGCCCGCCGAGGGCACAGGTGGCAGTGCTGCTGCCCCGGACTCACGGGCACCAGGCCGAGGCGGTGGCGACGGCGCTGCCCAGAATCGAGGTCCTTACCGAGCAGCGGCTCCTCCGCAAGGTGCGGCGAATCAAGAAGACAATCGAGGAACGGAAGGACGGGGACCGATGATGAACGTCGCGCCCCGGCTGCTCGGTGGGGCGATCGGGCTCGCTGCACTGCATTTCGCCCTCGACAAGGACGACGACGGCGCCGCCATCACGACACGGGAAGACGTGTTGTTCGTCCTCGACGGTCACATTGCCGACTGGTCCGGTTGGAGGACCCTGGACGAGGAAGACGCGAGCCGGTTCATGCGTCTCCTGCGCCGCCGTCCGAACTCGATGGCGAACGGGCGGGCAGCGGGCTCGCATCTGGACCGGTGCCTCGTCCAGGGCGAGATCGCAGGCTGCATCGCGGACGAGTTCTACAAGGAGAACGGCCGGATCATCGTCGCCCCCGGCATGGCACTCCGCATCTTCGTCGACGGGCTGCTGAAGGAGTTGGACGGCCTGCACGTCGGGCGAAGGCGGGAGCTCCCGGTGGCGGAGCCCGGCCCGCACACGGCCGTGGCCCGGTCCCGCGCATCCGGCGGAACGGAGCCCGGGTTCACCGAGTCGCGCTTCGAGATCCGCGGGCATCACGCCGAACCAGCCCGTTCGCTGCCGCGCATCGAGGACGCACCCCCCGAGGGCGACCTGTGGGTGCCCTTCGCGGAACTGGAGGAGATCGCGCAACGCTTGGACGAGGATCTCGGCGGGGGCTACCGGTTGGGGTGCGTGCAACGATTCACCCGAGAGATCCGTGCCGCGAACGGTGAACGGGTCGGCGGGCTCCTGCTCACCGCCGGCTCTCTGCGCGAACTGCTGGCCTACACGGGATTCGGGAAGTCCGTAGTACTCGTGGAAAGCTTCGCCTGCTGGGCGGCCCGGCGCGGGGTGAGTGTGGCGTTCGTCCTGCCGACCAACGCCAATGTGGTACAGGCTGCCCACCAGATCGAGCGCGCATTGGACGTCGTCCTGCCGGACGGCGGGCCTGGGGTCGTGCCTCTGGTGTCACCGCGCGCGAGCTTCGAGGTCGCCGAATCCGCGACCGCGCACGCCGCGCCGTTTGCGGAGCAAGGGGCGGGCCCGGACGCGGAGTGGATCTGGCAGCGGTTCGGGTACGGCTGCGCGCTCGCCGCGGCGGCCACGCCGGAAGACGGTGCCGAGACCTGGATTCCGGGACGGGAACCGTGCGCGGGGCTTCGGCGGCCGCACCGGCGCAGACGGCGGGACGAGCGAGTCGCCTGCCCGTGGCGGACGACATGCGGCAGATTCCGTGCCGTCCGCGACGCCTGTTCCGCGGGCATCATCGTGACCTCTCACAAGAACCTGATGGCGGGCGTGCTACAGGCACCGGTGGACGACGGCTCGGGCGCCGACGACCGGATCGCTGTCGAGGAACTGATCCTGCGGCGCTGCCAGGTCGTCGTCATCGACGAGGTCGATGTGTTCCAGCGGTCCGCGATCGAAGAGGCGGGGCGCGGCCTGGTGCTCGACCATGCTGGGCGGACGAACACGCTGCTGCGCCGGTTCGACTCCGACTTCGGCGAGGTGTCAGGGCAGCTCCACGGCGACATCGACGCGAACGTGCGCGACGCCTATTTCGGGCTGCGCTACTTATCCGAGACGTACGTCAGCCACCTCACCTACCAGCGAATCAGCGCCGCACCGCCGACGAAGGGCAGGCGTGAACCCGGACCTGGCCGACAGTGGATCATCCCGCGGCGCTGGGACCACTGGCTGACGGTCCGCCTGTTCGACCTCGCCCCAGAGGAACGAGCCACCAGGTCGCAGCTGAGAATGTTCCGGACGCTGTTCCAAGACGGCGGCTCCCCGCTGCCCGGCGAACCGCCCGGCTTCGCGGAGGCACGCCGCCACCTGGCGGACGTCGTCACGAACGGGACCGGAGGCGCGGCAGTCGTAGCGGCGCGGCCTGCCATCGAGGCGCTGTTCGCCCAACTCCCGGCAGGCGAGCGAACGAAGGCCGCCAACCGGATGTTGCGCCGCGCCATCCTGGTGCCCATCGCCAGAAACCTGCATCGCCTGATGGCGAACAACGCTCAGCTCGTGGAGATGGGCGTCGAGTCGGCGCAGGAGATCGCGGACGCACTCGGCGTCTACACCCACTGGCGGGTCGCACCGACCGGTCCGCTCGGTGCACTGTCGTTCGCGTTCACCGAGTACTACGACGACAAGGGTGACGAGCCGGCTCGGCTGAGCACCGCCGCGTTCGGCGGCGACCCGCACACCTACGTCCTCGGGCTGGCAGACACGACCGCGCTCGCGCACGCCGGCACCCGGAGGATCGTGCTCGGCCTGTCCGCCACCGCCTACTTCCCCGGCGCGCCGCACCACCATGTCCGCGCCGACCCCGCGTGGTACGTACGCGACGACAATCCAGAGACGGTCAAGGTCGCCGCCGTTCCGATACGGGACGATCTGAACAACCTGGTGCACGTCTCCGGCCTGGACGGAGCCGCACGTGCCGAGGCGACACGGCGCATCGCGGAACGGCTGTGGAGCACCGCCCTGAACGGCGAACTGGAACGGCTGCGGGAAACGGACAAGCACCGGGCACGAGTACTGCTCGCCACCACGTCCTACGCCGGTGCCCGGCATGTGGCGGAAGGACTGGCCCGCGCCGGCGTCGACGCCGCGCGCATCTGCTTGGCCGTCCCCCCACAGGAGGCCGAGGACCCCACCATGGGAGTCCAGGACCGCTGGCAGCCCATCCGAGCCGACCGTCTGGAGGACTTCCCCCGGCGGGAAAAGGCCGACATCCTCATCGCGCCGCTCGCCAGGGTCCAGCGGGGCGTCAATATCATCGGGGAGGAGAACCGGTCTGCGCTCGGCTCCGTGTGGCTGATCGTCCGGCCCATCCCGCTGCTGGACGAGCCCGCGGAACTGCTCGCGCACGTACAGGCGGCGGCGCACGACGCGCATCCCGGCCCGTCCACCGACCCCGCGGCGCTCCTCGACGACCGGCACCGGACCGCCGAGGCGCGGCTGGACGACATGGTCCGCCGTCCTCCGTACTTCCGCGCCCAGCACAAGGCGGTCAAGCTCGGCGTGGTCGCCGAGACGCTGAACGGCGCGTTCCAACTCATCGGGCGCGCCCGCCGCGGCGGCACCGACGCCGTCCTGCATCTCGTGGACGGCGCAATGCTCGACGAAGACTCGGGGACGAGCATGGCCGCGCTGATCCGCCTCCTGCGCGAGAAGTGGCAGGCGGACGGAACGCTCGCCCGCATGAAGACCTACTACGGCACCACGCTCCAGGCGTTCTTCGACTATGCCGGGGCCGACGAGGACGGAGAGTCAGGATGCTGATCACCCTCGCCTATCGCATCCCCCGAAACCTCCTCGACGAGGTCCTCGGGACCGTGACCGCCTATCCGCTAACCGAGGATTTCGAAGCCGCCTGGAGCACGCTGTCGAGCGAAGAGGGACAAAGGGTTCCCCCTTACAGTTCCCTCACGCGAGGGATCGTCGCGGCCACCGGCGAGCCGGTTCGCATGTTCGGGGAGAGCCACCTGGCCGCCCGCGAGGTCGAGGCCGGAAGCCGGCGGCTCCTGCTGACCGGCCGGGAACTCGACCACCGGCTGCGGATCGCGGTGCAAGCATGGGAACGGCATATTAGGGGCGAGCAGGGACCGCCCCGGCTACCCGGCGTGCTGCCGGAACCAGAGGCGGCCCGCTCCTACTCCGATTTCATCGAGCCCCGCCCGGGACGGGTCCCGCTGGCCCCTCACTGGGTCTACGAGACCGCCGAATGGCAGATCATGCGCCGCCTGGCGGGAGAGCCGCTCCGCATCGACGGGGACAGGTGCCTGCCACTGCGGCTCGACACGGACGGCGCCTTGCTCGCCTGGGACCAGGGCGACCTGATCGCGCGGACCCACCGGGGGCTCATCTCCTACGGGATGGCCAAGGTGACCGCCCGAGTGGTCACCCGCGCGGGAGTCGAGGACCTCGTGCTGTGCTTCGACGCGCATCTGTCGCGGATATCCCAGCGCTGGTATGGGCGGCGGACCAAGCACGCCTGGATCGACCGCGGCGAGGCGGATGATCCGGTCCTGCGCCTGCCGGTGTTCCGCGCTCCGGACGGGAACGCCGGTGACTACGAGAACCGCCTCCACCCCGCCATCGCGACGATCCTTGAAGCGTGCAAGCTCAAGCCGATGACCCTGCCGCCGATCCTGCCCGCGAAGCCCGGCGACATACGGCCGCAGTTCTCTAACGCGCAGTTCCACACGCTCGGCAACGGACTGGGGCCAAGGTTCATGCTCTTCCTTCACCACCACGTCATGCGGCTGATGCCCATGCTCGTCCCGCTCACCTACGACGTGGACAAGAGCATCAAGCTGCCGGCGCGGGTCGAGAAGTATCAGGAAGGCGGTTTTCCGTCGGCTGGAGTCGGCCCCAGTGGCTACCGGCGCGTAACGCTCGTCTGCGTCTACGCCACGGCTGATGCCAGGGCACGCATGCTGGAGCAGTTGGCGGCACTCGCCGGGCACCGGGTCGAGCCGCGTCCGGACGGGCCGCCCGTACCCGTCAACGACGCGCTGGACGTCATCGCCCGGCACTGTCCCGAACTGCTCTCCCACGACACCCCGAACAGGGCGGCATACCTCGGCGACCTCGGCGCGGCACCGTCCGCAGGAGATCGGCTGACCGCAGTGTGGGCGGAGACCGAGTTTCACCCCGCAGCCGAGCCTCCCGTCCTCGACGCGAAGCCGCACCTGCGCCGTCTCTTCGGGCATCTGGGCATCCCCGTACAGTTCCTCGCGACCGAGCCGGCGATGCTTCCCGAGGGCGCACGGCCACGCTCCGCGAGCGAGAAGGAGCACGCGGCCCGTGCCGCGCTCCGGGATCTGCTGCGCGGCGCCGGGATCCTCGATGACCGGATGCCCGCCGCGCTCACCGCAAAGCACCTACCGAATCCGCTGACCCGCCGGACACTGCTCGCGGGCGTCCATGTCCGCCGACAGCAGAACGGGCACGGCGAACCCGTCCTGGTGCTCGTCATGACAGCGGTCGACCTGGTGCCGGGAAGACTGGAGGAGTGCAGGATGCTCGCCTATAGCGAACGGCGGAAAGCATGGGTACGCGCGGCCGAGGGGATCGCGGACTTCAATGCCGGGGCGATCGGCTCCGCCCACCTCGGCCGCACCCGGGAGAAGGCCGCCCGCACCCGGGCGGAGATCGAGTCGCGGCTGTGCGCTCTCGCGGACGGCGACCGGTCGGGAGTTCCGATAGTGATCTTCGTGGCCGCCTCCTCGATGCGGGGCATCTGGCCTGGCCTCGCGGATGCTTCCCTCGGAGACGGCCCGATGCCGGGTGATGTCCTGCGCGCCGGGAGCGACGACATCGCCGTTGTCCGGCTGCACAGCACAGTGGAGGAGGTCGGGCGCCCGGTCAACCGCACTGAGGGGCGCCAGGTGGAGGATCCAAACCAGCCGAATGCTCCTGGCCAGGCGGTCTACCGGCTCACAGAGTCCGGCGTGCCATCCTGGCTGTTTCCCGGTACCTCGGTCCTATTCAGAGCGAATGGCGGCAGGCGGGGCGCGACGACCACCCGCTTTGAACTGGACGACGGCGGGTATGATCGCCGCGAACTGGGAAAGCCATGGCACTCCTTCACGGCCAAGGAGATCGTCGTCGTGGAGCCGGGATCCTGGAAAGCGGAGAAGCTGGTCACGCTCACCGCACGGCTGTGTGAACAGAACATCTCATGGGACGACCGCACCGCGCTCCCCGTCCCCCTCCACCTGGCCGTGACGGCCGACAAGGACCACCCCGATCATCGGGCGTCCGGCCAGGCAGAGGACGACGACTGGGCTTAGCGTGGCGGGGAGGACCATTCCCCGGCGCCGGTCCTCCCCATCGCCCGCAGCAGGTCCGCCATATCTTCCTCGGTGAACTCATCGATCGGGTAGCGATCACAGTTGTGCGGTTGAAGAAAGTCCGGCAAATGCTCGACCGTCTCACCCGGGAGGACAACGGGAAGTACCTTCGGAAGCCAATGACTCTCGTCCTGTGCGAGCTTCTCTCGGATGAAGTTCAGCTCAGCGCGCATACCGCGGTTCTCGTCACTGGACGCATTGCCCTCACCCACAACCTTGCACCTGGGTGAGGCGACGACAGCAACGAAATCCGCCTTCTTCATTTCACCTTCCGCCCATATCCCCCAATGCCGGCGCACGGCACCGGCCCACTTGTCGATATGGACGTCAACACCGGTGTGGCGAAGCAGTTCCGCAAACTTGAGGGCGTTCGTCTCATGCCACACCGTGTCGTGCGCGTAGCAGATGAACAGCCGCGGCCCCTCCTGCCTCCGCGCGGGATCGGTATCGTCGATGGGTACGGGCTCCACGACCCGTCGTACACCCTCTTTCAGCACCAAGGGGAACGTCAGCGCGTTCTGCCCCGGCAGCGACCCGATGATCTCTTCGGGCGGTAGCGAGTAGCGGACCGAGAAGCTGACCGCCACTTCCGTGCAGCCCCGTGGCACGAACAGCGATAGCCACGCCACCTGTGAACCGGAGCGGACGCTCCCCTCATGCGCGGCCGCGTTCTGCCAGCGCACCAAGTTCGCGCCGACGCCGAACACGTCGATCCGGTGTGTCGTAGCGGGAATGACGGCGTCCGCATCCATTCCGGCAGTGCGGGGCACGAACTGCAACCGCCGGTTCAGAGAGTAAACGCGTTCCTTCTCCGGTCCGATGGTTCGCGGCAGTGCGTCAGCGATCGCAACGGGACCGAGGCCATCGCCAGCGGTGAACTCGAGTCCGACCTCGAACCATCTCACCGGAGCGGGATCGGGACCGAGGTCCAGATCGTAATTGACCTTGATGAGATAGGCGTCCTTCTCTCCGAGGACCTCAGGATTCGCATCAACGGGATGAATCTCCCAACTATGTAGCGTCACCGCGCCGATGCTGGTACCGTCCGGCTCCGCATTGACCCATCTCGCACCCTCGTCGATCAGGACCAACTGAACTGCGCGCTTCTCCAGTGACATCCTTCCCCCTGTGCTCTCTGGACTCGACGGCAACATTAGCGTTCAAACTAGCACTACCACACGAGAACTTGCTCATTGTCCTGTTCTTGTCAGATTTCTCAGGATCAGTGCACCGGCTCGGCCGGTCCCCTACTACACCTCTTCGCGTTGCGGCATCAAGCCACCGCCGACGCAATCGGCTCACTGCCGAGTGAGGTGTGGGGACGGGACTCTGCATTGGCGCCCGTACCTGGCTGTTCTCGGCCATCCTGCTTCGCTGCCAGTTGGGAAACTTGCATCAGGGCTTGAGCAGCTTTCGCTCGCTCTGACCCGACCTGATTGACACCGGTGTCCTCGGCACCACGACGAACCGTAGAAGTGCAGGAAGGAGCCCTGGAAGTGAGCTGTCTGCGAGCTCGCGCGGTTCCCGAGTCGGTCACGGACGAAGAGGCTGTCCAGCTTCGATGGGCGGAGGCCGTTCCCGGCATACCTATCTGACAGGAGCAGACGAGAGGCGGTGCTGGCGAACTCCACCGCGCAGATCGCACCCAACTCTTCGACCTGCGCGCGCCCTTCCGCCCCGGCAGCGCGCGCTTCTCCGGCAATCCTCGAGAGGCCCAGGTCGGCCGCTGGCCTGACACCGTCACCGTCGACCACGATGACCTGCGCGCGGCCGCCGCGAAACAGGCCGACACCATCGTCGTGCAGGCCAATACCGCCTGCGCTGCTCGACGCCCGAGCAACTCCGACGGCGGGTAGCGGCCCAACCCGTCGGAGCCGCCACCGCGGCCCAAGCGGCCACGTCCGCAGGTGCCGCCTCCGCGAACAGGTGAGTTACTGCAGGTCCTCCCAGCACAAGCGCGCGACGGCGCACCCATCGCGGTCGCGCCCGAACCGGAAGCGCTCCCCTCGCACGCCGACCCCAACGAACTGAGCGACCATACCTGCAGCGGGCAGCCGTTCGCCTAGCGTCGTGGCCTGCTCGCCCGCCCCCACCTCCCGCGCTCCGTTCAGCAACTGCGCCACGGCAAACAGGTCGTCGAGGGTCGACGTGCGCGGCGGCGCGCGCGGCCAGCGCGGTGGGTCTGCTCGTCCGCCCCACCTCCCGCAACCCCTCAGCAACTCGACCACGGCATCCGGGTCGGCGAAGCCGACGGAGCGGGGGTCGGTCGGGTGCAGTGGGTACAGGTGGGACACCAGCTTGGTGGGGCGGCACGGTGTCCGTGTGCGGTGGCGTTTCGCCACAGTTGGGCGGCGTGCCGGTACAGGCCGCGGTTCCGAGCGGCCTCGCCGAAAGTGTTGAGGTCGGTGGAGTGGGCGTGTGTGGCGGCAGCGGTCCAGAAGCTGTCCGGAGGAAAATGGTCGGTGCGGTGGGGTTGGCGTGTTGCAGGAGGCAGTCGGCGAGGCGGTAGCCGGTGACGGTGCCCATGCTCTGCCGTCGTTGGCCGGGCTGAGCGCGGCGACCGCACCGCGCAGCCGCTGGGTGCTGTAGGCCAGAGCCATCTCGAACCAGTTGATCGGCGCCTGGGCCCGCTTGGCCGGGCTGCAGCAGCCGGGTGCCGCGCCCTGCAGCAGCGCCGCCGCAAGCAGCTCACGAGCGCCCAGGCGGTCGGCATCAATCGCGGCGGTCAGTACTGCACAGAGGTAGGGGCCGGCGTCATCCCACCGGTCGATCAACTGCGGCGCCGCGGCGATGGTCTGAGGAAAGCCGTGTCTTGCTGCCCCAACGCCGCGCGCAGCCGGGCGTCGCCGTCCTCAGCCAGGGTGTAGGCGCGCGGTCTCGGTGGCGGTGGGCCGGTCGGGCGGCCGCAGGACCTGCGCCGCCATCAACGCCTCGCGGTGCCGGAAGTAGGGATCCCGCCAGCGCTGCCGGAGGTGAAGACGTCGGGTGGAAGGAGCCGGTAGCGGTCGTGGTAGGCGGGCCACAGCGTGGGACCAGCACGCAGTGCTGGCCGCGATCACCTTTGTGGCCACCACCGGCGGCACCTGGCAGCAACTGCCGCCGGCGTTCGGCCCGTCCGGCCCTACCGCTTCACCGAGTGGAGTGTGGCGCGGGTCTGGGCCAAGCTGCACCGCCTGGTGGTGGACGAGTTGGGTGCGCGCGGGGAGCTGGACTGGTCGCGGTGCGCGATCGACTCGGTCAGCAAGGATGGCTTGGACGATGGCGGTGAGGCGGCTGGATGAGTGGCGAGCCTTCCGCAACATGTGCGAGCTCTTGAGGATGGCGGCGCCGCGCTTGCCGAGCGCGCGGGCCCTGGCGTGGCGGTGGTCAACAGCTTCTTGTGCTTGCCGAGCTTGCGACCTCTCTTGCGTTCACAGGAGGTGCTGATCGCGCCTCCGGCACCGACGTAGCCTATGCCTGCGTAGCAGGCGGCCATCCGGGGCAAAAGTTGGGGCGTTCACCGGACTGGGAAGTTGCGGTCCGTGTGCCGATGACCTTGCGAAGACTTCAGTACCTAGTCACTCAGGGTGATGCCGCGAGAAGGCTTCGCGTGACCTCATTCGGAGCGGGAGAAGATGGATCTCCCAGATTCCTCCCACCAGGAGCCATGCACCCTCGCTACAGTGGCGAGGCAGCCGAGATCGCGACACCCACACGCTTGTCGGCCAGCCCGCTACCAGGTCAAAAGTGGGCAACGAGGGGCCGCCGCCGGGCTGCCGCGACAGGAGAGTGTATGCGTGACCTCTTAGGTAGGTCAGTGCAACTTCAAGAGGCCACTATCCGATGGATAGTGGCCTCTTCGGTGTGAACACGATCTTGCACCCCGTCCACACCGACGAAGCTCGCGTCTGCCCAGCTCAGAGGCGTAGGTTGTCCTCCACTGAGGGAACTTCGACGAAAATCGAGTCCTTTCCGATCTCCCAGTATTCACGCTTTCACCTCGCCCACCGGTCGTCACTAAGTGTAGTCATCGCCTTCTTGAGCGTGGCGCTCGGGTCCGTGCGGTCGGTGACCTCGTCGACAAGCCAGCTCCAACCTGCGCGCCCGGATGCGGGTGTTCTCTCCGCAGGATCAGCCACATACCGGCCGGGACCCGCCGACCGCCTCGGCGCCCCTGGCGCCATCGCGGACGTCACCGTCGGGTTCGATCGCCGGCGTCCGAACTGAGGCAGGGTTCTGCAGCCCAGCGGCGTGGACGGCGTCGCTGGTGGCCATCCCGATCGAGCACGACAGCCGCCAGCCCTACGCGGCGACACAGCCGACGAACTCGTGCGTGCCGCCGGCGGTGTCGGTGCAGATCACGGTCTGGCGGCCGCATCGGTAGCGGCGCGGCAACTGGGCCGCCTGTGAGGTTGCAGCCCAGTTTCTTGACGTCCATGTGATCCAGATTGCCGGGGAGGTCGTGTTCGCAGCAGATAACCCGGCCCTCCGCTGGGTGAGTCAAGACCTCCCCGGAACCGGTGACGCGGAGTGGCGTTGACAAGGGCGTAGCCATTTGTGGACAAACAATATATTCACACTCTCAAGCAGTAGCGGCGCCACCAAGAACATGATAAACAATCGAAAGTCGTCCATAAGGTCTCTTGTGACACAACTAGGGGGTGACGGTTTGTCACATTGGGTTCGAGGGCATTTTCGAGGTGGACATTGGGTGAAAGGACACTGGAGGAATGATCGAGGTTCTCGCTCCAGCGGGAACTCTGGCCTGAATGGTGACGACGGAATAGGGGCAGGTGGAGTCGTTGCCATCTGCGGCCTCATCGTAACGCTGGGCGCAGCTGGCGTGCTGGGTGTCAACATTTTTGACACAGGAACACCTGAACCGGCTCGACCGAAAGCACCTGTAGATGCTCTCTCGAAAGAGGCTCAGGGCGGGTTCAGGCGAGCCGATGCCGCCCTCAAGAATAATCACTTCGAGACAGATCTATCAACAAGATTCGATACTGACTGCGTCCGGTATTCCGAGGGGCAATTGCGCACCTATCTGCAAGCGAATCCATGCAGACACATGGCGCGAGCCTTTATGAGAGTCGGCAAGATGAATAAAGACCTCGCGCGCTTGTCGCCCTCTCGTGGCTCGAGATGCCCAACGCTGAGACGGCCTCGGAATGCAAGCACATAATCGACGCAGATCTTGGTAAGCTGGTCGAACTTTCACGCGAGACGAGACTGTATCGGAACATAAGCTACGAAAATCGCTCCTTTGCGACCGGAAGCAAGGGCGCCTACATCTGGAATGTCGAGGTCACGGCGCAATCGGCAGCCGTATCAGATTCCACAATGAACGAGATACTCGCTATCTCGCGGCAGTGACGGAATGACCGAAGGCAGATTGAGACGACATCGAGGATGGTCAGCGACCGGTCATCTCTGGGGCCGGACCACACCATCGCCAGCATCACACACGCACGCCGAATCCAGCGCCAATGCCGCATCGACCATTCGCGGATGACGCCGCCACACCCATGTTCCTCACCGCAAGCTCCGTCAAACACACCACGGTAAGGCTCCGACCTGTGTGTTCCGTCAGCCACCCGCGTCATCTCCGGCTACGGCGAGCGCGGTACGAAGGCGGATCGCCCGTGCGTGGCACGCCACCGCCTACGCTCGGCGCAGGCGCGCTCGGATGTCGTCCCGGCGGATCTTGCCCACCGGCGTCTTCGGGATGGCGTCCCACACCTCGACGCGTCGAGGGATCTTGTGTTTGGCCAGCCGATCGGCCAGGAAGGAGCGCAGTTCCTCAGTAGTTACCGACCCTCCTGGTCTCGGGACGACGATCGCGGTCACGAGTTCGCCCCAGAGCGAGTCGGGGAAGCCCACCACGGTGGCTTCCGAGACCGAGGGGTGCCGCAGCACCGCCTGCTCGACCTCGACCGGGTCGACGTTCTCCCCTCCCGTGATGATGACGTCCTTGCTGCGTCCCGCGATCACCAGGTCGCCGTCGGCGTCGAAGTAGCCACGGTCACCGGTCCACAGGCCGTCGGGCCGGAAGGTGTCTCGTGTCGCCTCGGGTCTGTTCCAGTAGCCCGCCGCGACGTGCGGTCCGGTGACGACGATCTCTCCGATCGTGCCCGGCGGTGCCGTCGCACCGGTGTCGTCGACGACGCGCACGTCGGTCAGGGGCGCCGGCGCTCCGGACGAGGACGCCTTGCGAGCCACATCGTCCGGGCGCCGGAAGGTGACGGAGGGGCCGGCCTCGCTGAGGCCGAAGCTGGCGATGACCGGTACCCCCATGGCGGACCAGCGGGACGCGAGCTCGGGAGGCAGTGGCGCGCCGCCGCTCAGCACCCAGCGCAACGTGCGCAATCTGGTCTCGTCGAAGCCGGGAGAGTTCTCCATCAGCGCCAGCATGGTCGGTACGGCGAAAGCCGCCGTCACCTGGAAGGTCTCGATCGCGTCGAGGCATGCCGAGGCGTCGAACTTCTCTTGCAGGACCAGTGTGCCGCCCTTGTAGAGGGTGTTGGTGGCGATCGTGTTCAGCGCCGCGGTATGGGACAGCGGTGTGTTGACCAAGGCGACGTCGTCGGAGGTGATGTCCAGGCCGAGGAGGGTGTTGTAGCTGTTCCAGTGCAGGGCCCGGTGGCTGAGCGCCACGCCCTTCGGCCTGCCGGACGTGCCCGAGGTGTAACAGATGACCGCTATGTCGTCGGGCTCCACCTCGACGGGACCGTCCTCGGCGGGCGCCGTGCAGGCGCCGGCCGTCCAGGCGCCGAGCTCGATCACCGGGGGCAGGCCCGCGTACTCCCCCGAGCGGACGGCCTTGGCCTGCGATCCGGCACAGATCAGCACGGGTTCCACATCGGCCAGGACGAATTCCAGCTCGTCGTTCGTCGATGCGGGACTGATCGGTACGAACGCGGCACCGATGCGCGAGCAGGCGTAGGCCGCGACGAGCACCTCGGCGCGGTTCTCGCTCACGCACAGCACCCGGTCGCCCCGGCGGGCACCCGTGGCGCGCAGGGTGCCCGACATCCGCCGGATCCGCTCCCCGAGCTCCGCGTAGGTGATCGACGCGCCGTTCCCGATGATCGCGATCCGGTCCGGTTGCCGGCGGGCCCGGCGCTCGACCAGCTCGCCATACCTCAGACCCCACATGTCCATGACCTTGAGGTTCCCATCAGATCGGGTAGTGCCGGCCGCCGGACTGGATGGTGATCCAGCGGAGCTCGGTGAACTCCTCCAGGGCGGCGCGCGAACCGAACCTCCCGAACCCGCTGTCTCCCACTCCGCCGAACGGCATCTGGGGCTCGTCGTGCACGGTCGCGCCATTGATGTGGCAGATGCCGGCCCTGATGCGCTTGGCGAGGTCCAGGGCGTGTCCCACGTCCGTGCTGAAGATGGCGCTCGACAGCCCGTACCGGGTGTCGTTGGCGATCTCGACGGCCCTGTCCTCGGAGTCGGCCTCGATGATCGAGGCGACCGGGCCGAAGGACTCCTCCTGGTAGATGCGCATCTGTGGGGTCACGCCTCGCAGCACGGTCGGCTGGAAGAACAGGCCGTCGCGGCCGCCGCCGGTGAGGACCTCGGCGCCGTGGGCGACCGCGTCCTCGATCAGCGACTCGACGTGGGCGCAGGCCTGCTCGTGCACCATCGGCCCGATCTCGGTCTTGGGGTCGGCCGCGTCCCCCACGGTGAGGGACGCCGCCCGCTCGGCCAGTTTCCGCGAGAACTCGTCGATCACCTCGCCGGCGACGACGAGCCGTTCGGTCGACATGCAGATCTGGCCCTGGTTCATGAACGCGCCGAAGACGGCCGCGTCGACCGCGTCGTCGACCGAAGCGTCGCGGAGCACCAGCAGGGGCGCCTTGCCGCCGAGTTCCAGCACCACCCGCTTGAGGTGCCGGCCGGCCAGTTCCCCGATAGTCCGGCCGACCTTGGTGGAGCCGGTGAAGTTGATCCGGCGGACGAGCGGGTGGGCGATGAGCCGCTCGACGACGGAGGGGGCGTCGGCGGCGTCGTTGGTGATCAGGTTGACGGCGCCGGCGGGCAGGCCGGCGTCGGCGAGCGCCCGGGCGATCTCGGCCTGGGTGCCGGGGGTCTGCTCGGACGCCTTGAGGACGACGGTGTTGCCGTAGGCGAGTGGCATCGCCACGGCGCGGACGCCGAGGATGAGCGGGGCGTTCCAGGGCGCGATGCCCACCGTGACGCCGGCCGGCTGCCGTACTCCCAGGGCCGTCAGGCCGGGGACGTCGGAGGGGATGACCTCGCCCACCGTCGAGTACGTCTGCGCCGCGGCCTCGCGGAGCATACCCACGGCGACGTGCACGTTGAAGTGGCACCATCCGGCCGCCGCGCCCATCTCGCGGGACATCAGCGCGGTGATGTCCTCGCTGCGCTCGGACAGGATTCGCGCGGCCTTCTCCAGGAGGTCGCGCCGCCGTCCGGGGCTGGTGGACGCCCATTCGTCCGCGGCGGCCGCGGCCGCCGTGACGGCCCGGTCGACGTCGTCGAGGCCGGCCGCGGCCACCTCGGCGATCGGCGCACCGGTGCTCCCGGCCGTGGTGGTGATCGTCCGGCCGGTGCCGGCGGGTCCCCATGCGCCGTCGATGAGAAGCTGGACGCGGCGGAGGTCGTCGCTCATGTCGTGAGTCTCCTGTTCGGTCGCCGCTAGTTGCTGTTGATTCCGAGGCCCGGGCGGTACGACTTGTCGTCGAGGAACCCCTGCATGCCGGTGGTGCGTGCTTGCTCGTCGTAGAGGATCGCCTGATCGTGCTTGGCGTACAGGAAGTCCTCGGCGGCCTCCCACGACATCAGCCGCGAGTGCCGGAAGCCCAGCTTCGCGCCCCGTACCACCCATTGGCTGAGGCTGCTGAGCTTGTTCGCCAGTTCGATGGTCCGTGCGCGCAGCTCGTCCGCCGGCACTGCTTCGTTGACCAGCCGCATGCGCGCGGCGTCGCGGCCGTCGAACGGTTCTCCGGTCATGATGTGGTACATGGCGTCGCGCGTGGGGATCACCTCGGCCAAGGCCCGGGTGACGAGGTTTCCGGGAGTGACGCCCCAGTTCACCTCGGACAGCCCGAACTTGGCGTCCTCGGCGGCGATCGCCAGGTCACATGACACGAGCGGGACGAACGCTCCGCCGAAACACCAGCCGTTGACCATGGCGATGGTCGGCTTGGGGTAGTTGATGAGCTTGTGGTGCTGCCAGTCGGTTCCCTGACGGCGGACCCGGTTCTGCACCCAGCGCGGCTTGCCGTCCGTCTCGCGGAAGTACTCCTTGAGGTCCATGCCGGCCGACCAGGCACTGCCTGCGCCGGTCAGGACGACGACCTTCACGCGGTCGTCCCCTTCGAGGGCGTCGAGCACCTCGTACATCTCGACGTTCAGCGCGGGATTCATGGCGTTGCGCTTGTCCGGCCGGTTGAAGTAAACCCAGCCGATGCCGTTGTCATCGCACTCGACCCGGACGGTGTCACCGCCCGGCAGGTCCTTCTCGGTGGACGTGGGTTCGTTGCTCATGGTGGACCCTGTCTTCTGTCAGCGGCGGCCGAAGGCCGCGGTGAGGTCGGTGGACTCCAGCGTCGAGCCGAGCAGCTGGAAGGTGGCGAGCGTGGCCTCGTGGGCGCCGGCGTCGGCCGCGGCGCAGGCGTCGGCCAGCAGGACGGTCCGGTAGCCCAGTCCGACCGCGTCACGGGCGGTGCCCTCGACGGTCACGTTGGTCGCCACGCCTGTCACGAGGACGGTGGTGATCCCGCGGGCGCGCAGGATCAGGTCGAGTTCGGTGCCGTGGAAGGCGGAGATGCGCGCGTGGGTGACGACCGGATCGTCCGGCGCGGGAGACAGTTCCGGGATGATCTCCGCTCCGGGCGTTCCGTCCTGGAGGCACTTGACCGCGGCGACCTGCTCGTAGAGTGCGCAGTTCTGGATCAGGTCGGTATAGCCGGGACGGAAGGCGGCCCGGGCGTACACGACGAGCGCCTCGTGCCGCCGCGCGGTCCGTGTCGCGGACGCGGCGCGCTCGACGGCTCCGCGCGCCTCGACTTCGGCGGCGAAGAACGGGCCGAAGGCACCGCTTGGCGTGACGATGTCCCGCTGCCAGTGGACATTGATCAGCGCGGTCGTCGCCGGGTCGAGTGAAGGCGGCGCCGGAGAGGGATCGGTCATTGGATGCTCCGTGCTGGTAGGGGAAGGCGAGGAGTCGGCTAGAGCGCCGATGCGGGGAGTTCGGTGAACGTGGACGTCGCATGGCGGGCGCCGACCAGTGCCGCGGAGATCCCCGGCAGGACGTTCCGGACGAACCATCTGCCGCTGGCGATCTTGCCGAGGTAGAAGTCCCGGTCCCCGGCGGAGGCTCCGGCGAGGGCGGTGTCCGCGGTGACGCAGCCGCGCAGTGACAGCCAGCCGATGACGAGGTCGCCCAGGCACAGCAGCAGGCGGGTGCAGTCCTGTGCCGCGACGGCCCGGCCGTCCGGCCCGTCGGCGTTCCACCGGGACACCACGACCGCGGCGAGTTCGCCGAAGTCCGCCAGGGCCGTGCGCAGCAGTGCGCTTTCGGCCTCAAAGCCGGTGACGTCGTCCGCCGCGGTCGCCGCGATCTCGCCGAGGAGCTCGTCGAGCGCCGCCCGCCCGTCCCGGACGATCTTGCGGCCGACCAGGTCCAGGCCCTGGATGCCGGTCGTGCCCTCGTAGAGGGTGTCGACCTTCGTGTCCCGGACGTACTGCTCGATCGGGTAGTCCTTCAGGTATCCGGACCCTCCGAAGACCTGGAGTGACTCCTGCCCGAGCAGCCGCCAGGCGGTCTCGGAGCAGTACCCCTTGATGACGGGCAGCAGCAGTTGGTGCCGGGCGTCCGCGGCGGCGTCGGGAAGTCCGGCGTGCTGGGAGGCCAGCACCCTGTCCTGCTGCGAGGCGGCGTAGAGGATCAGCGCGCGCATGCCTTCGGCGTGCGCCTTCTGGCTCAGCAGGGAACGGCGGACGTCGGGGTGCTCCACGATCGCGACGGGCTCCGGCGACCGGCCGCGGCCGATCGGGGCGCCCTGCACCCGCGTCCTCGCGTAGTCCAGCGCGTTCAGATAGCCGGTCGACAGGGTCGCCATGGCCTTCACGCCGACGAGCATGCGGACGTGCTTGATGATCTCGAACATCTGCGCGATTCCGGCGTGCCGGTCGCCGAGGAGCCGGCCGACCGCCGGAGCCCCGTCCCCGAACGTGACCTCGCACGTGGGATTCACTCCGAGGCCCAGCTTGCGTTCCAGGCCCGTGACGTTGACGCCGTTCCGCCCGAGGCACTCCCCCGTGGCGGGATCGACGTGGAACTTCGGCACGACGAACAGCGAGAGGCCGCGCGTGCCCGGCCCGCCCGCCCCTTCGACGCCGACGGGGCGCGCCAGGACGAGGTGGACGATGTTGTCGCTGAGGTCGTGGTCACCGTAGGTGATGAAGCGCTTGACGCCCTCCAGGTGCCAGGAGCCGTCGGCCTGGAGGTGAGCGCGCGTCCTGGCGGCGCCCACGTCCGAGCCGGCGTCCGGCTCGGTGAGCACCATGGTCACCATCCACCGCTTGTCCTGGATCAGCCG
This sequence comes from Actinomadura fibrosa, assembly GCF_900659615.1. Lineage (GTDB taxonomy): Bacteria > Actinomycetota > Actinomycetes > Streptosporangiales > Streptosporangiaceae > Spirillospora > Spirillospora fibrosa. Next base: position 39,599 of record NZ_CAACUY010000013.1, on the reverse strand, counting down.
GGCGAGGTGCTGCTGGTCCTCCGTGCCGTGCGTCAGAAGCAGTTGGACGACCTGAGGCACGACGTTGATCCCCATGGGGATCGGCGGGTTGGCTCCGAGCATCAGCTCCGTCACGCACCACCGCAACGACGGGGGCACGGCCTGCCCGTCCTCGGCGGGAGGGAATTCGAGGTCGAGCCAGTCGGAGGCCAGGTAGTCGAGGGCTGCCTCGCGGAACGCCTTCGGGAGCCGTACCGCATGCGTCTCGGGGTCGAAGGCGAGCGGCTCGCGGTCGACGTCGCTGAAGGTCGGTGCGAGCGTGGCGGTCGCGTACCGCTCGGCCTCCGCGAGGACCTCGCGCGCTGCCGAGCGGTCCATCTCACCGAAGGGTGCACGGCCGTAGCGCTGGTGCGTTTCGAGCAGCTCGAACAGGACGAACTCCATGTCCCGGAGATTGCTGCGGTAGTGACTGTTCACGACTCTTGCCACTTCCTGTGTATCAGGGACCTTGATACGCAAGGATTATCAAGGTCCCTGATAACCTGTCAACCATGGACGGTTCTGACGCGACCCGCCGGGGCGGGCACCCTCGCACGACCTACCTGGTCAAACGCCTGGAGCTCGCCGTACGCGCCCATCTGGACCAGGCGATCGGCGAGCTCGGCCTCACCACGCCGCAGTACGCCGCGCTCAGCGCGCTGCCGGCGAAGCCGGGCGTGTCCTCGGCGGACCTCGCCCGCCTGTCCTTCGTCTCGCCGCAGGCGATGAACGAGATGGTCGGGATCCTCGAACGAAAGGGGCTCATCCGGCGCGAGGCATCGCCCCGGCACAGAAGGCGTCTCGGGATCTTCCTGACGGAGCACGGCCAGGAGTGCCTGCGCCAATGCGAGGAGCGGGCCGACCAGGTCGAGGAGGTACTCTTCGCCGCGCTGAGCGCGCAGGAGCGCCAGACTCTCGACCGGTTGCTACGCAGATGCTGCGACACGCTCGACCGGAGAATCCGCGAGACGCCGGCCTGACGGCCGGCCGGGACACGTCCGGCCCCATCGGCGCATCCCGGCCGGGGCGGGCTCAGTACGCGGTCGGCTTGATGATGAAGTTGCTGAAACCGCCCTGCCGATCCGCCACCCCGGAGATCGCGTCGTTCACCTTCTCCAGCGGATAGACGACGTTCTCGAACACCGACAGGTCGAGCAGCCCGCGGTCGGCGAGCTCGGCCATCTGCTGGCCCTCCCCCGCCGTGAACCAGACCGACCCCCGGAAGGTCAACTGCTGGTCCATCATGTGGTGCACGTCGAAGGGCACCATGCCCGCGGTCGCGCCGATGTTGACCGCCCGTCCGCCGCGCCGCAGCGAGGCCATGCCCTGCATCAGGCCTTCGTGGGGTGCTCCGGGCCCGAGCGCGTCGATGTAGACGTCGACGCCGCGGCCGGTCACCGACCGGGCCCACGTGTCGACAGGGCCGTCGAGCAGTGAATGCGTCTCGATGCGGGACGGCGCGAGTGCCTTCACTCTCGCGAGCAGTTCCCGGTTGCGGCCCGTCCCGAGGATCCGCGGAGCCCCCTTCGCCAGCGCAAGGAGGGCGATTCCCAAACCCAGCGTGCCGGAGATGCCGTTGATGAGGACGGTCGTATCCGTCCCCACTCCCGCCTTCCGGAGCCCTGAGTAGCCGGTCCCCAGGTAACCGAAGCGGGCCCCGTGCTCGAAGCTGATCGACTCCGGCAGGCGGACCAGGCTGTACTCGGGCGCCAGCATGTACTCGGCCAAACCGCCGTAGGGGTAGCGCCGCAGCATCCGCGACGCGGTGGCGGTGAACCCGAAGTAGCCCGCGAAGGCATAGCTCTCGCAGTCGATGTGCTCGCCTCGGCGGCACGCGTCGCATCCTCCGCAGTACCGGCCCGGATTGACGTAGACGCGGTCGCCCACCCCGAAGTCGTGCACGTCCTCGCCGACTTCCACCACGACGCCCGCCGGGTCCAGCCCGAAGATGGCGGGCAGCTCCGGCAGCGGGTTCTGCGGGAACCAGGTCGTCCAGTTGGCCAGGATGTTGGCGAGGTTGGGCACGATGTTGCACGCCTCGACCCGGACCACGACGTCCGACCCCGCGGCGGTCGGCTTCGGCACCTGCTCAAGGACCATCGGCTCGCCCACGTGGTGCATGCGAGCGGCTCTCATCATTGCGGACACGACTCCCCCTTCACTGCCCTCGAAGGCCGAGGCGTCTCGCCCCGTACCCGGCTCGGTCCCGCGACTATGCGCAAGCCGTGGCGGTTCCGACAGCGCCGATCCGCCCAGTGGAAAACTTCCGGTCTTCCGCTGTGACGAAGGTCTTGATATCAAGGACCTTGATAGTAGCCGGTGGACGGAGGTGTCCCATGTCGGGCAACAACGGGGTTCCTGGACGGACCGTCGTCACGAAGGCGACCATGATCCTCAATGCCTTCGCCGGTGACCGCGCGGCGATGTCGCTGTCGGACCTGGCGCGCGCGACCGGCCTGCCGGTGAGCACCGTGCACAGGCTGGCCAGCGAGCTCGTGGCCTGGGGCGGTCTGGAGCGCACCGATGCCGGCGGCTACGCCGTCGGCATCCGGCTGTGGGAGATCGCCGCCAGGTCACGGCGGAGCCATGGGCTGCGCGAGACTGCCATGCCGTTCCTCCAGGGGCTCTTCGACCTCACCCGCCAGCACGTCCAGCTCGCCGTCGTCGAGGGCACCGACGCGCTGCTCATCGAGAAGATCTCCGCGGCCCAGGCCGTCCACACGATCGGCCGGGCCGGAGGACGGCTGCCGCTGCACGCGAGCGCGGTGGGCAAGGCGCTCCTGGCCTGGTCGCCGACCGACGTCCAGTCGCGGCTGCTCGGGTCTCCGCTCGCCTCCTACACGCCGTCCACGATCGTCTCCAGATCGGCTCTGCGGCGGGAGCTGGCGGAGACCCGGCGCCGGGGCTTCGCCATCGCCGACGAGGAGATGAGCCTCGGCGCCGTCTCCTGCGCCGCCCCCGTCCTCGTCGGCGGGCCCGAAGCGATCGCCGCCGTGTCCGTGGTCACGCCGGCTGGGGAGACCGTCCCGCAGAAATGGAGCCATGCGGTCATGGCCGCCGCCTTCGGGATCGCCCGCGCCTACACCCAGCATCGGCCTCAACCACCCCTCAGCGCCCGGCTGACCGGACGCGGCACTTTCCCACTGGACGGAACGGCGGTGGCGGAGACCGCGGGCCGGTAAGAAAAGTGAACCTCGGCGAACGTTCAGCAGACCAGCCGAGGAGGAACGATGGGCGCCACGCCCGACACGGGCTCGCCGGATCTCCCTCCGGCATCCGCCGGCAAGGAGAAGCACGACGGCAGACGATTGTTCACTGAGGCCGGATCGGCGGACGCGGTGGCCGCGAGCATCGGCCCGGCGACCGATCCCCGGCTTCGTCAGATCCTCACGTCGCTCGTGACCCACCTTCACGATTTCGTGAAGGAGACCGAGCTGACGGAGCGAGAATGGGAAGCGGGCATCGAGTTCCTGACCGCCACCGGGCAAAAGTGCGACGACCTGCGGCAGGAGTTCATTCTCCTCTCCGACGTCCTCGGGGTCTCGATGCTGGTCGAGACGATCAACCATCGCGCGGTGCGCGAGGCGACCGAGCAGACGGTGCTCGGCCCCTTCCACGTCGTCGCCTCACCCCGGCGGGCTCTGGGCGACACCATCGACCTCACCGGCAAAGGCGAGCCCTGCCTGGTTACTGGGACGGTGCGGAACGCCGACGGGCGGCCGGTGCCGAACGCCTCCATTGACGTCTGGCAAGCCGACGCCGAAGGCTTCTACGATGTGCAGAAGCCGGACGAGATACCCGCGCGGAACCTGCGGGGCCTCTTCACGGCGGACGACCAGGGCGCATTCTGGTTCCGGACCATCGTCCCCCGTTACTACCCGATCCCCGACGACGGCCCGGTCGGTGCCCTGCTCTCGGCGACCGGACGGCATCCCAATCGGCCGGCGCACATCCACTTCATCGTTCAGGCGGCGGGCTACGAGACCGTCACCACCCACATCTTCAAGAATGACGATCCCTATCTCGACTCGGACGTGGTGTTCGGAGTCAAGGAGTCCCTGATCCGAGACTTCGAGATCGTCGACGATCCCGATCGCGCGCATGCGCACGGAATGCCGAACCCCTTCCGCGAGGTGCGCTTCGACTGTGTCCTGCGAACCGCACAGCAGTCCGCCGCACCAGGAGACGAGGCGTGATCGCCGGCTTCGCCTATGAGGCGCTCCCGATGCGCGTGCGCTTCGCGTCCGGCTCCCTGCACGAGATCGCGCAGGAGATGGACCACCTGAGGATCGACAGGGCCCTGATCCTGGCCACGCCCGAGCAGCGCGAACTCGCCGACGACGTGGCGGCATCGCTGGGCGACCGCGCGGCGGGCGTCTTCGCGGAGGCCCGGATGCACGTCCCCGTCGACGTCGCCCGGCGCGCCGGCGAGACCGCGCGGCGTCTCCGGGCGAGCGGGTGCATCGCCGTCGGCGGCGGCTCGACGATCGGACTGGGGAAGGCCGTCGCCCTGGACTCCGGACTGCCGATCATCGCCGTCCCCACGACCTACGCGGGATCGGAGATGACCCCGATATGGGGGCTGACCGAGGACGGCGCGAAGCGGACCGGGCGTGATCGCAAGGTCCTCCCGGCATCGGTCGTGTACGACCCGGACCTGACGACCACCCTGCCCGTCGGCCTGTCCGTGACGAGCGGGGTGAACGCCATGGCGCACGCCGTCGAGGCGCTCTACGCACCTGACGCCTCCCCGCTCGTCTCGCTCATGGCCGCGGAGGGCGTACGGGCCCTGGCCGCGTCGATCCCCGGAATCATCGCGGACCCCGCCGCCGGCGAGGCGCGCAAGGGGGCGCTGTACGGCGCCTGGTTGTGCGGAGCATGCCTTGGCGCGACGACGATGTCGCTCCACCACAAGATCTGTCACGTCCTGGGTGGAACACTCGATCTGCCGCACGCCCCGAGCCACACCGTCGTCCTTCCGCACGTGCTGGCCTACAACCAGCCGAACGCCCCGCAGGCCCGGGCCGCCTTGGCAGGCGCGCTCGGCGGCGACGACCCGGCTGGGCGGCTCTGGGAGCTGATCCGCGGTTGGGGAGCGCCCGTCTCGCTTCGTGAGCTCGGCATGAAGGAAACCGACATCACCATCGTCATGGCCCAGGTCCTCGCCCAGCCCTATGCGAATCCGCGGCCCGTCACCCGGGACGGGCTGACCGCCCTGCTGACCCGGGCGTGGTCGGGCGAGCCGCCGGCCGCTGGCTGACCTCCGAACCTCAAGGCAGAAGGGCATCATGGACGCTGTCGTCATCGGTGCAGGCATCGGCGGTCTGGCGACCGCCGCCTTCCTTCAGAGGAGTGGGATCCATGCCCACGTGTACGAGCAGGCGCCGGCGCTGCGGCCGCTGGGAGCCGGCATCGTCCTGGCTCCCAACGCCATCCGGCTCCTGCGCCGGCTCGGCCTCATGGAGGCCCTCGAACGATGCGCGCTGAGAGTACGCACCGGCTGGGAGTTCAGACGCTGGCAGAACGGCGAGGTACTGCTCTCACAGGACATGTCGCAGTGCGAGCAGCTCTACGGCGAGGCCGCATGGCTCGTCCACCGAGCCGACCTCCTGGACGTCCTGCTGAGCTCCGTGGCACCCGAGACGATTCACCTGGACCACCGCTGCGTCGCCCTTGAACAGAGTGCCTCCGATGCTTCCGTGACCTTCGCCAACGGAGCGTCGGTGAGAGCCGACCTACTGATCGGCGCGGACGGTATCCACTCCGCTGTACGGCACCATCTCGTGGGCGAACTCGCCGCACGCGACTCCGGACTGTGCGCCTGGCGGGCGATGATTCCCAGCGAACAGCTCCCGGAACGGTACGCGGAACCGACGCAGACCCTGTGGCTCGGCCCCGGCCGTCACCTGGTGCACTACCCGGTCTCCGCGGGCCGCGCGATCAACATCGTGGCGTTCACCCCCGCCGCGCCAGGAGAAACCGTCGAATCCTGGACAGCGGTCGGTGATCCTTCGGACTTCCGGCGGGAATTCGCCGGCTGGGCCCCCATGGTCGACGAGCTTCTCGACACGGTGACGCAAGTCGGCCGGTGGGCGGTGCTGGACCGGACACCGATCCACCGGTACGTCCACGGCCGCATCGCCCTGCTCGGCGACGCGGCCCATCCGATGCTGCCCTTCTTCGCCCAGGGCGCGGGCCAGGCGATCGAGGACGCCGCCGCCTTGGCTTCGAGCATCGAAGAGGCCGGTGACCTCACACAAGCGCTGAGCGCCTACGAACGCGTCCGAGTGCCCCGCACCATCCAAGTCCAGGAGGCCAGCCACGACCGGGCGACCGTCAACCACTACCCCGACGGTCCCGAGCAGCGAGCCCGCGACCTGTCCTTCGCCGGCCAAGATCCCCTGAAGCACAGCGATTGGCTCTACGGCTACGACGCGCAGGCCGAAGCCCGCAAGGCCGTACACGCATGACCGCGATCACCCATCAGCCACCGGAGCTGCCCGGGCGGCCGTGGACATCCGGTACCGCGACGTGCCCGAGGGCCTGTTCCTCCAGTCCGACTCCGGCATCGTCACCAAGATGGGCCTGTAGGTCATGCTGCGGCCCGACGTCTGCGTGATCCGCGTTGAGGCCGACGAGCACCTGCCCGGTCTCATCCGCGGCACCACCCGAGTCGACGCCGCACGCGGGACCGACCGCGACGGACGTATCAACCCCTCGCCCGCGCTGAAGGAGGGGGCGCCGGTCTGCGTCATCGAGGTCGCCGACGAAGACCCCGGCCTTTCCGCGGACAAGGCCGCCCACGTGTTCGAGCGCTTCTACCGCGCCGACCCGTCCCGGTCCCGCGACCACGGCGGCAGCGGCCTCGGCCTGGCCATCGCCGCCGCCATCGCCGCCAACCACCGCGGACGCCTTGAGCTGGACACAGGTCCCGGAAAGGGCTGCACGTTCCGCCTCGTCCTCCCCCACACCCCGCAGGACACCTGACCAGAGGCCAGGGCAGGCGCCGCCGCGGCACTCGACGGGTCACGCAGTGTCAGGACGCGCCGGGGAGGACGGCCGACCAGCCTCCGTCGACGACGAGGTTGGCGCCCGTGACATAGGAGGCCTCGTCGCTGAGCAGGAACAGCGCGCATCTCGCGACCTCGTCGGGGTCGCCTATACGTCCGAGGGGGATGTGCCGGGAGATCGCGCGCATGGGGTGGTCGGCGGCAAGCAGGGTCCCCTCACTTGCCGGGGTTTGGATCATGCCTGGGCTGACGCAGTTGACCCTGATGCCGTGAGCCGCGCCTTCGGCGGCGAGTTGCCTGGTCATGGCGACGATCCCGCCCTTGCCGGCGGTGTGGGCGATGCGGTGGTTGGTGACGGAGCCGGTGATGCCGGCGGTGGAGCCGATGAGCAGGACGCTGCCGCCGCCGCGGTCGATCAGGTGCGGCCAGGCGTGCTTGGTGGCGAGGAAGACGATGTCGAGCTCGTTGCGCAGGGTGAACGACCAGTCGGCGTAGCTGGTCTCGGTCAGGGGCGCGAACCGGGTGGCGGCGGCGTTGTTGTAGAGGATGTCGATGCCGCCGTGGTCGTGCGCCGCGGCATCGATCCACGCCCGGACCGCTGTCTCGTCGCCGAGGTCGAGCGGGTGTGTGCTGTCCATGCGGCCACCGGCTGCGCGCACCATCGCGACGGTGCCGGCCGCTCCGTCGGGATCGAGGTCGGTCCCGACCACGGTGGCGCCTTCGGCGGCGAACCGCAGGGCGGCGGCCCGCCCCTGTCCGCTCGCCGTCCCGGTGATGAGGGCGACCTTGCCCGCCAGCCGGTTCATCGGTCCTCCTGGAAGAGAGTGTCGCGGATGGATTTCACGCCGCCGTGGGAGGTCATACCTCCGTCGACGGCAATCTCCGTACCGGAGATGAACGAGGCGTCGTCGCTGAGCAGGAAGGCCACCAGCGGCGCGACCTCTGCCGCGGTGCCGGTGCGGCCCAGCGGTGTCTCGGCCACGTTGGCGGTGCGGAAGGCGGGAGCCGCCGAGGCGGTCATCGGTGTCTCGATGTAGCCCGGATGCACGGTGTTGACGCGGATGCCCCGTCCGCCCAGCTCCAGGCAGGCGACTTTCGCCAGGCCCCGCAGGGCCCATTTGCTGGCGGTGTAGGCGGCTGGGAAATGTCCGGTCAGCCCGGCGACGGACCCGACGCAGACGATCGAGGCCCCGGACGGCATGAGCGGAACGAGCGCTCGGATGCCGAGCAGGGCGCCGGTCACGTTGACATCCATGACCCGGGTCAGGTCGGCCGGGGCCAGATCCGCCAGCCGGGCCCGCCAGGTGATGCCGGCGTTGGCCACCAGCCCGTGAACCTGGCCGTACTCGGTGCTCAGGCCGTCGGCCAAGGCCGTCCACGCGGCCTCGTCGGTGACGTCCATCTGCCGGTATTCGATACCGGGCAGGTCCTCGATCGGGCTCTCGCCCACGTCCACGCCGATGACCTTCGCGCCCTCGGCGGTCAGCAGCCGGGCCTCGGCCGCGCCCTGCCCCTGTGCGGCGCCGGTGACCACGACGACCTTGCCCTCGACGCGGCCGGTCACTGGGCGCGCTCCCGGAGCCGGGGCCGCGGCCGGGCCCCGCCGATCGGGGACGCGGGGACGCCGGGCACGACACGGTTGCGGATGGTGCCGATGCCTTCGACGGTCATCTCCACCACGTCTCCGGGCTTCAGCGGTGCGGGGTCCTGCCGTCCGCGGCGGCCCCACAACTCGGCCAGGCAACCGCCGTTCCCGCACGTCCCGGAGCCGAGGACGTCCCCGGTCCGGATGCGGGTGCCTCGGGAGGCGTAGGCGACCAGGTCCTCGAACGGCCACCCCATGTTCGACAGCAGGTCGTGGCCGACCTGGACATCGTTGACCGAGACCCGCAGGCGCAGCGCCAGGAAGCCGTCGGTGTCGCGGTAGGGCTCCAGTTCGTCGGCGGTGACCAGCCAGGGGCCGAGCGTGGAGGCGAAGTCCTTGCCCTTGCACGGGCCGAGCCCCACCTGCATCTCGCGGGACTGGAGGTCACGCGCGGACCAGTCATTGAAGATCGCGTACCCGAAGATGTGGTCGCGCGCCTCCTCGACGGTGAGATCGCGACCTTCGGCGCCGATGACGGCCGCGACCTCCAGCTCGAAGTCCAGGTCCCTGCAACCCGGTGGCACCGGGAGGTCGTCGTGCGCGCCGATCAGCGTGTGCGGGTTGCTGAAGTAGAAGGTGGGCGCGTCGTACCAGGCGCTGGGGACCCCGGCCGCTCCGTCCACACTGCGGCGGACCCCTTCGACATGCTCCTCGAAGGAGACGAAGTCGCGGACGGACGGCGGTGTGATCGGCGGGAGCAGGCGCACCTGGTCGAGCGGGACGGCGGTTCCGGTGGCCGGTACGGTGCCGGAGCGGATCACGTCGAGGAGGTCGGCGCCGCGCGGGAAGGGCAGGACGGTGCCGTCCTCGACGATGCCGCTGCGGCGCTCGTCCTGGTATCGGTACGTGGCGAGGCGCATCGTGCTCCAGAGCTCACTTGATGGCGATGGGGTTGACCGGCGACCCCACGGCGCCGGTGATCGGAAGCGGTGCCGCGGTGAGGAGGAACTCGTAGGCGCCGTCGTCGGCGCAGTGCGCCGCGAGGGCCTCCAGATCCCACATCTCGCCGATCAGCAGGCCCATGTTCGGGATGACGACCTGGTGCAGGGGCTGGAAGGCGTCGTCGAACTCGTTGGGCCGCACCTCGAAGCCCCACGTGTCGGTGGCGATCGCGGCGATCTCCGTGCGGTGCAGCCAGCCGGCCGTGGTGAACGACAGGCCGGGAGCGGGGCCTCCGGCGTAGTCGCCCCACCCGTCGCGCCGGACGCGGGCGAGCTGCCCCGTGCGCACCAGCACGATGTCGCCGCGGCCGACCCGCACGCCGTGCGCCTCCATCGCGGCGGTCAGGTGCTCTTCGGTGATCGCGAACCCGTCGGGCAGCTCACCGTCCCGGCCGATGACCCGGCCGACGTCCAGGAGGACTCCGCGTCCCGCGACGTGGGCGGCCATGTGCTCGATCCCGGTGACCTGGTCGCCCTCGGCCGTGACGACCCGCTCGGCCGGACGTCCGTTCCACGCATTGCCGTGGTCGAAGATGTGGCCGAGGCCGTCCCACTGGGTGGAGCACTGCAGCGGCATCGCGATGACGTCGTCCGCGCCGCCGAAGCCATGGGGGAAGCCTTGAAGACCGAGCGCCGCGTCAGCGCCGGTGTCGGTCATCGTGTGAACCGGGTTGGTGCGGCGCCGCCACCCCTTCTGCGGCCCGTTCGTGTCGAACCGTTGCGCCAGCGAGAACGACACGCCCTGCCGGACCAGCGCCGCGCCCTCCCGCCGTTTGGCCTCGTCCAGGAAGTTGAGCGTGCCCAGCACGTCGCCGTCGCCCCAGCGCCCCCAGTTGGAGCATCGGGCGGCCGCCTCGGCGATCGCCGCCTCGGGATCCGTCCGGTCCGCCGTCACGCCACGCCTCCCGCACGTGGTCCGACCGGGTTCCGGCCGATGAAGAACTCGCGGAAGGGGTCCATGCTGGGTTTCAGCCCGGAGTCGATCAGGCCCTTGCGCAGCGCGTTCATCTGCGCGTCGTGGATGCGCTGGGTCGGCTGCCGGAGCGGGCCGCCGTTGTAGCCCTGCAACCAGCCCTGGAACTTCCATGCCTGCCGATTCAGGAAGGCGCCGCCGTGCAGCACGGGCGCCAGCCCTCCCTTGGCCTTGCGAGCAGGGTGGATCTTCCAGTAGATCTCGGCTGCGGCGTCGAGCGCGCCATCACGCAGGAGCTGGAAGACCTGGGGGATGGTAGGCCCGTAGTACTCGTGGTCACTGGTCGCCGAGAACTGGATCGGCATGATCTGTGAAAGGGGAATGAGTTCCCCCTCGATGGGCATCGAGATGACGACCTCGTCGCCGAAGTGCCGCTGGCATTCGATAACGCTCTGAATGCTGGGGAAGCCACCTTCCGCCTTGATCGCTGCGATGTTGGGGCAGTCGTCGACGAGCCGGCGCAGCAGCCGTACGGGGATGTCGGACGGGTGGATGCGGGGACTGAACCCCCAGAGGTACATGGGGAACAGCATCACCGCGAGGTTCGTCGCGTCGCAGACGGCCTTGGTGTAGTCGTAGATGTCGTTCTCGGACTCGGGGTAGAAGTTCGGCGGGTAGGACAGCAGCACGAGCTCGGCGCCGGCCTCCTCGGCCCCCCGCACCGCTTCGATGTTCTGCTCCAGCGTGCTCCAGCTCGCATGGTGCACGAGCAGGAGCCGGTCGCCGGCCTCGTCCTTGACGATGCGTTGGAAGTTCAGGTACTCGGGGAGGGTGATGGCGACCTCGGAGACGGCGAGCGTGCCGGCGAAACCGTGCTCGATCGCCAGCCGCGTGTCATGCCGGATGGCCTGCTCGTTGATGTTCTTCAGATCGCCGGTGAAGGAGGGGATCGTGCAGTTGACGACCCCTACCAGATTCTCGCGTCCCCATTCGCGGGCTTCGGCACGGTTGTATCGAGCCATGTCATACTCCTTTGGAAGACGATTCGATGGGTCGCTTGGCGGTCGCTAGAATCCCGCTGCGTTCTCCCAGGCGAGGTACTTGGGTTCGAGGAATTCCTCGATGCCGTAGATGGAGCCTTCCCGGCCGAGCCCCGACTGCTTGACGCCCCCGAAGGGCGCGACTTCGTTGGAGATCAGGCCGGTGTTGATGCCCACCATTCCGGCTTCCAGGGCGGCGCTGACGCGCCAGATGCGTTCGGCGTCCCGCGCGTACAGGTAGGCGGCGAGGCCGAATTCGGTGTCGTTGGCCATGCGGACGGCCTCGTGCTCATCGGCGAACCGCACCAGCGGCGTGACCGGTCCGAACGTCTCCTCCTTCGTCACCGCCATCTCGGCGGTGACGCCAGCGAGCACCGTCGGCCGGTAGAAGTTGCCTCCGCGCACGTGCCGGTCACCGCCGACGAGCACGGTCGCGCCCTTGGCGGTCGCGTCGGCCACATGCTTCTCGACCTTCGCCAGCGCCTCGGCGTCGATGAGGGGCCCCTGCTGGACCCCTTCGTCGAATCCATCGCCGACCACGAGCTGCTCCACGCGCGAGGCGAGGCGTGCGGCGAAGGCGTCGTGGACTCCGTCCTGGACGTAGACGCGGTTGGCGCTGATGCACGCCTGGCCGGTGTTCCTGTACTTGGTGGCGATGAGTCCTTCGACCGCGGCGTCGACATCGGCGTCGTCGAACACCAGGAAGGGGGCGTTGCCGCCCAGTTCCATCGAGGTGTTCTTCACCGTGGCCGCCGACTGCGCCAGCAGCAGCCTGCCCACCTCGGTCGATCCGGTGAAGGTCACCTTGCGGACGAGCGGGTTCCCGGTCAGTTCGGGACCGATCTCGAGCGGGTCCCCGACGACCACGTTGAACACTCCGGCCGGGACACCCGCCCGGCCGGCCAGCTCGGCGAGCGCGAGCGCCGTGAGCGGTGTCTGCTCGGCGGGCTTGAGGACCATCGTGCAGCCCGCGGCCAGCGCGGGACCGGCCTTGCGAGTGATCATGGCCGCCGGGAAGTTCCAGGGAGTGATCGCCGCGACCACGCCGACGGGCTCCTTGGTGACGACGATCCGCCGGGAGGGCTCCGGCGCCGCCATGACGTCGCCGCGGACCCGTTTGGCCTCCTCGGCGAACCACTCCAGGAACGAGGCGGCGTACCTGACCTCGCCCAGCGCCTCGGCGAGCGGCTTGCCCTCCTCCAGGACGATCAGCCGGGCCAGATCATCGGCGTGCCGCGTCACCAGGTCGAACCAGCGCCGCAGAACGCCGGCACGCTCCTTGCCCGTCAGCGCTCGCCACCCGGGAAGCGCCCGATGGGCCGACTCGACGGCCTGCGCCGTCTGTGCGCGGCTCAGCTTCGGCACCATGGCCAGGACTTCACCGGTCGACGGATCCTCGACGGCGAAGGAGTCGCCCTCTTCACCCTCGACCCACTCACCGTCGACGTAGGCCGCGTCCTTCAGCAGGGACGCTTCACTGAGTTCTCTGCGCATGCGGGAGCTCCTTTGAAGATCACTTGAGGGCGGGGGTGATGCTGACCGGCAGCACGGTGCCGGCCGACGACTCGGTGGCGCGGCGGACGCACATGGCGGCGACCGCCAGGTCCTGGACGGCGGCGCCGACCGACTTGTAGATCACGATGGCGTCCGGAGACGGCCGGCCCGGCGCCCGTCCGCCGACCACGTCCGCGAGCGAGGCGATCGTGCCGTCGCAGGTGATCCCCGCCCGGCCGGCCTCGATCATGTCGCCGGTCTCGTGGACGACCTCGTCGACCTGGTCGGCCACGATCCGGGCCGCGCGCGCGATCGCCGCGGTGTCCAGCTCTCGCTGCTCGGGCAGGGTGGAGCCGATCGAGACCACCGTCATGCCCGGTTCCAGCCATGCGCCGTGCAGCGTCGGGCTCTCGTCGCGGGAACGCGCCGCGCAGATCACCAGGTCGGCGCCCGCGACCGCGGCCGGGGCGCTTTCCGCGACGGTCATCTCCAGGCCGAGATCGGCCAGGCGATCCACGAAACGGGCACGGCTGGCCGGGTTGGGGCTGAACACCGTCACCGAGGAGATCTCGCGGACCGCGGCGAGCGCGCGAACGTGATGCTGCGCCTCGAAGCCGGACCCGATCACGCCGACGGTGAGCGGTCCCGCGGGGGCGAGGACGTCGACCGCCAGCGCCGAGGTCGCCGCGGTCCGGAAACCGGTGACCGAGTTGCCGTCCAGCAGGGCGACCAGTTCCACCGTCTCCTGGTCGAAGAGGGGGATCAGGTAGGAGGCGCGCCGGTTCCGCATGGAGGCGGCGATCATCTTCCCGCCCATCAGGCCGCTGTCCGCGAGGACGCCGCTCAGTGTCCGCAGCCACAGGCCGTCACCGCGCGCCATCGTCCGCGGAGGGAACATGGCGTCGCTCATCGGCGCGGCGTACGCGGCGCGCAGTGCGGCGATCGCCTCCGGCCACGCGAAGGCAGCCCTGACGTCGTCGTCGGTGAGGAAGAGGGTCACTTGGCTTCCTTGTCTTCGGCGGCCGCCCGGATGAGCCGGTAGACCTGGCTGCGCAGCGAGACGAACTGCGGTCGCGCTTTGGTCTCCACCTGGTCCCGCTTGCGGCCGAGGTCGACGGGGACCACGGCGGTGACGGTGGTCGGTGCCCCCGACAGCACCACGACGCGGTCGGCGAGGTAGACCGCCTCGTCGATGTCATGCGTGACCAGCAGGAAGGTGACGCCCAGCCGGTCGCGCAGGTCGAGGACGAGGTCCTCCAGCTCGGCCCGGGTCTGGGCGTCGACGGACGCGAACGGCTCGTCCATCACCAGGATCCGGGGGCCGTAGGCCAGCGCCCGTGCGATCGCGACCCGCTGCTGCATGCCTCCCGACAGCTGCCATGGGTAGAGCCGCGCCGAGGACTCCAGGCCGACGGCGGCGAGGGCCTCCTCAGCCCTGGTCCTGCGCTCGGGCTTCGCCACTCCCCTGCTGCGCAGCGGGAAGGTGACATTGCCGACTACCGACATCCAGGGCAGGAGTGAGCGGCTGTAGTCCTGGAAGACCAGCGCCATGTCGGCGGGCGGCTCGGCCACCGGAGCGCCGGACAGCCGGGTCTCCCCCGCGTCCGGTGCGAGCAGGCCCGACATGCAGCGCAGCAGAGTGGTCTTGCCCGCTCCGGAGGGGCCGACGATGGTGAGGAAGTCACCGGCCTGTGCGGTGAACTCGACGTCGGCGAGGACCTGCCTGCGGGACGCACCGTCGCCATAGGACTTGGCGAGGCCGGACACCGACAGCAGAGCCGATTCGACGACCGGGCTGGTAGAACTGGTCAACGTGTGAAGCTCCTTGGTCACGGACCGCGGCCGGTGCGGCCGTCGGCGGGGGGACGGTCTCAGCGCCGCTTGATGTGCCAGCCGAGGACACGACGCTCGATGACCTGCAACCCGAGGTTGAGCAGGTAGCCGAGCAGTCCGAGCAGCACCATCCCGGCCCACATGTCGGTGATGTTGAACTGGCGCTGCGCCTGCAGCACGAAGTGCCCGACCCCGGCCGACGAGCCGACCAGCTCGCTGGCCAGCAGCAGGATGACGGCCACCGACAGGCTGGCGCGCAACCCGACGAAGATCTGCGGGCCGGCGGCCGGCAGGACCACGTGCCGGATCCGCTCCCGCCGGGTGATCCGGTACGAGCGGGTCATCTCGGTGACGAGGGGATCGATGGACCGGACGCCGTCGATGGTGTTGAGCAGGATCGGCCAGAGGGCGCCGAAGAAGATGACTCCCGCCTTCATCGACCAGCCGATGCCCAGCAACTGGATGGCCAGGGGCAGCAGCGCCACGGCGGGCAGGGCCCGCAGGAACTGCACGACGGGGTTGACCGCCTCCCGCAACCACCGGGTGAGCCCCATCGCCACACCGAGGCCGATGCCGACGACCACGGCCGACAGGTACCCGACCGCGAGGTTGACCAGGCTCGGGACGAAATCGCTGCCGAACCGGTCGAACAGCCACAGCTCGCGGAACCGGGTGAGGATCCGCGACAGCGGCGGGTAGTACAGGGAGCCGCTCCGCGCGGAGACGCCCCACCAGACCACGATCAGGACGAGGGGGAGACTGAACTCCCACAGCAGCGTCCGGAGTACGCGAACCATCCGGGTCATCTGCCGCCTCCTTGCCGCTGCGACGGGTGCCAGCGCAGCGCACGGCGTTCCACCCGTGTGAACAGCAGGTTGATCAGCACGCCGAGCACACCGGCCACCGCGATCCAGGCGTACATGGCGGGGATCGCGCCGCCGAGCTGCGCCGAGGTGATGGCCTGGCCGATGCCGGGCGACGGGATGATGATCTCGGCGCTGAGGGAGATCAGCAGGCTGACCCCGGCGGCGATGCGCACGCCCGTCGCCAGGTAGCCCGCGGCGCTCGGCAGGATCAGGAACAGCGCCCGGTGAGACGGCCGGATGCGGTAGGAACGGCACGTCTCGGCCGCCACGGGGTCGATGTCCCGGACGCCGTACACGGTCTGGAGCAGGATAGGCCACACGCAGGTGAAGACGATCAGGAGCATCTTGCTGCCGAGCCCGGAGCCGTAGAGCAGCACCGCCAGCGGGACCAGGGCCAGCGACGGAATGGTGCGCAGGAAGTCCAGCAGGAACCGGCAGAGGCGGTAGGCGCTCGCGCTCACCCCCAGGACGAGCCCGACCGGCACGCCGATCGCCGCCGACACCAGCAGGCCGAGGGCCCACGAGGTCAGCGTGTCCAGCACCGGACCGCCGATCTCTCCGTCGCCGACCAGGTCGGTCAGGGCGCGGCACAGCTCGGTGGGCGCCGGGAACGTCCCGAGGTCACCGAACCGTACGGCGGCCTCCCACACGGCCGCGAGCAGCGCGACGAAACCGGCCTTGACCGCCCAGACCCGCCGGGCACCGCCCGGCACACCGCCGGCACGCCGTGCGACCCCGCGCGCACGAGTGCCGGTCGCGGCCGTCATGAGAGCACCAGTCCCCCGAGGTCGGGCCGCTTGGTGACGAACTTCTCGGCCACCATCGCGTCCGCGATCTTCTGCAGTTGCGCCTGGTCGAGCCGCGGGGAGAACACCGGGAGCCGCACCTTCGGAAGCGCCGCTGCGGAGATCTTGGTGAACGTGCCGGCCTGGGCCCGCACCTCGTCCGGGTGCTCCGCGCAGTACTGGACGGACTTGGTCATGGCCCGCACGAATCGCTGGACGGCGTCGGAGTCGCCCTTCAGGTACTGACCGGCGCCGATCCAGCTCAAGCCCGTCACAGCGGGAAAGGCCTCCGAGTACGGCGAGCCCGCCGCGCGCAGTCCCTGGTCGAGTCCCTGCCCGAGGAACGGATCGGCCGCGAGGGCGGCGTCCACTCGCCCCTGCTTCACACCCGAGATCATCTCCGCGTAGGGCAGCTCGACGAACTTGGCGGAGTCCGGATCGGCGCCCGCCTTCCGCATGGCCTGGCGCGCCGCGAGTTCGGGCATGGATCTCAGCCCGACGATCCCGATCGTCGTACCAGCCAGGTCCGCCGAGGATTTGATCCTGCTGTCCTTGGCGACCAGGAACGCCGAGCCGTCGTCCTCGGCCTTCTGGGCGTAGACGTCGTTGCCCAGCACCATGCTGATCTGGAGGCCCTGCGCCCGGGCGTTGATGGCGGGCACGGTGGAGACCAGCGCGTACTGCAGCTCGCCCTTCAGCATCGACGGGATGGCCGTGGCCGCCGTCTGGATCGTCTTCGCCGTGACGGCGAGCCCCTCCTGGCCGAAGAAGCCCTTCTTGATCCCGAGATACAGGGGCGCCGCGTTCAGCAGCGGGGTGACCCCCACGTTGACCACCTTGCGCCCGTCCGACGAGGTGCCTCCGCCCTGTGCGGCGTTGCCTCCGCACGCGGCCACGAGGCCCGTCACGACCATGCCCGCCGTGCTGACCAGGAAGTTCCTGCGATTCATACGTCCTCCTCGACATCCACCCGAGCGGATGTCCAGGACATTAAACATTGGATATTCTTGCTGAGCAAGGCTCCGTCGACCTGCTGTCGGCCCTGCACAGGGGCTAAGTTGATCCCTGGAGTGACGCCGGTCCACCGGCGGCCTCCCTCAGACAGCCGAGAAGAGAGACCTATGGCCAGCATCCAGCGACGCGCCGCCGACTTGGTGTTCGAACACCTCCAGGAGCGCATCGTCTCCGGCGAACTGGCCCCCGGAGACAAGCTCGACCCCACCGAGATCGCCGCCGATCTCGGTCTGAGCCGCACCCCGGTGCGCGAGGCGATCCTGCGGCTGGACAGCGAGGGCCTGGTGAACCGGCTGCCCTACCGCGGCGTCGTGGTCGCCGGCATCGACCTCCGGGTCGCCGAGGAGATCGCAGCCCTGCGCATCCACATGGAAACGCTGGCTGCCACCCTTGCCGTCCCACGCCTGTCGGAGCAGGACATCGCCGACATGCGCGAGACGCACACGCAGCTCACCGAGTCACTCAAGGGCGACTACGCGCAGCGCGAGTTCAACGAGCTGAACCGCCGCTTCCACATGACCCTCTACCGGCGCGCCGACAACGCGGCGCTGCTGCGCGTCATCGAGAACCTCGCCAGCCAGGCCGAACGTATCCGCATGCACTTCGACCTGCGACAAGGTCCCGCGCAACCGCACCACGAGGCCATCCTCCGGGCCTGCGAGGAGCGCGACGCGGCCGCCGCGGCCGCCGCCACTCGCGACCATATCCTCACCGCCCACCAGGCCATGATGCCGGACGACCACCGCATCGAGCCCGGGTCCTCGCTCGCAACGGTCCTGGCGGTCGCCGACCATGTCCAAGGACTACCTTCGTGCACGTGAGTACTGGCAACGGCCGGTGGCGACACCCCACGGCGCGAGGCTCGGCTGATCGTGTCCGATGCCGTGCATGACGCTGCTGTCCCGGCAGGATGGTCGGCCCTGCTGCTGCGTTCGGCCCACTCGACGGTGACGAGCGATTCATCACGTCGGACACGGTGTTCAGCGCGGCGTCACTTCACCGCTCGGCGCCCGAGGCGCGGCACCGGCATGCTGCCCGGTTCGACCCGGAACGGCAACGACGACCGCCGCAGGCGCATGCGGGTGCAGCACGTCGCCGTCTTCACCCGTGGCCGCTCCGCCCAGTGAGGCGCACGCTGGACCGGGCAGCAGGACCGGACTGCTGGTCAGGCGTGCTGAAGGGTGCCGCATCCTGGGTATGGGAGAGTGATGCCAGCCCGTCACCCGCGCCCGGCTGCCTTCCCGGTGCCGAGTGGTGCTGGTCGCACTGCTGGTTCCAGCCCCCGGAAGGCAGTGATCGGCCCCCGGCGCATCTGCACCGGGAAATCGTAAACGCGCTGGCGTACTGGGTGCGGCCGGATGCGCTCGGCGCCGGCTGTCCCACGAGCCGCCGCCCTGGCAGACGGTCTCCCAGGACAAGTCCTGAGGCGGCTCTGCCTCTCCTCCTAAGTCGTGATCAGGGTTCGGATCTTCTTGAGCGGCTCGTTCATGACCAGGTCCTTGTTGGTCAGGACGATAACGGTGCAGCCCTTGGTGGGGTACATCTCAAGAACGGTTCCGTAACCCATGGTTCCGCCGCTGTGGCCAACGAACCGGACGCCGTTGTGCGACTGATTGATGAAGCCGTATCCGTATTCGGCGCCGGGACCCATCTGCGCCTTGCCTTCCATGACGGTCGTCGTCAGCTCGGCGTTGAGAAGCTTGTGCCCCTGCAGTGCGCGCGAGAATCGGAGAACGTCGCCCGCCATGGAGACCGCGCCGCCTGAGGGTGTCGCCCCGTCAGGCTGGTCACCGACGTCGCGCCACTCGCCCTCGGGAATGGAACCGTCAGGCGAGGACTGCCCTCCGATCCAACTCCCGTCGGCGTCGAACAGCGCGTAGGGGTGGGCCATGTGCGCGACCTTGGACGGCGTGTACGGGCCGAAGGTGGTGTCGTGCATGCCGGCGGGCTTGAGGATGTGCCTGCGGATGTAGCCGTTGTAGTCCTGCTTGCTGAGGCGTTCGACGATCGCTCCCAGGACGATGAAGCCCGCGTTGCTGTAATCCCAACGCGAGCCCGGCTCGAACTTGAGCTGCTGTTTGACGATCTCCTGCATGATGGAGTCGACGTCGAGCCCTCCCTTCTCGCCCTCCCGGTGCGTGAAGTCCCCCAGGCCGGCGGTGTGGGTGAGCAGATGGTGGACGGTGACCTTGTCAGCGATCTCACTCGGGAACCCGGCCACGTACTTGCCGACGGTGTCCTGAAAGGACAGCTCGCCCTTCTGTACGAGCTGGGCGACGGCGACGCCGGTGAACATCTTGTTCATCGATCCGATGTTGAATCTGGTGCCCGGCGTATTGGCCTCGTTCTTTGCCGAGTCAGCCATTCCGTAGGCCTCATGGAGCACCGGCCTGCCGTTCTGGGTCACCAGGACTGTCCCGGTGAATCTCCCGGCGTGAGCCAACTCTTTCAAGTAGGTGCGAATAGTGTGCCACTCGCTCTGCGTGGAAGCGGAGCCCGCCAGTCCCGCTTTCGCCATCGGCTGGCAGGCGGAAACTGCCGCGAGCATCAGTGCCCCGCCCATGAAATCCCTACGACTGACGGCCATGGATAAGATCCTTTCTCGGGTAGCGATTACTGAGGGACCGTAAGGCACCGGCGCGGCCCCATCCAACTGATTGACGATCATGTTGATCGGATCTTCCGGAGTGTCACGATGAACGTGTGCGTACGCCTGGACACGACAGCCCGGGACGCGGTGGCCTTCGGCTGCTCACCGGCCCACGAGGCGCTGCGCAGCCTGCACGTGCTGGGCTCGGTCAAGCGGCATCCGCTGCACATCTCCTGGGCTCTGCGGGCCCGCGAGCACCTGGGCGCCGATCTGAAGGACGAAGTCGACCGGTTCGCCTTCTGGTGCCAGGGCCGCCCGCTGTCCTTGCCCCGCATCTGGGGTCCGGACGAGGTGTCGTCGTGGCCGGAGGAGTTGGCCGCGCTGCACGAGGCTCCGGTGGAGTGTTACGCCGAGCACCTGGTCGCTGAAGCTCTGCAGGCGAACGGGCGCGCTCCCCGTGTCCGGCTGGAGGATGTCCATGCCGACCCCGCGCTGCGCGAGCGAGCGGAGCAGGCGGTGCGGGACCGGCATCCGGCCTCGCTGCCCGTGCTGCGAGAGCTCTTCGACGATCCCGAACGTTCCCGCAAGCGGTTCGCGGATTTCCTGACCGCCTACTGGGACGTCTGCCTCGCCGCCGAGTGGCCGAGTCTGGAGCGGCACCTGCTGGCCGACATCGCCGCACGCAGTCGCGCCGGGTACCAACGCGGCCTGGCGTCCATGCTGGAGGACCTCGCGCCGCACCTGCGGGTCGTCCAGAAGGGGAACGAGGTGTCCCTCACGCTGACCCGCAGCCAGGCCGACGCCGCTTCCATGGAGATCACCCTCGCCGAGCAGGACCGGCTTCTGCTCGTGCCGTCTCACTTCGCCTGGCCACTGGTCACCATCGTCGGCCAGCGGGAGCGCCGGGCGGGGCACGACCGGCAGAGCGTGCAGATCTTCTACGCGCTGGAGGCGATGCAACGCCAGGCGCACCCGCCGGTCCCCTCCGAGGACCTGCTCACACTGCTGCGCGCGGCCGCCCACCCGGCCCGGCTGCAGATACTCCAGCTCCTTGCCGAGCGACCGCGCTCCACCAGCGAGATCGCCGGCCTGATCGGGCTTACCGAGGCGGCCGTCTCCCGGCACCTGAAACTTCTGGCCGAGGCTGGCTGGGCAGAGCCGGAGCGCCACAGCTACTACGTCTACTATCGGCTGGTACGCGCCGCCCAAGGCAGACTCACACGAGCTCTGGAGAGGCTGTTGGGCTGATCCGTGTTCCACGATTGCGGGAATCGGCCGGCCGAGCAGCGCCCACGGCTCGATTGCCGTACTCGCGCCTGTCCCGCGGCTCCGGGCATCTCGACGATCACCACCGGCGGCTGCCACTCGCACGATCGGCGTCCTTGTACGCCCCTGCGCCTCAATGTGAGACACAATCCGGTCACCGGCTACTGATAACGGCGAGGAAACACGCCGCTCGTTAGAAAGCTCCCGCCAACGCCTGGCCAGGCTTCGGCTCCCCTTCATCTGACCAGAGCACACAGGAGCACAGCGTGAGAACGACCAGACAGAACCTCATCGCGGTGGTGAGCGCCGCGGTGACCGCCGGTGTCATCGCGGCGGGCGCGACCGCCACCGCCAACCCGCGCCTAGCCGCACCAGCGGCCGCCAAGCCGAGCCCGTGCGTAAAAGTGACCGGTCCCATGACCACGCCCGCAGACCCGGCGCCCACCTCGGTCAGCACCGTGCAGCAGGCGTACTACTGCATCCTCGACAACTACTACAAGAGTTCGAAGCTCGACCACCGGCAGCTCCTGCAGTCCGCGTTCGACTCTGTGGTGACGGAACTGATCAAGCGCGGCATCGACCAGCCGGACGCCGCCATGCCGGCACTCAGCGGCGACCGCGACAACGACTGGACGGTGTTCGGCACCCGGCTCGGCTCGGTGCTGGCCGCCGCGTCCGACCAGCAGCCGGTGCGCTCGGCCCTGGCCGTCGCGGCGATCAAGGGCATGGTGGCCGCCCTGCACGACAACCACGCCCGCTACCGGACGGCCGCCACCCAGTCATTGAGCCTGGGCCTGACCCTGAACCAGAACGACCCGGGCGGCGACAGCTCCCGCTACACCGTCCCGCTGTTCATCAAGGCCGTCACGGCCGACTCCCCCGCCGCCACGGCAGGGCTCAAGCCCGGTGACGTCATCCGCGCCGTCAACGGCGTGCCGCCCTTCAGCGACGGCACCTTCAACGCCGGAGTCATGGACTACCTACGCGTAGCCTCCTCCACGAGGAAGCCGGTCCGCATCACCGTGCAACGCCCGTCCACCGGCCGCACCCGGACCTTCACCATCACACCCCGCGAGCTGCCCACCTCACCGGCGCGCGTGTCGGCGAAGCTGGTACACGGCAGCATCGCCCAGATCCAGTTCGGCCAGTTCTATCCCGGCGTCGCCCAGGAAGCACTCAAGGCCATCACCGACCTGCAAGCGAAGACGAAGATCACCGGCGTCATCATCGACCTGCGCGGCAACCCCGGCGGCATGGGAGCCGAGGCCGCCACCTTGCTGGGCGCCTTCGTCCACGACACCAACTACGTCAGCTTCTGCGACGCCGACGGCAAGTGCGACCCCCAGCCCGTCGACAACAAGACGCCGCTGCTGCACCTGCCCATGGTCACCCTCACCGACGGCAACTGCGCCTCCACCTGCGACCTGTTCGCCATGGCCGTCAAAGACCTGAGGCTGGGCACGCTGGTGGGCACACGCACGGCAGGCGCCTCCTCAGGCCCATCCTTCGACTACCAACTCAACGACAACACCAGCACCCTCACCCTCCCCGCCCAGCACGCACTCGGCGCCAACGGAGAAATCATCGACACCATCGGCACCTCCCCCGACCACCAGCGACCGCTGACCGCAGCAGACGTCTCCAAGGGCAAGGACCCCGCCGTGGACCAGGCAGTCTCACTGCTCACCTCCTGAGCTCCCGTCGTCCTGCCCTTCAGCCCCCGGCAACCCGCTCCTTCCGTGGGCAGCGGCCGACGGCCGATCGCAAGATGTGCACGCACCAACTGAAGCGAGGGGCTCCCTATGGGCCGCCCCCACTGAGCACCAAAGGATCGGCTGCCCTTCGCCCAACACACTGATATGTGATGAGCAGCGGTGATCGTGATGGCGCCCCAAAGAGCGCCGATGGCGACGCGTCCCGGCGCCAGGAGACCAGGTCAGAGGCTGGACGTCCTGGCACAGCTGGGTCGCCCTCGCCATGCTCGCCCGCACTTGTTCACCGCGCTCGTCGTCCGGCCCGGCCATGGCCCGGCCCATCGGCTCGGCTGGTCCCACTGGCGACGCCGTCACCAGGCCCGATGCCGGGCCAGCCGCTACCACCGACAAGCCACTCAAGCACCAAGATCGCGATCTACAGCTGGAGTACTAGGAGAGATACCCCCCGCTGTTACCCAGGTGTCGGCGCCGCTGAGGGTCAGGCCGGAGACGCTCGCGGCGACGAACAGGACGCCGACGATGGTGCCGGGCACGTTGAAGCGGCCCGGCTGGAAGCCGGTGGTGCCGAGGAAGGCCGCCGTGAGCGCGGGGAACAGCAGCGAGGTGCCGCTGTCGGGGTTCGCCCCGCCGGTCCGCGCCGTCAGCACCGTCCCGGCGACCGCCGCGACCGCGCCGGAGAGCATAAAGGCCGTCCGGGTGTAGCCACGCTGTGGGAGACCGACCAGCACCGCCGAGCGGGCGTTGGATCCGAGCGCGTACAGCGAACGGCCGTAGGGGGTGTGGGTCAGCACGTACCAGGCGAGCAGCAGCACCACGAGGACGACGAACACCACCAGGGGCAACCCCAGCCAGGTCGTCGAACCGAAGGTGGTCATCCGGCGGTCGATGCCGATGATCGCCAGTCCGCCCGTGTACCACTGGATGATCCCGTTCAGCGCGGTGGCCATGCCCAGTGTCGAGACGAACGAGTTCATCCGGAACCGGGCGACGACCACACCGTTGGCGAGACCGACGAGCGCGCCGGCGCCCAGGGCCAGCCCGCACGCCTGCCAGGCGGCCCAGCCGAAGTCGCTCATCGCGGCCGCGCAGACGATGTTGGCGAAGACCGCGGTGGCACCGACGGAGAAGTCGAAGTGCCCGCAGATCAGCGGGAACAGCAGCGCGCCCGCGACCAGCAGCACCACGGACTGGTTGGCCAGCACCACGCTGATGTTGTCCGTGGTGAGGAACAGGTCTCGCGTCGGCGGGAAGAGGGAGAAGAACACCACCACGATGACGAGCAGCACCGGCAGTGCGAGCCGTTCGAGGTGGTGCAGGACCTCGGCCGGGGATCGGTGCGCCGTCGCCGCTCCGGCCGGGGCGGAGGCGGGCGGGGAGGATGTCGGGCTGGAGGACGAAGGCATCGGATCAGTCCCTCGTGGGGTCGGTGTCATCGAGGACGGCGGAGACGATCTCCTCGCGGGAGTGCACGGCCGGGTCGAACTCCCCGGCCACGACGCCGCCCGAGAGCAGCAGGATGCGGTCGCAGAGGACGAGCAGCTCGTCGAGGTCGGTGGAGGCCGCGAGGATTCCGCAGCCGCTCGCGGTCAGGTCGCGGAGCGTCGCGTAGATCTCCGCCCGGGACATGACGTCGACGCCCTGGGTCGGCTCGTCCAGGAGGAGCAGCGCGGGGCGGCGGCGCGTCCGGGCCGCGAGCACGAGCTTCTGCTGGTTGCCGCCGGACAGCTTGCCGACGGCCGTCTCGATGCCGTCGGTGCGCACCGCGTGACGGGTGACGAGGGCGGCGGTGTCCAGCCGTTCGCCCCGGCGGTCCATGAACAGCCGCCGGCGCCAGTACCGCGACAGGACCGGTACGGAGGCGTTCTCGCGCACGGTGAGGTCGGCGAGTATGCCCTCCGCGTGCCGGTCCTCGGGAACCAGACCGATCCCGATGGCGATGGCGTCCCGCGGTGAGCGGGGGGCGTGCGGGCGGCCGGCGAGCCGCATCGTGCCGCCGGTCACCGGCCGGCTCCCGAAGACGGCGCGCAGGAGGGTCGACTTGCCGGCGCCCGCGAGCCCCGCGAGGCCGACGATCTCGCCGCGCCGCACGGTCAGGCTCACCTCGCGGACCCCGCCGGCGCAGAGCCGGTCGAGGACCAGGACCGGCTCGCCCGGACGCGACGGCCGCGGCCCGCCGGACAGGCCGGCGAACGCGCCGCCGGCGATCATCGCCGAGATCTCCGCCGCCCGCAGCCCGGGGCCGGTGTGCTCGGCCGCCACCCGGCCGTCGCGGAAGACGGTGACGGCGTCGGCGACCTGCTCGACCTCCCCGAGGCGGTGACTTACCAGGACGATCGTCTGCCCGCGGTCGGCGCGCCGCCGCAGGGCCCGCATCAGCTCCCGGGACTCACGCTCCGGCAGGGTGGCGGTCGGCTCGTCCAGCATCAGCACGTGCTCGGTGGCGACCTGGTCGGCCAGTGCCCGGGCGACGGCGATCATCGTCTTCTGGCTGGGCCGCAGCGATCCCACCAGATCGCGGGCCCGGACGTCGATGTCGTAGTCCGCCAGCACGCCGGTGACGTGCTCGTGCAGTGCCGCCCAGCGGATCCGGCCGCCTCGGGCGATCGGGAACCCGCTGTCGAGGGCGAAGTTCTCTGCGACGGTCAGTTCGTCGAACAGCCCGAGGTCCTGGTGGACGAAGCGCAGTCCGGCGCCGCGGGCGCGGGGCGGTGACATGTCGGCGAGCTCCAGGGTGCGGCCT
Organism: Actinomadura fibrosa; assembly: GCF_900659615.1. Classification (GTDB taxonomy): domain Bacteria; phylum Actinomycetota; class Actinomycetes; order Streptosporangiales; family Streptosporangiaceae; genus Spirillospora; species Spirillospora fibrosa. The sequence goes on along the minus strand of NZ_CAACUY010000013.1, from coordinate 13,729 downwards.
GCGATGCTCACTTCACCGCCGTCGGCCCGGTACACCCCGGCCAGGCACTTGATGAGAGTGGACTTGCCTGAGCCGTTGCCGCCGAGCAGGGCGTGGATGGTGCCCGCGCGGACGATCAGGCCGACCCCGTCCAGCGCCAGGGTGCCACCGAACGCCTTGGTGACCGAGCGTGCGACCAGGGCCGCCTGCGTCGGCGCCGTCACGTGCGGGTCCATGTCTTCTGGTAGAGGGCCCGGAAGTCGACCGTCGGCATGTAGCCGAACGGCCGCCCGGCCGCGGGCAGGTTGTGGCCGGTGTCGACGGCCTGGAGCCCGATGCCGGCCGGCAGTGCCTTCTGTCCGGCCAGCACCCGCAGCGCTGTGTCCACGGCGCCCCAGCCGTCCCAGATCTGGTCGAAGGCGATGGTGGCGTCCTCGCCTTGACCGCCGCGGATGAGGTCGAGGTTGGCCTGCTGCCCGAATCCGCCGACGACGGTCAGCCGGTCGGAGCGGCCGGAGGACCGGATCCCCTGGGATATGCCGGCCAGGAACCATGGGTCCAGCGGAACGGCGACGGCGTTGGCGCCGGTGGCCTTCAGCAGCGCCGAAGAGAACTTCTGCCCGATGGTGTTGGACGCGACGTCGGCGTTGGTGAGCTGCAACTCCCCGACGATCGAGCAGCCCGTACAGGTGGCCAGCCGGTCTGTCAGTCCTTCCTTGATCCACCGTCCCCACAACGAGTCGGCGAAGGTCACCTCAAGCACCTTCGCCGAGCCGCCGGTCCGGCCGATGAGGTAGTCGGCCTGCAAGGCTCCCAGCTTGTTCCACCACTGCTGGTTGGTCATGCCCTCGAAACGCTGGGTGGTCGCGCCGAAGAGCCTCTCTCCGCCCTGGGCGTCGCAGTCGTTGGAGCCGACACCGATGGTGGTCACGTGCGCGGCACGGGCCTCCCGCAGCGGGCCCTCGAAGCTGGAGCAGTCCTGGCCGATGACGAAGATGACGTCGGCGTGCTGGGCGGTGCCCTCGCGGATGCAGGCCGCCCAGCCCTGGGGGTTGAGCTTGCCGTCGCAGATGCTGGTACTCCACCCGATCGCGGTGGCGGCCTCCTTCACGGCATCGGACGACGTGGAGCAGGTGGGCAGTTCCTGGCCGCAGCTCATGACCCACGCCTTGACGCCCTTGCGGACCGGCACCGGCTCGGTGGGCGGCGTTCCCACGACGCCCTTGTAGGCGGCGGAGAGGGCCTGCGCGGCCGGTCCGGACGACGGCGCCGCGGAGGTGGTGCCGCTGGAGCCCACGGTGCCGGTGGCGCCGCAGGCGGTCAGGCAGATCAGCGCTGTGAGCCCGGCCGCGGCCAGCCCGGCGGGGCCGGTGAGTGCGGAGGTGCGCAAGGGGTCTCCTTCGGTGGGTGGCCGTCGACGACGGACCGTGGAGAGGTGGTCGGGTTTCCGGTGCCGGGTCAGGAGGGAATGTGCTGCCCGGTTCCGGAGTCGGGGACGTCGAGCCCGCGGCCGGCGAGCCAGCCGGTGATCACGGCGAGGACCTCGGCGTTGTTGCGCTCCAGCATCATCGCGTGGCCGTTGCCGTCGATGCCGGCATCCGCGAGGCGCAGCAGCTCGGGAGAGCAGCCGGCCTGCTGGAGGTATTCGATGAGGTGGCCGTCGAAGAGCCGGAAGGGCGATGCCTGCGCGGTCACCACGGCGATCGGCAGCCGGGCGAGGGATGCCAGCCGCCGGGCCGGCTCGTCCTGCAGCGCCTTGGGCACCGGCCCGTCCGCGTCGAGGCGTGTGCGGAGCTCGGCGGCGTCGGCGGCCGGCGGGTCGTACGTCAGCGGCGCGGCGGCCAGTCCCCAGGGCAGGGGGACGCCGGGCTGGCCGACGAACGGAGGACCGAGGGTTTCCACGGCCACGAAGGCGAGGACGAGGTCCGGCCGGGCGTCCGCGGCAAGCCAGGCACCGGGGCCACCCGCGGAGTGGGCGATGAGGACGGCCGGCCCGATCCTTTCGAGCAGCGCGGCCAGCCGGTCCCGCTCAAGGGCGTGCGTCACCGAGGGATCGGTCGTCATCGGTCCCTGGGAGGCGGCGAACTGGGCGAACACCTCATCGGAGCCGTCCAGCGCCCCGGGCCAGCGAGTGTTCGGTGGGAGCGGCGGGCCGTCCGGAGAACCGAGGAACAGCCGGCGCAGCGGCTCCTCGCCGAACGTCCGTCCCGGCGGGCCGAGCACGTCGGGGTCGAACGGCGAGCGGCCGTGGCCGGGCCGGTCGACGACGAGCACGCGATGACCGGCGGCGGCCAAGAGGGGCGCCCAGCCGGGGCGCCCGTCCGGGGTGAGCAGCCAGTCGGTGCCCTGCCCGCCCCCGCCGTGGACGAGTACGATCGCGGCCTTCCGCTCGGCGCCCTCCGGCGGCAGTTCCTCGACCCACATGGGGCCGCGCTGCACGCCGCCCACGACCTCGCCGGTGATCCAGAAGCCGCGCGCGGCGCTCACCGGGCATCCACGGAGTCGAGCAGCGACGGCGTCGCCATGGCCCGCATGGCGAGCTGGTCCTCGCGGCGGGCGTCGCGGTCGGTGGACAGGTGCCGCAGGTGCGCCAGCGCGGCTTCCTTCTCCGGCCCCGGGGGCAGATCGAACACCAACCGCTTGGTCTGCGACGCGCGCGGGGACACGCGGTCGAGGAACACCCGGCGGCGGGCCTCGGCGTAGGCGTCGAGCACGGACTCGTCGACCTGCCCGGCGATCACCGCGGCCAGCGCCTCACTGAGCACGAAGCCGTCCAGGAACCCCCCGGTCAGGCCGAGGGCGCCGATCGGGTTGGTGACATGCGCGGCGTCGCCCGCGAGGACCACCCGTCCGACGCGGAAGGTCGTGGCCGCCCGCTGGTGCATGCGGTAGGGCGCGAACTGCACGAGCTCGTACTCCCCGCCCCCCGGCAGCGCCGTGGCGAAGTGCTCGTGGATCCGCTGCTCAAGCCCCTCGTCGGGCAGGTCGCCGGCCTCACGGAAGGTGAACCGCCACAGGCCCGAGCCGTTGATCTGCGCGATCACCGCGCCGTAGACCTGGTCGATCCGCCAGCTCGCGATCGGCAGTCCGCGGGCCATGAAGTCATAGCGGACGTTGGTCGAGATGAACCGGTCAGGCCACGTGAAGCCCTCGAACTCCAGGCCGAGGCCGCGCCGGACCGAGCTGCCGGCGCCGTCCGCGCCGACCACCCAGGCGGCCCGCAAGGTCCCCTCGCCCTCGGCCGTGCGCACCCGCACCGACACGCCGTCCTCGTCCTGGGTCAGGCCGGTCACCTCGGTGCCGTAGCGGACCCGCACTCCGGGGAAGTCGGCCAGCCTGCGCAGCAGGATCCGGCTGACCTGGTCCTGTCCCAGGTGCAGCGCGTAAGGGTGCGCGACCACACCTTCGAGGACGTCCACCATCTGGGGGAAGTGCTCACCGGTGGCGTGGTCGAGGAAGGTCACGCCGGGCCCGCGGACGGCCTCGGCCTGGAGGTCGCCGAGCAGGCCGAGCCGGTCGAACCCCTCCAGCACGGGGAAGAGGTAGACCATCGCGCGCGGCGCGGTACCGACGGCGGTGTCGCGGTCGAGCACGAGCACTTCGGAAACGCCGGCCTGAGCGAGACCGAAGGCCGTTGTGAGGCCGACAGGGCCGCCGCCGACGACGATAACGGGCGAATGGGGCACGGGAACTCCTGTCCTGGGCGGTGCCGGAGCGCATCTGGCGATGGGCCAGGGTCGGCTGATGTGCTGCTCAGGTAGCGTCACGCACGTCCGCTTACGCGGTCCAATGCCGTTCCCTCACCTGCTGATGCACGCCGTGCATCAGGCACCGCGTGTGCCTTCCTGCACGTCAGCGGGTCGGGTTGGGAGGCTCGGCGCCGGGCACGAGGTGCAGCGAGCGGGCGACGACCGAGGCGGCGATCTCGGCGAAGGCCGCGGCGCCGGGAAGGAACCCGGTGGCCGGGTAGACGACCGCCGCGGGCAGCATATGCGCCACGCGGGTGGGAACAGCCCGGACCCCGGGATGGCAGGCTTTTCGCGGTGCCGATGCCGGGACGAGTCCGACCAGCCGGCGGTAGGCCACCGCGGCGAAGAACTCGGCCTCGTTGCGGGCGTAGCCGCCGATGGTCGCCGACGCGCCACCGCGCTGCTCGGCGAACAGCCACGAGGCGCCCCACTCGGCCGGGATGCTGCGGGGATGGGTCACCCAGGGGTCGGCGAAGAAGTCGCTGACGTCGACCGGTGCCGCGCCGGCCCGCGGATCGCAGGCGGGTAGCAGGACGACCATGGGCTCCTGGAACAGCGGCACGGTGTGCAGGATCGGCAGGTTCACGGGGGAACGCAGCAGGGCGACGTCGAACTGACCGGAGAACAGCGGGTCGATGCCGTACGCGAAATCGGCGTCGCGCACTTCCAGGGCGGTGTCAGGGTGGCGGTCGCAGAAGGTTTGCAGCACCGGGTGGGTGAGCTCGGCCAGCCCGTTGCCGTAGACGCCCACTCGCAGGCGCCGCGTCGAGGCGGCCGACAGCACATGGGCGGTGTAGGACAGTTCGTCGGCGCCGGAAAGGATCGCCCGCGCCCGTTCCAGCAGCCGGGTGCCGTCGGCGGTCAGCGCCACGTGCCGCTTGTCACGCGCGAACAACCGGACTCCGAGCTCGCGTTCCAGGGCCGCGATCGACCGGGTCAGCGCCGGCTGGGTCAGATGCAGCCGCGCCGCGGCCACGCGGAAGCTCAGCGCGTCCGCCACGGCGACGAAGTGCCGCAGGTTCCTCAGCTCCATCTCAGGCGCCGGACGTTCGTTCGATCACGCTCATCGGCCCTCCCTGCCCGCGGCCGGCCGGTCGAACGTACCCCACGTACGCCCCGGGCCGGGAGGCCCGGCGGGCCCGGCTTTTGATCCTGGACGAGTTGGTGCTGGACGAGCGTTACGCGTGCAGGGCCTCGCGGCCTCGACCTGTGCGTCCGTAACTGTGAAAGCCATGTGCTTCGGGGGGCCTGGCTCGCGAAGGGCAGGTCCCGTGCTTGCCGCTCGGGCCCGTCGACGAAGTGGTTGCCGGTCGCCCGGTCATGACTGGCCTCCTGGACGCGGATCGTTCGGGGGGCCCGAGCGCGTTCGTAGGCGGCTAGCGCCTTGGCGAGGTCGCCAGCCTCTTCGATGCCCATGACCAGGGCAGCCGCGTCCTCCATCGTCTGTCCCGCGCCTTGTGCGAAGAAGGGCAGCATGGGGTGCGCCGCGTCGCCGAGCAGGGCGATGTGCCCGTACGTACCGGGAGAGCGGTGTCCGGTCCAGCACCGACCACCGTCCCACGTGGGTCATCGCGTCGAGAAGGTCGCCGACCATCGGGACCCAACCAGCGAACTCCCGCCGGAAGTCCGCAGGCTCGCCGGTCGCCGTCCACGACTCGACCGTCTCTCCCGGCGTGGCCGGGGTGAACGCCACGACGTGATCGCGGCCTGCGGCGACCGAAGAATGCACCAGGTGACGGCCGGGGCCGCGCCACGGTGCCCGCGTCGCAGCCCCATATCGCCGAGGTGGCAGTTCGCTGGGGATCGTCGCCCGCCAGGCGTACAGCCCGCAGTAGCGTGCCGCGATCTCGCCCGCGGGGTGGTGCCGTATTCCGCAGTGAATCCCGTCGACCGCGACGAGCGGGTCTCCCTTCGCCGACGTGCCGTCGGCGAAGGTCACCGAAACGTCGCACGCACCCAGTTCCAGGCTGACACAGCGGTGATCCAGGCGAATCGTTCCCGGGGCCACCGCGCTCATCAGCACATCGAGCAGATCGGCCCGATGGGCGAACCACGCGGCTCCGTCATGAAGTTCCTCGCACCTCGATATGTCCTGCGAGAGCAGGACCCTGCCGTCCTGCCAGCGCCTGAACTCCCAGCCAGTGCACACCTTCAGCGCGCATCGCTCAAGGGCGTCCATGAGGCCGAGCTGGTGCAGGAGCCGGACGGCGTTGGGCCCAGCACGATCCCAGCGCCCAGTGGCCGGAGCGCGGAGACCTGCTCGTCCGCGTGAGCCCGGATCCCTGCTCTCTGCAGAAAGCAGCGGTCACCAGACCGCCGATACCTCCACCGACGACGATCGCTTCCATGCTGTCCTTCTGATCGTTCTGGTGTTCGGAGCCCGGCTGTTGGCACGGAGTCCAGGGCGACGGCCTTCCCCGGTCCTATCGTCGGCTCGGTCGCCTCGCGCACCGCACGATGGTTGATCGTCTCCACCAGCATCGGCACCCCGAGGACGTCGGAGCGGAGAATGAATCCCTGCCGCAGGTCGTCGCACTTCTGGCCGGTCGCGGTAAGGAAGCCGATGTCTGTCTCCCGTTCCGTTTTCATCGGCTGGATATCCTTCAAAGCATGGAGGTGGGTCACGAGTGACCCGAGGATGCGCCGCAGCCGGGGATCGGTCTCCGGGCCCATCCTCGCGGCCACCACATCCGCCGATCCGGCCTCGGGTGAGCGATTGTCCATCGCCGTCGGCCGACGGGAATCCGACGAGCCCGCATCGGGCGTGGCACCCATCGTCCTCCTTGGCTCACTCGTCGATTGCTCGGCCAAGGCTCACTGTTGTTGCGAGTCCGCGGGCGCCGCCACCGGCGTTCCGCCTAGTGGGAAGCCGTCCGCCCGGTCAGCCGGGCACTGATCGGTGGCTGGGGCCGGTGCTCGGTGAAGGCACGGGCCATGCCGAGGCGGCGGCCAGAACCGCCTGGCTCCACTTCTGCAGGGCCGCTTCCCCGGCCGACATGACCACCGGTCCGGCGGCGGCCGCGCTGCCCTCGGGGCCCGAGGGTGGGAGGCAGCGCAGGAGCCGGCGCCCAGGCTCATCTCCTCGTGCACTCCTCCGCCGGATCGGGAGCATCCGCGGATGAGGCGGCCGTAGAGGGTTTCGGTGGTGCCGTCGCGGCGGGTGCGGACGAGCTGGCGCAGTTCGATGCCGTGGGCGGCGGCGTAGGGGGCGGCGTGGTCGCGGATGTAGGTCAGGGGTGGCGGGGTGTTCGGAGTCGTCGCCGACGTTGGCGAACAGGAAGCGGCGGAAGTCCAGGTCGCCTTGGGCGGCCAGGACGAGGACGGCGGTGGATTGCCAGCCGCCGCCGAAGCTGAAGGCCCGCAGCGGCCCGCACGACGGCGAGTTCTTGCTGGTTCTGGGACGGGCCGAGTCGTGGGATCTTGCGGCCGGGCGTTGCGCAGCGTGGTGTGGGTGGCCGGGGTGACGGGCGATGGGACGAGCGGTGTGGATGTCGTGGTCCTGGTGCAAGGGCGTGCCTCCGGTCAGGTCAGCGTGGTGCGGGTGGTGGGGCGGGTGGCGCCGGCGTACTGGTGTTCGCGGTAGGGGTTGCCTGCGAACTGGGAGATGCGGACGACGTCACCGGTTTGTGGGGCGTGGATCATGCGGCCGTGGCCGAGGTAGATGCCGACGTGGTGGATGGTGGCCGGACGGCTGGATTGGGTGGCGAAGAAGAGCAGGTCGCCGGGTTGCAGGGCGGTGCGGGCGATGTGCGGGCCTGCGTTGTACTGGTCGGCGGCGACGCGCGGGAGCGTGGCGCCGGCCTTCGCCCAGGCGTATTGGGTGAGGCCGGAGCAGTCGAAGCCCTTGATGCCGGCGCCTTGAGCGAAGCCGTAGCTGGGGCCGGAGGGTCCGCCGCCGCCCCAGGCGTAGGGGGTGCCGAGCCAGCGCAGTGCGGCCCGGACCGCTATCGCACCGCGTCCACTGTCGGAGGGGGTGAAGCTGGCGTAGCGGTGGGCTTGGGCGAGGACTTTGCGGACGTACCAGTCGGCGTGGTTGTAGCGCCAGATCGCTTGGTAGAGGTGGTGGCCGCCGTTTCCGGCGCCGTTGGCGCATAGGTAGTGGGCGGCGCCGTGGATGGCGTCGGCGGGGTTGTAGCGGTCGGTGCGGCCATCATGGTCACCGTCGACGCCGTAGGCGGCCCAGGTGGCGGCGAGGAACTGCATGGGGCCGCCGACTCCGGCGGCGTTTTGGCCGGAGTGCACGCCCGGGGGCGGTGGAGCGGCCGTGGTCGGATTCGATGCTGCCGATCGCGGCCAGGACGTTCCAGGGCAGGCCGGGGCGGGTGGCTGCGGCGTCCAGGGGGGAATTGCTGGTCGCCGACTGCGCGGAGTGCGGTGAGGGGCCGATCATGCTGGTTGGCCCGCCGGTCCTGCCCGACATGCTCTGCGAGGCCGGGCCGAGGGCGGCGGCCACCGCCTATCTGCGGCGGCTTGGCCGGAGCATTGAGGAACCGACGAAACGGGAGGATGTGATCTTCGCCCTGACCTGGAGCAGCACGGCCGAGGATCCACACCCTGGCTGAGCGATGAGTTCAGGGTCTCTGCGTGGTCCAACCAGCATCAGGTGTCTCTTGCTGGAGGAGTAGCAGTGGGTTATGTCACATCGAAGGATGGTGCCTCGATCGCCTACGAGCGCGCTGGGCGGGGGCCGGCGGTCATCCTGGTGGGTGGCAGCCTGGACGACGGTAGGGAGAACGCCCCGCTGGCGTCGGCGTTGGCCGAACACTTCACCGTCTACAACTACGCCCGACGTGGGCGCGGCGACAGTATCAGCACCAAGACCTGCGACCTGTCTCGTGAGATCGAGGACCTGGACGCGTTGATCGCCGAGGCAGGCGGAACAGCCCATCTCTACGGTGTCTCCGCCGGCGGCGCCCTGGTGCTGGAAGCCGCCGCAGCAGGAAGCCCGGCCGGCAGAATCGGCGTGTACGAGGTGCCCTACAACACCATCGACAGCGACTGGCCACGGCAATGGTCGAAATACGTCGACGATCTCCACACGGCGCTCGCCGCCGGTCGCCGTGACCATGCCGTTGAGCTGTTCATGCGGGTGACCGGCTCCTCAGACTCCGACCTTGCCGGTCTGCGGGACTCACCGTTCTGGCCCGGGCTGGAGACCCTGGCGCACACGCTCGCCGCCGATGCGGCCGCGCTCGGAGACGGCCTTCCACCGGCGCAGCGTCTGGCGAACATCACCCAGCCCACCCTGGTACTGACCGGCGACGACCGCCCCGCCGGAGCCGCGAAATGGGTCATGGCTCTCGACGCCGCCGCAGACGCCATCGCCGCGAGCCTTCCACACGCCCACCGACAGACCCTCAAAGGCCAAGGACACGTGGCCGACCCGAACGCAGTCGTCCCCGTCATCCAGCACTTCTTCAACCAGTGACCCTGCACACCATCCCCCCGCTGTTGGAACTTGGCAGGGATCACTCGCGTGCAGCGGCACGCCCCCGAACACCGAGGCGCGCTCCAACCCGACCAGGACCGAGATGCCGTGGAAGATGATGTGGCGTGGGCCGCACCTTGGTCGCCGTCGCGGTCCGCCGACTGCGCCCGACGCGAGAACTCCGGGTCACGACCGCGCCGGGCTGCGAGCCTGTCCCGGTTGCCGGAAAGGGACACGTCTGTTCATCGTCGCGCCCTTCGGGGTAAAAGGCAGAACATGAAGTGAGTACAGGAGGGCCCGTCTGCACCCTCCGCCTTCACCTTTCGGCCTACGCCGGCCTCCGCAGACATGGCTGTCGGAAAGACACCTTCGACACTGCCCCCTCAGGGGGTGGCTTTTAGGTGTGCTTCCTGAACACGGAAGGCCCGCTCCGTAATTGCGGGAATTCGCCGCAGCCACGGAGGCCTCGATGGCCGGACGGGACATCTCTAGCACTCCCGAGCGCCGCTCGTCCTTGCGCACGGCCACGCTAACCGTCGGAGCCGTCGGTGCGCCTGCGCTGGGCTACCTGGTCAACCCGACGCCAGCCGTGGCCGAGGCGGTCATAGAGATCCTCGTCGGCCTGCTGATCATCTTCATCATCCTGTTCGGCAGTGACGCCCGGGCCGAGCGGGCCTTTCGGCTATTGCGCATGATCACTAACCGGTCCGAGCCTCCTGGGCCCGATGCACTGGAGCCCCACCCCCCTCCAGATGATCGTGGCTAACCGCGCGGCCAAAAGCGTGCCCCGTGACCGCTCTCCTCGGGTTGCCACTGTTACCAGGGTTCGGGGACGTGGTCGAGTTCGCCGAGCGTCTCGCCGAGGGGTGGGAGGCTGCGGGCGGCCTGTCGTTGGGCCTGCTGGTCGGCTGAGGCGTTGCCGTTCACCACGGCCTGGATGAGCGGCAACATGCTGGGGATCGCCGCCGGGATGATCGCCGTGGCGGCGAGCTCGCCCTTGAGCGTGATGCCTTGGGCAGCGAACTCGGCGGCGAACACCTCGGGCGACTCAACCGCGCTGGCGGGGCGAGGCGCGGGGACGATCCCCCGGGCGATGAGTTCGGCGGCGAGGACGTCCTCGGGCTCGGTCGCGGGGGGCCGCGGCGGCGGGCACCAGCAGGGCCGGTCAGCGGCGCAGGTCGGCATCGCGTTCGTGCACACCGTCATCGACGACCACACCCGCCTGGCCTACGCCGAGATCCACGACGACGAGAAGGCCGCCACCGCCATCGGGGTCTTACGCAACGCCGTCGCCTGGTTCGCCGCCCGAGGCGTCACCATCGAGCGAGTGCTCAGCGACAACGGCTCGGCCTACAAGTCCCACGCCTGGCGCGACGCCTACGCCGAGCTCGGCATCCGGCCCAACAAGACCCGGCCCTACCGGCCCCAGACCAACGGAAAGGTCGAACGCTTCCACCGCCCCCTGGCCGACGACTGGGCCCTGGGCCGCTTCTACCGCTCCGAACAAGCCCGCCGCAAAGCCCTCCCAGCATGGCTGCACTCCTACATTCACCACCGGCCCCACACCGCAACCGGCGGCAAACCACCCATCACCAGGTTGACCAACGTCCCTGGGCAGTACACCTAGTTCACTGGTCATGTGACTGATCCACATCCACGAATACCTGGTTAATGTCGTCCAGAGGCGCACTGTTCACGTGATGGGTGATCCTTTGCTACCTCGTGTGAGATCGGCCTACGATCCTGGAGTCGCGGCTAGCACGCGACTGTCGACTGCCGGTGCGTTGGTCATTACCGTGTTGCTGGCTGGGTGCGATTCAGACCAGGCCGGCTCGACCCCGTCGATCGCATCCGGCTCCGCTTCGGATCGGGTCGGCTCAAGCCCGTCGGTCATACCCGGCTCCAGTGCGGGCCCGGAAGATCTACGCCGCCTGCGTATCCTGCAGCACGATGCCTTCCTCCGGTGCCGTGTCGATGGGATGCAACCGCGGCAGGCGTCCCCCGGGTCATGGACCGATTCCGACGGCGGAGCTTACCGCGACCTCTCCGGATATTATCGGGCGGCTATAACGCGGAAACTGCGGCTGACCGGCAATGACCGCCAGGTCAATGCACGTTTGTCGGAGTGTGCCGCACAGGCTGGTTGGCGGACGAAGAAGTATTACTCTGAAGTTGGTTTCAGAGGCCGCAAGCGATTCGAAGGCCGCTGGAACGCGACGCTGGATGTGGCGGTGGAGCGTCACCCTGAGATCGACGAGGTCGAGGGGGAAATGGTATACGGGAAACCCAGAGTCATGATACAGATGGAGACTCGAAGGCCATGGTCGCCGTGAGCGTTACCCGTGAGCCGTTTCCCTCGTGAGGCGCTGGTCACGAGGCGGGCACGGTTCGCCGCTTGTGACCACCAAGCAGTGAAGCTCCCGGTAGATGCGGAGTCGACCAACACTTGACCGCATCACCTGGAGCTTCAGTGCTGTTCTCTCGCGCTGCGCTGGACCTGTCTCTCGCCTTCCGCAGATACGTGGCCGGCCTCGTCCGTGAACACCGACGCCGGATCGGTTCACGCTGGCGGGCGCTGCCGTCCGAGCGCCAAGCGCTGCTGGTCCTGGTGCACCTGCGCCGCAACGAGACCTTCCCGCCCTGGCCGCCGCGTCCGGCGTCGGGCTGGCGACCGCCCACCGCTGCCTCACCGAGGTAATCGAACTGCTCGCCGCGCTCGCACCCGACCTGCACGCGGCCATGCGCATCGCGGCCGGCAAGGCATTCGTCATCCGGGACGGCACACCGATGCCGATTGATAGGCTCGACCGCGCCCAGCTGGCGACGGAATACACCGGAAGCGACGCATCGAAGGCGGTGTCGTGCAGCCCAGCCCGCAGGCGGTCTTCCGCCGCAGATCACACCGCAACTCCTGCACCGTCTCAAAGTCCGACAGCCCATGCAGCGTCTACAGCAGGACCGCCGCGGCCAGGATCTGCGGCGACATCAAGGGCCGCCCGTTGGCCGGGGGGATACATGTCGGCGAACATCCCCGCCGGGACCAACGCGTCACGGTGCTCGGCCAGGAACGCAAACACATTCCCGGCCGGGACCAGATTCCGGCAGGTCTCCCTGATGTACGAGCCGATTGCCGGATGCGGTCATCGTTCAAGAGGTATGTCCGCCCAAGATGACGCAGACGGGCCGGACGATGAGCAGAAAAGCCGTCGACCGGATCTGCACGGCTGAGCCGGCAACCAGGGCCAGCGCCCCGATTGTCACGTAGACGAGACTGTCGCGAGTGCCGATCCGCCGCGTTGTCCTTCGTTGAGCTGCTCGCCCTCCAAGGTGAGCAGCTCCGGGGCGCGCTGGGACGGCACCTCCGACCCTGGAAGTCAGCTTCCGTGAGTCGACTTCGACTTCTTGCCAGCGTGACTTTGCAAGATTCACCGGGGCAGTAGGAGCTTGAGCGCAGTCGCGCCGCCACGCCGATCAGCCGGTCGCCTATGTGACCGCCATCGCGCACAATCTGACCAGCAGGCTGCAGCCATCGGCCCCCAAGGCCGGTCCGGACCTGCCCCTTCCGCGCGGGAGCAGGGACGGCCGGCCCCTGCACGACCAAGTGATCATCAAGGTCATGGTACGGCGTGTCGGCTGGCCATGGGGGGCGTGGCAGCCGACGGTAAACGTTCAGGGGAGCTTGGGGCGAAGGCCGCCGGGTTTGTCGGTGTTGACCTGCATGCGCAGGTTGTGGATGCGGCCGTCGACCAGGTCGAAGGTCACGGCGCCGACAACAGTTCTCCGATCGAGAGCAGCACACCCGTTTCGCCGTTGGTGGGGGCCGGCCGCAGGGTGATGTCGGCCGACTGCGGTTTGGCCATGACGCCGAGCATCCAGCGGGCGACCTGGTCGGGACCGTGCAGGGGGCGGCGGGCGGCGGTGACCTTGCCGCCGCCGTCGGACCAGAGGGTCACGTCCGGGGCGAGCACCTCCATCACCGCGTTGAGGTCGCCGCCGCTACGGTGTCGGCCACTTCGGTGTCCTGGGCCGCGTCGGGCTAGAGCCTGTTTCTTGGATCAGGTGCGTAGCCAGATGAGCAGGACGGCGATGGTGATGGTGCCGGTGAACAGGTAGCCGCGTTTGTCGAAGCGGGTTGCGATGGCGCGGAACTGCTTGAGGCGGTTGATGGCGCGTTCGACGGTGTTGCGTTGCTTGTAGCGCTCGGGGTCGAAGCCGGGCGGGCGTCCACCGCGGCGTCCGCGGTCGTGGCGGTGCTGCCGCTGGTCGGCCGGCACCGGGATGGTGTGCGCGATCCCGCGTCGCCGCAGATACGCCCGGTTGGCCCGCGAGGAGTAGGCCTTGTCGGCCAGCACATGATCGGGACGGCGGCGTGGGCGGCCCGGGCCCAGCCGTGCGACACCGATGGCGTCCAGGACCGCGACGAACTGCGGGCTGTCACCCCACTGACCGGGAGTGACCAGGAAGGACAGCACCCGACAGCACCCGACAGCGGCCGTCGGCGGCCAGATGAATCTTGCTGGACAGCCCGCCGCGGGAACGTCCTAGTGCTTCGCCTGCCGGGCCACCTCCTCCA
>NZ_CAACUY010000012.1 GCF_900659615.1 Actinomadura fibrosa | reverse complement strand
CTGCGCTTGGCGTCCGCCGCCGCCCGCCGCCGCTGCGCGACCCGCTCCCGGCGGCGCCGGTCCGCGTCCGAGACGGGATCCGGGACCGGGGTCGCGGCCGTGAGGCCGGCGCCGCCCGTGAGCGGCGCGGTCGCCTTCTCCGACTTCAGCAGGGACGGACGACTCTCCTCACCCGCTCCGCCAAGGCGCCGCTCCGGCTTCTCGGCCTTCCGCAGCGAGGGCGCGATGCCCTTGGCCGGGCCGGTCGTGGCGGCCGAGATGCCCAGCGGCTGTGTGGGGCCGTCGGGAGCTCCGGACGCGCCCGGCCCGCGGCTCGGTGAGCCGGACTCGCGACCAGAGACGCCCGGCTCGCGCCCGGACGCCCTCGGCCCCGGTCCGGGCGTGGTCGTTCCGGACGAAGCAGGTGATGGAGGCGCGGCGGGCTCGGCCGCCGCGTCGGCGGGCGGCGCCTCCTCCGGTGGGGACGGCCAGCTCTGGCCGAGCGCCTCCGCCGGTGTCGGGGGCCGCGCGTCCGGGCGCTTCGACGGAGGCTCGATGATGCGCACGGACTCGAACGCCTCCGCGGCGTCCTCCCGCGCGCCGCCCGGGCCGTCCGGGAGCCCGGAGGACGGCGACGAGGGACGTTCGGGCTCCTCTTTCCGCGGACGACCCTTGCTGCGGCGCGGAACGACCCGCATCGTCACCTCCCCGGGCTACATGATCTCCACAGTGTGTCAGGACGGGACCGCGTCCCGCATGGTGCCCCGGCCGAAGGAATCCGCCGATCGGCACCCGGTACCGCGATCGCTCACCATGTGTGGAACACTGCCCCGTTCGCGCCCCTTCAATGCGCCGAAGCCCGCCCCCGAGGCCGAACCGGGGACGGGCCGCGTGCGCGCGGGCGTGCCGCTAGTCGATGCGCCAGGTGTCGCCGCCGCCGAGCAGCGCGCCGAGGTCGCCCTTGCCCTTGACCGCGACGGCCTCGTCGAGCTGCTCGCGCATCAGCTCGTCGTAGGACGGCCGGTCGACGTCGCGGAACACGCCGATCGGGGTGTGCTGGAACGCCGGGGAGTCCAGCCGCGAGAGGGCGAACGCCTGCGACGGGTCGGGGTTGCGGGCGTCGTGGACGGCGATCTCCGCCGGATCGACGTCCGCGATGTCCACGACCTCGAACGACCCGGACGGGGTGCGGCGCAGCGCCTTGTCCCGCTCGGCGCCGAAGACGATCGGCTCACCGTGCTCCAGCCGGATCGTGACGTCGTCGCGGACGGCGGCGTCCTTCAGCGGCTCGAACGCGCCGTCGTTGAAGATGTTGCAGTTCTGGTAGATCTCCACGAGGGCCGTGCCGCGGTGCTGGGCGGCGGCCCGCAGCACCGACTGGAGGTGCTTGCGGTCGGAGTCGATGGTCCGGGCGACGAACGTGCCCTCCGCGCCGATCGCGAGCGACAGCGGGTTGAACGGCGCGTCCAGCGAGCCCATCGGCGTCGACTTCGTGATCTTGCCGAGCTCGGAGGTCGGCGAGTACTGGCCCTTGGTCAGCCCGTAGATCCGGTTGTTGAACAGCAGGATCTTCAGGTTGACGTTGCGGCGCAGCGCGTGGATGAGGTGGTTGCCGCCGATGGACAGCGCGTCGCCGTCGCCGGTGACGACCCAGACCGACAGGTCCGGACGGGACGTCGCGAGGCCCGTCGCGATCGCCGGGGCGCGGCCGTGGATCGAGTGGAACCCGTAGGTGTTCATGTAGTACGGGAACCGGGACGAGCAGCCGATCCCGGACACGAACGTGATGTTCTCGCGGCGCAGCCCCAGCTCGGGCAGGAACGACTGGACCGCGGCGAGGATCGCGTAGTCACCGCACCCGGGGCACCAGCGCACCTCCTGGTCGGTCTTGAAGTCCTTCAGCGTCTGCTTCCCGTCGGTCTTCGGGACCAGCGAGAGCGGGGACCGGCCGCCGCCGTTCACTCCGTTGAGGCCGTTGTCACTCACTGTCGATCACATCCTGGATGACGCCCTGGAGCTCCTCGGCCTTGAAGGGCAGGCCGCGGACCTGGTTGTAGCCGATCACGTCCACGAGGAAGCGGCCGCGGAGCAGCAGGGCGAGCTGACCGAGGTTGATCTCGGGCACCACGACCTTGTCGTAGGACCGCAGGACCTCGGCGAGGTTGGCCGGGAAGGGGTTGAGGTGCCGCAGGTGGGCCTGCGCGACGCGCTGCCCGTTCCCGCGGACGCGGCGGACCGCAGCGGAGATCGCCCCGTACGTCCCGCCCCAGCCGAGGACGAGCACCCGCGCCTCGCCGGACGGGTCGTCCACCTCCAGGGGCGCGATGTCGTTCGCGATGCCGTCGACCTTGGCCTGCCGGAGCCGGACCATGCGGTCGTGGTTGGCCGGATCGTAGGAGATGTTGCCGGACCCGTCTGCCTTCTCCAGCCCGCCGATCCGGTGCTCCAGGCCCGCGGTCCCCGGGATGGCCCACGGCCGCGCGAGGGTCTCCGGGTCGCGCTTGAACGGCTGGAAGTCCTCCTGGCCGGGCTCGGCGAAGTTCGGCTCGATCCTCGGCAGGGACGCGACGTCCGGCAGCCGCCACGGCTCGGAGCCGTTCGCGAGGTAGCCGTCCGACAGCAGGATGACCGGCGTCCGGTAGGTGACCGCGATGCGGGCCGCCTCCAGGGCCGCGTCGAAGCAGTCCGAGGGGGACCGCGGCGCGATGACCGGGACCGGCGCCTCGCCGTTGCGGCCGTGCATGGCCTGGAGCAGGTCGGCCTGCTCGGTCTTGGTCGGCAGCCCGGTGGACGGCCCGGCCCGCTGCACGTCGATGACCAGCAGCGGCAGCTCGGTCGCGACCGCGAGGCCGATCGTCTCGCTCTTCAGCGCGATGCCCGGCCCGGACGTCGTGGTGACGCCGAGCGACCCGCCGAAGGACGCGCCGAGCGCGGCGCCGACCGCCGCGATCTCGTCCTCGGCCTGGAACGTCCGGACGCCGAACGCCTTGTGCTTGGACAGCTCGTGCAGGATGTCGGACGCCGGGGTGATCGGGTACGAGCCCAGGTAGATCGGCAGCCCGCTCTGCTCGCCCGCCGCGACCAGGCCGAGCGACAGCGCCACGTTCCCGGTGATGTTGCGGTAGAGGCCGGGGGCGTGCTCCGCCGGCTTGATCTCGTACTGCACCGAGAACGCCTCGGTGGTCTCGCCGTAGCTCCAGCCCGCCTGGAAGGCCGCGATGTTGGCCTTCATGATGTCGGGCTTGCGCGCGAACTTCTTCTCCAGGAACGCGATCGTCCCCTCGGTGGGCCGGTGGTACAGCCACGACAGCAGCCCGAGGGCGAACATGTTCTTGGCGCGCTCGGCGTCCTTCTTGGAGATGTCGAAGTCCGCGAGCGCCGTCACCGTCATGGAGGTCAGCGGCAGCGCGTGCACCCGGTACTCGGCGAGCGAGTCGTCGTCGACGGGATTCGCCGCGTAGCCGACCTTCGCCAGGTTCCGCTTGGTGAACTCGTCGGTGTTCACGATCAGGTCGGCGCCGCGGGGCAGGTCGCCGAGGTTGGCCTTCAGCGCGGCCGGGTTCATCGCGACCAGGACGTTCGGCGCGTCACCCGGCGTGAGGATGTCGTGGTCGGCGAAGTGCAACTGGAAGCTGGACACGCCGGGGAGGGTCCCGGCGGGGGCGCGGATCTCGGCCGGGAAGTTCGGCAACGTCGACAAGTCGTTGCCGAACGCGGCCGTCTCCTGCGTGAAGCGGTCGCCGGTCAGCTGCATCCCGTCGCCGGAGTCCCCGGCGAAGCGGATGATGACGCGGTCGAGTTGCTGGACCTGTTTGGTCACAGAGGAAGACCTCCTCGACGGGCAGCACCGATACCGGAGGAGGCGTCCGGATCGTGATGCTACTTAGGCTTACCTTCATGGTATGTCCGGGTTGGAATGCTCTTATCGGGGGTCGCGAGGCACGCTGGAACAACCCGGCGGGCCGGGCACGCGCCCGCCGTCCGCCCCTCGGGCGGCCACCGGTCGAGGAGGATTCGACCGCGGCCGCCGTTCCGCCCGGCATGTGACGTCCCTCGTCCAGGGAGTCGCCGCCCCGTGGTCTCAAGACGTATCACTTCGGACGGCGTTTCACTCGACTCCCCCGGATTCGGGCAGGTCCTATCCGGTGGTACGACCCGGACGGGGTCCCGAGTTCAGCGCGAACACAGGGAACTGGCCTGGCGGCACAGATCGACGTGGAGCCGTCGAACGAGCCGCGCGGGCATCGCCGGGGAGCCGGAGCTCCCCGATGGCACGGAATTCACGCTCCGCAGTGTAGACAGACCGAATTTAGTTCCACTGAAGCGACCCCCGCCCTGGCCGGACCGGCTGCGAACCCTCACCCGTCAGCGACGGGACAGATCCGCTCAACTCCCGCTAGAGCGGGACTTCACGGCTTGGCGGGGGCGGTGGAGCGCTTCGCGGCCGGCGCGCGCGTCCGCCCTCCGGCGGCCGGGGTCGTCCGCGCCCCGGCGCTCGGGGTGGCCGACGCGCCCGGGGCCCGCCGGCTCGCCGCACGCTCCTTGTCGATCGCCGCGAGCAGCCCCGGGACCTCGGCCGCCGCGACCGCCTCACCGACCACCCGCGCCCGCGCCTCGTACGGGTGCGCGCCGGGCTGGTCGAGCGCGGCCTTCATCCACGTCCGCCACGCCCGCCCCTGCACCGTGCAGCGCAGGGTCAGCGAGCGGTCCGACGGCACCGGGCTCGACGCCGCGCACGAGCCGAGCGGCCGGCCCCGCGTGTCGATCGACGCGCGCAGCGCCGCCCGCGCCCCCGCCGGGACCGCGCCCTCCGGCGACGCGAGCGTCGCGGGCACGCTCACCGTGCAGCCGTTCGTGTTCTGGTCGCAGTTGACGAACGTCAGCTTGCCCGGCGTGAAGTGCAGCGCCGGATCGGCCGCGCCGCCCAGCGCGGCGACGCGCGGCCGGATCTCGGCGAACAGCGGCGCCGCGTCCGGGATCTCCGTGACCGTGAAGCGCGGGTCGCCGCGCCCGGCGGTCCGCACCGCCAGCAGCCGGTAGGGGGCGGCGGCCGACACCAGGTAGTCGGCCCCCCGGGTCCTCACCTTGAGGGCCCGGACGCCGTTGACGTCCTCGGCGGACGGGTCCGCCGCCGCCTTGGCGAGCCGCGCCGCGATCGACGCCGGGCCCAGCACGTCCGGGACGTCGAACCCGGGCAGCGCGGCCGGCGCCTTCGACCAGCGGCCCGCGAAGTTCTCCGGGTGCGCGGTCTCGCCGACGTAATCGCGCCAGAACGCCGTTCCGGCCTTGATGTACGTGACGTCGTCCACGGCCACGACGTCCGCCTTCAGGGCTCCCGCCGTGAGCGTGCCGCTCGCCGACCCCGCCCGGGTCACGCGCAGCCTCGCCTGGACGGGCTTCCCGTCCACCGACATGGTGCCGTCGTAGCGGAGCCCCGGGCTGCTCGCGAGCACCCGCCGGACCTCGCGCGACCACGCCGACGTCGCGGCGGCGGTCGGCTTCGGCTTCTTCGCCTCCGACCCGCCGCCCGTGAAGGCGACCGCGGCCGTCACCCCGACCGCCACCACCGCGGCGGCGGCCACGCCCGCGATGATCAACGGCCGCCTCCTGCCGCCGCCCGGCCGCGTCCCACCGCCACCCGGCGGAACCGGCGCACCGGGAAAGGCATCACCCGGCGGTGGTGGCGACCCAGGAAAGGCACCCCCAGGCCCTGCGGGCGGCATGGGACCGGCCGGGGGCCACGCACCTGCGGCCTGCGCAGACGGCATAGCCGCGTCGGGGATGGTTACGCCACCAGGACCACCGCCGACCTGCCCTGACGCCTCGGAGTAGGACACCCCGGTCGCGCCGGGAGGTACCTGCGCGTGGTCGGACGCCGTCTCGGTGGGCGAGCTTTCTACGGACGGTGCTGCCTCGACGGCTGGCGGCGGAGCGGGCTCAGGAGCAGGCGCAGGTGCCGGACGGGCAGGAGGAGCGGGCGGCAGAGGCACCACGCCAGGAGGCAGCGGCCTACCCCGCGGCGCCGGTTCCCCAGGTGTGGTGGGGGTCGGGGTTGGGGGCGGGGCCTTTGGGACGACGCTTTCGGCTGGGAAGCCCTCGGGGGAGGTGTCCTCGCCGGAGGCGGGGCGGGCGCGCTTGCCGCCGGCGACCAGCTTGTCCTGCGCGGGAGGTCTCGGAGAGGGACGTCCGGCCGCGCCGGACGGTCCGTCCTGTTCAACGCTCACTTCGCTCGCTTCCAGGGCCTGCACGGCCCGCGCTCACCGAGGGACGCCGGGGCCGGGGGACGTCTCAGAGCATAAGGGTGCCCGGCGGCGCGGCCCGCCAGGGGCGGGACGCATCGCCGGGCACCCGGAAGCGAAGGGTCAGCGCACGGGGCGCCTCACCTGCGGCCTCACTCGCTGTCGAGCCCGCTCTGCATGGACTGGACCTCGCTCGCGGTGGCACCGATCACCTTGTACTCGGCGTGCTTGTAATAGGTGCCGCCCGTGGACTTGGCCCAGCTCGTCCACGCGCTGCTGGTGACGCGGCAGCTCGCCCACTGCGGGGTGGAGCTGGTGATGGTGATCCTGGACGTGCAGTTGCCGAGGTCCCTGCCGGTGAGCGTGCCGGCGGTCAGCCGGAACCGCACGTCGATCGTGACGGGGGTCTCCGCGCCGAACGGCGGACGGATCTTGGCCTCGACGGTGCAGCCGCTGTCGCCGTTGCAGCCGCCCTTCTTCCACTCGTCCACGGTCGGGCGGGCGGAGCCGTCGAAGGCGTCCTTCAGCTCGCCGATGCTGGTCCGCATGTCCGAGACGATGGACGAGGCCTGGCCCGAGGTCTTCGGGGTGACGTCGAGGGCGACGCGGGGCGTGGTGGCCTCGTAGCGCAGCAGCTCGGCGCTGTCGGCGTCGGTGATGTAGAGGGTGGAGGAGAACGTGCTGAACTTCAGCGCCTTCTTGCCCTGCCAGGTCGTCTTGATCGGCTTGACCTTGGCGGTCGCGGCGGAGCGCAGCTTCCCGGCCAGGGCGGCGGGCGCGAGCTCCTGCTTGAAGTCGATGTCGAGCTTGTCGGCGCTCAGCCGGCCCCACTGCTCGCCGGAGCCGAGGTAGTAGGGCGTCTCGCTGCTGGAGATCTGCCGGCGCCAGTAGGCGGAGTCGGCCTTGACGAACAGCTTGCCGTCCGTCGAGAGCAGCGTGACGTTGTCGCTGTTCCAGGTGACGGGGCCGGTCGCGCGGCCGCCCTTGGTGACGTTCAGCTCACCGTTGAGGCTGTCGGCGCCGCCCCCGAAGGTGCCCTTCAACCCGACCGCGCGGGCCGCGGCCATGCTGTCGGCGGCGGCGTTCAGCTTCTCCTCCGGCGACTTGCCGCCGCCCGAGGCGAGCACGAACACCACGACGCCGATGAGGACGAGGACGACGACGCCACCGCCGGCCAGTGCCGCGATCAGCCCGCCGTTGCTCTTCTTCGGCGGGGGCATGCCGGGCATGCCCGGATACGTTGCGGCGCTGCCGGGGGGCGGCGGGTAGAACGGCGGCGGCGTGCCGGGGCCGCCGTAACCGCCCGGTCCTGGGGGTTGACCGCCCGGACCGGTGGGGCCGCCGGGGAGTCCGGGTCCGCCGGGACCCGGAGGGCCGCCGGGACCCGCGGGCGGCGGTGGCGGAGGCCACGAGGCACCTCCCGGGGGTTCCCAGCCCGGGGGTGGCGGGGGGTTGCTCATCCGGTCACGTCCTTCCAGGTCAACTGACCCCAATGCATCATCCAGTGTGCAGCAAAACAATGACATTGTGATCCTCCTGGGTGGAGGTACGACGTCACACTCCTGCATCCATCGCTCGGGGATACTTGGTTGGATGCGTATGGGGAGGTAGTTGTGCGGACCTATTTCGACGCATATGTCGGTCTTGCGGTTCTGCTGCTCGTGGGCGGGGCCATCGTCGGCGGGGGGCTCGCCGCCAACCGCCTCCTGCGCCCGCACCGTCCGACGCCGGAGAAGCTGCTCACCTACGAGTGCGGCGTCGATCCCGTCGGCGAGGGCTGGGCGCACTCGTACGTGCGCTACTACGTCTTCGCCTACCTGTACGTGGTGTTCGCCGTGGACGCCGTCTTCCTCTTCCCCTGGGCGACGGTCTTCTCCGCGCCCGGCTACGGCCTCACCACGCTGGGCGAGATGTTCGTCTTCCTGGCCTTCCTCGCCGCCGGACTCGCGTACGCGGGCAAGAAGGGCGTCCTGTCCTGGGTCTGACGGCCATCCCGGCGGCACGGCCGCGCGGGGGCGTCCGACCCGTCCGTGTCCCTGGCGAGATCGGCGCGGGCTGTAAGAATGCCTCTTGTGAGCACCATCGATCTCCCGCCGCCCAGCGTCGGCCCGCTGTCGCGGCTCGCGCCCAAGCCGATCAAGTTCGTGCTCAACTGGGGCCGCCGGTACTCCCTGTGGGTCTTCAACTTCGGCCTGGCCTGCTGCGCGATCGAGTTCATCGCGACGTCGATGAGCCGCCACGACTTCATCCGGCTCGGCGTCATCCCGTTCGCGCCCGGTCCGCGGCAGGCCGACCTGATGGTCGTGTCGGGCACCGTCAGCGACAAGATGGCCCCGGCCGTGCGGCGCCTCTACGAGCAGATGCCCGAGCCGAAGTACGTCATCTCCTTCGGCGCCTGCTCCAACTGCGGCGGCCCGTACTGGGACTCCTACTGCGTGACGAAGGGCGTCGACCAGATCATCCCGGTGGACGTGTACGTGCCGGGCTGCCCGCCGCGTCCCGAGGCGCTGCTGCACGGCATCGTCCACCTCCAGGAGAAGATCGCGGCGGAGTCGCTGGGCGACCGGTACAACGGCGGCGACGCGGTGTCCCCGCCGCCCGCGCCGCGTCCGCTTTCGGCCACAGTCCTACGGCGGCCACTCCAGCCGCCGCCCGCGCTGGACGAGGCACCGGATCCTGAGGACGGGCCCGCCGCGTCACCCGAGGCGACCGCGCCTCTGGAAGACGCCGCTCCACCTGCCGAGACGGGTCCGCCTGCCGAGGAGTCGGCGTCGCGGACCGTCCCGCTGGACGAGGCCGCCACGCCCGAGGCGCCGGGGGCGACGGACCCGACACAGCCCGTCCCGGCTCCGGAGAGCGAGGCACCGCCGGCGCACCCGGCCGATGACGCCACGCTTCCCGTCCCGCCGGTCGAGGGCGCTCCACCGGACGAGACCGAGGAGCAGCCGCCCACCGCGAGAGGCACGACGCGGCCGCTGCGCCCCGCGGACGACACGCGCCCCGTCCGGCGCGTGCGCGACCACGACCCGTCGATCATCCCCGGCCTCGCGGACGACGCGGACGGCGGCGACGGGGACGGCGACGAGATCGGCCGCCACCGGTGAGCGCCGGGCTGGCGGCGGCGTGGACCGGCCGGTTCGGCGACGAGATCTCCAGCGAGGAGACCACGGGCGGGCTCGCCGTGGGCGTCCCGCCCGAGCACTGGCTGGCCGCGCTCACCTTCGCCCGCGACGAGCTGGGCTGCGGCTTCTTCGACTGGCTCACCGGGGTGGACGAGCTGGAGGAGGGCTTCGCCGTCGTCGCCCACGTGTACTCGCTGGAGCGGCGCCACCACCTCCTGATCCGCACCCGCGTGCCCCGCGAGGACCCGGTCCTCCCGACGGCGACGGGCGTGTACCGCGGTGCCGCGTGGCACGAGCGGGAGACGTTCGAGATGTTCGGCGTGGTCTTCGAGGGCCATCCCCGCCTCGTCCCGCTGCTGCTGCCGGACGGGTTCGAGGGGCATCCGCTGCGCAAGGACTTCGTGCTCGCCGCGCGCGTCGCCAAGCCGTGGCCGGGTGCGAAGGAGCCGGGCGAGTCGGGGCACGGCGCCCCGAGCCGCCGCCGCGTCCGCCCGCCGGGCGTCCCCGAGGAGGGCGCCTGGGCCGCCGCCGCGGACCACGCCGCCCGCCCGGCCGCCCGCCCGGCCCGACCCGCGGAGCGCGGCGATGGTTGAGGTCGTCGTCAAGCTGGCGCTCGTCGCCGCCGCGTTCGCCGTCCTGCCGCTGCTGGTGGGGCAGGCCGAGCACAAGGTGATGGCGCACATGCAGGGGCGCCTCGGCCCCATGTACGCGGGCGGTTTCCACGGCTGGGCGCAGCTCGTCGCGGACGGGGTCAAGTTCGCCCAGAAGGAGGACGTGGTCCCGCGGGCGGCCGACCGGTGGGTGTTCAAGCTGGCCCCGGGCGTCGCGCTCGTCCCGTACCTGCTGGTCCTGATCGTCGTGCCGGTCGGGCCGGACGGGCAGGTCGCGCTCGACCTCGGCCTCGGGCTGTTCTTCGCGCTGGCGGTGATGGGCGTCGGCGTGATCGGCGCGATCATGGCGGGCTGGGCGAGCGCCAACAAGTACTCCCTGCTCGGCGGGATGCGGGTCGCGGCGCAGCTCATGTCCTACGAGCTGCCGATGGTGTTCGCGGCGTCCTCGGTCGCGATGGCGGCGGGCACGCTGTCCCTGCCGGGCATCGTCGGGGAGTGGCGCTGGTGGTGGCTGCCCTGGCAGGCGATCGGCGCGGTCGTGTTCTTCGTCGCGGGCCTCGCCGAGCTGCGCCGCCCGCCGTTCGACATGCCGGTCGCCGACTCCGAGATCATCTTCGGCCCGTACACCGAGTACGGCGGGCTGCGGTTCGCGCTGTTCATCCTGGCCGAGTACGCCGGGATCGTGGTGCTGTGCGCTCTGACTACCGTCCTGTTCCTGGGCGGCTGGAAGGGCCCGTTCCTGGACGCGGAGCTCGGCTGGCTGTGGACGCTGCTCAAGGTCGCGGTGCTGGCGTTCCTGGTGATCTGGCTGCGGGTCAGCTACCCCCGGATGCGCGAGGACCAGTTGCAGAAGCTGGCCTGGGCCTACCTCGTCCCGCTCTCGCTCGGGCAGCTCGCGCTCACCGGCGTCCTCAAGGTCGCCTTCGGCTGAGCCGGTCCCGCGCGGGGTCAGGGCAGGAAGATCGCGTACTCGGCGATCCTCGGGAGGGCGTCCGGCGGGACGTCGGCGTCCACGGCCATCTCCTCCGCGGACAGGAACGCGCCCTGCTCGTGCCGCCGCGCGACGACCCGGTCGACGAGCTCCGCGGTCATGCCCGGAAGCGTCGCGAGGACCTCCGGCGGCGCGCTGTTGACGTCCACGAGACCGCCGTCGTCGTAGGTGCGGGGCAGGTCGGGGCGGCCGATGCGCAGCTCGTGGGCGAGCGCCGGGTCCTCGGCGGCGAGCGCGCGGGCCTCCTCGCGGAGCGTCCTGCGGTACTTGGCGACGTCGATGGCGTGCTGGTTGATCCGGTTGCGGGACGACTCGCGCGGGAAGACGGTCGAGCGGACGGCGAACGCGTGCGCCGTCCCCGCGACCCACAGCATCAGGCAGAGCATCGTGCCGAGGCCCATCAGCACCGCGCTGTCGGTCTGGACGAGGGCCATGACGCCCGTCAGGGCGATGCCGTAGCCCGCGGCGGTGACCCCGAGGTTCCACGACCCGCGCCGGATGGCGCCGTACAGGAACGAGAAGGGCGTCCCTAGCCCGAACGTCAGGAACGGGACGAATGCCCACAGGATGCCCTGCGGTACGGTCGTCGCCTCGGGCGGCGGGACCGGCGGGACGGGCGGCAGCGGATACGGCGGCCGCCAGCCCGGGGGCCCGGCGCGCGGGTCGGGCGGCGGCGGAGGGAACGGCGGACGGCCCGCCGGGTAGGCGCGGTCCCGCGGATCCCACGGCGGACGTCCCGGAGCGGGGCGGCCGTAGGGCGGGTGCCCGCGGGACGGGCGGCCGTAGGGCGCGCGATCATGGGAGGAGGGGCCTTGGTGGCCACCGGGTTCGGGTCCGCTGGGGCCGTCCGAGTGATGGCTCACTTGCCCTCCTCACCCGCAGACTTACGGGACCGTGGACCGCGCGAGTCCACTCCTGTTCGACGAACGCCACACCCACCGCGTTCCCCGCAGGCCCCAGGTACGCAATCATGGGGCGCGTGGGACGGCTACCAGGAGGCGGGCTGGCCAAAGGGCTGGCGGTCACATTGCGGACGATGACGCGGCGCTCCATCACGCGTCAATACCCCGAAGTGCAGCCCGACCTGCCGCCGCGCAGCCGGGGCGTCATCGCGCTGTTCGAGGAGAACTGCACGGTCTGCATGCTCTGCGCGCGCGAATGCCCGGACTGGTGCATCTACATCGACTCCCACAAGGAGACCCTCCCGGCGGAGGGCGGCGGGCGCGCGCGCACGCGGAACGTCCTCGACCGGTTCGCGATCGACTTCGCGCTCTGCATGTACTGCGGCATCTGCATCGAGGTATGCCCGTTCGACGCCCTGTTCTGGTCGCCGGAGTTCGAGTACGCCGAGTACGACATCGCCGAGCTGACCCATGAGAAGGAGCGGCTGCGGGAGTGGATGTGGACCGTCCCGCCCCCACAGGCCCACGACCCGGCCGCCGAGCCGCCCAAGGAAGTGGGCACCGCCGAGAAGGCCGCGGCACGCGCTTCGCGCCGGCCGCCGGGGGCCGCCCGCAAGCCGCCGGAGGGAGCCCCGAAGCCGCCGGAGGATGCCCCGAAGCCGCCGGAGGCGGGGACGTGAGCGGGCAGGAGGTCGTCTTCGCGCTGCTCGGCGTGGTCGCCGTCGGGTCCGGGATCATGGTGGTGACGACGCGGCAGCTCGTCCACGCGGCGCTGTGGCTGGTGGTGACGTTCGGCGCGCTGGCGGGCGGCTACCTCGTCCTGACGGCGGAGTTCGTGGCGTGGGTGCAGGTGCTGATCTACGTCGGCGCGATCGTCGTCCTGCTGCTCTTCGGGATCATGCTGACCCGCGCGCCGATCGGCGGGTCCGCCGACCTCGACTCCGGCAACCGGTGGGTCGCGGCGGGGGTCGCGGCCGCCACCGCGGCGGTGCTCGTGACCGTCATGGCGATGGGCTTCTGGGACGAGCGGATGCCGCTCCGCGCGGGCGGCGGCTCGGCGGACGCGCTGGGCGCCGCCGTCTTCCGCACCTGGGTGCTGCCGTTCGAGGTGCTGTCGGTGCTCCTGCTGGCGTCGCTGGTCGGCGCGATCGTCCTGTCCCGCTCCGACATCCGCCCGAAGAGCCGCCCGGCCGAGAAGCGCCCGGCCGGGACGCCCGCGGACGGGGAGCGCTGATGCATCTCGCCTACCCGACGGTCGTCGCGGCCCTGCTGTTCTCCATCGGCGTGTACGGCGTGCTCGCGCGCCGCAACGCGATCCTCGTCCTGATGTCGGTCGAGCTGATGCTGAACGCCGTGAACCTGAACCTCGTCGCGTTCGACATGTGGTTCCGCGACCGGCTCCACGGCGGCCAGGTCCTCACGCTGTTCACGATCGTGATCGCGGCGGCGGAGATCGGGCTCGGGCTCGCGATCGTGCTGCTGGTGTACCGCAACCGCCAGATGATCGACGTCGACCGCCTCCGCACGCTCGCGGAGGACGGCGCACGTCCGGCCGAAGCGGAGGCCCTCGACGAAGCGGCTCCGGCGGACGAGCCCGGCGAACCCGGCCTGCCCGGCGAGCCCGGCGAAGCCGGTGCCGCGCGGCGCGAGGAGGCGACTCCGTGATCTGGCTCGCCTCGCTGGCCATCCCGCTGCCGTTCGCGGCCGCGTTCGCCGGCCTCCTCCTCGGCCCGCGGCTGACGCGCGTGCTCGGCGGCAGCGTCCCGTCCGGCGAACGCCCGCCGCACAGCGCCACGACCGAAGGCACACCCACGGGCGACGAGATTCCCGCCGCCGAACCCGCGCCCCTCGAAGGCGCGCCGTCGTCCGACGAAGTGCTGCCTGCGGAGGGGACGCATGCTCCGGGGCCCGCGCCCGGCAGCGCGGGCCGGTCGCCGCTGCGCAACGGCCCGGCGCTGATCGCGTGCCTGCCGATCGCGGTGTCCCTGGTCTTCAGCGCGATCGTCGCGTTCACCGTCTGGCGCGACCCGGGTGCGCGGACGGGCGTGCTCACGCTCATCGACACCGGGTCCGTCCCGATCAGGGTGGGGCTCCAGGTGGACGGACTGTCCGCCGTTGTGGGGCTGATGGTCTGCTGCGTGGCGCTCGCCGTCCAGGTGTACTCGGTCGCGTACATGGACGGGGACCGCCGCTACTCGTCCTACGCCGCGTTCATCTCGCTGTTCACGGCCGCGATGCTGCTGGTCGTGTTCGCCGGCGACCTGCTCGTGCTGTACGCGGGCTGGGAGGTCATGGGCGTCTGCTCGTACTTCCTGATCGGCCACCACTGGGAGGAGCGGGACAATTCGCGGGCCGCGGTGAAGGCGTTCCTCGTCACGCGGCTCGGCGACGTCGGCTTCCTTCTCGGCATCCTCGTGCTCGGCGCCGGTGCGGGCTCGTTCTCCCTCGGCACCGTCCTCGCGAAGGCGGGGGACCTGCCGCACACGACGGTGACCGTGGCGGCGCTGCTGCTGCTCGCCGGGGTCGCGGGCAAGAGCGCGCAGTTTCCCCTGCACACCTGGCTCCCGGACGCGATGGCGGGCCCGACGCCGATCAGCGCGCTGATCCACGCGGCGACGATGGTCGCCGCGGGCGTGTACGTCGTCGCGCGGCTGTCCGGGGTGTTCGCGGCGGCCCCGGCCGCGCTGACCGTGCTCGGCGCCGTCGCGGTGGTCTCCATGGTCGGCTCGGCGCTGGCGGCCCTCGCGCAGGACGACCTGAAGCGCGTCCTCGCCTACTCGACGATCAGCCAGCTCGGCGTGATGGCCGCCGGGCTCGCGGTCGGCGCCGACACCGCGGCGATCTTCCACCTGCTCGCGCACGGAGCCTTCAAGGCGCTGCTGTTCCTGTCCGCCGGCTGCGTCATCGTGGTCGCGGGCTCGAACATGCTGGCGTCCTACGGCGGCCTCCGGCGCGGCATGCCGATCACGTTCTGGTCGATGACGGCCGGCTTCGCCGCGCTCGCCGGCGTCCCGCCGTTCAGCGGCTGGTTCAGCAAGGACTCCGTCATCGAGGCCGCCCAGCACTCGGCCCTGCACGGCGGCACCTCCGCGCACGTCGACCTGCCGGCGGGCGTGGCGTGGCTTGTCTATCTCGGGCTGCTGCTCACGGTCGCGCTGACGGCGGCGTACGCGGCCCGCGCCTGGCTGATGACGTTCTTCGGCGAGCCGCGCGGCGCGTACGAGGTCCGCGAGGCGCCGCGGATCATGTCGTGGACGGTGGCGGCGCTGGCCGTCCCCGCCGTGGTCCTCGGCTTCTTCGGCCTCGGCGCGGACGAGCTGCGCCCCCACGCCGGATCGGCGCTGCTCGGCCTGCTGCTGACCGCCGCCGGGGCGGGCGCCGCGTACCTCGTCTGGAACCGCGACCGGGCGGCGGACCCGGCGCGCACCCTCGGCGCCCTCCGTCCCGTGTTCGCCCGCGCCTTCTACGTGGACGAGCTGTACGCGCTGCTGATCGTCCGGCCCGTCCGGGCGCTGGCGCGGCTCGTCGTGGTCGCCGACGCGCGCGGCATCGACGCCGCCGTCGTCGGCACCGGACGGGAGGCGCGGCGGCTCGGCGGCCTCCTCCGGCTCCCGCAGAACGGCAACCCGCAGACCTACCTGACCGGCCTGCTCGCGGGCGTCGTCGTCATCGCCGCCGGGGTGGTGATCTTCCTGTGATCTTCCTGCTGATGATGGCGATCCCGCTGTGCGGGGCGCTCGCCATGCTCGTCCCGGCGGACCGGTTCCTGCCGACCGACCTCGCCGTCCGCCGCTTCGGCGCCGCGGTGTCCGGCGCGACGCTGCTGGTCGCCGTGTCCGCGCTGACCGCGTTCGACTTCGGCGCCACGTCCCGGACCCAGCTGGACGTCGACCGCGCCTGGGCGCCCGCGATCGGGCTGCGCTTCCACCTCGGCGCGGACGGGATCTCCCTGCCGCTCGTCGTGCTGACCGCGCTGCTGACCTTCCTCTGCTTCCTCTACACGCTGCGGCACCCGCCCGCGGGCGGCCGGATCCGGCTGCTCACCGCGCTGCTCCTCGTCCTGGAGATCGGGCTGCTCGGCACGTTCACCGCCCTCGACCTCGTGCTGTTCTTCGTGTTCTTCGAGGTCGTCCTCATCCCGATGTACGTGGTGATCATCGTGTGGGGCGGGCCGGGCCGCCGCGCCGCCGCGTCCAAGTTCATCCTGTACACGCTGCTCGGCTCCGGGCTCCTCCTCGCCGGGATGCTGCTCGTCGCCGTGAACGCGGGCACGCTCGACATGACCGAGCTGGCGCGGCGGCACGGCGCGGGCCTGTCCCACGGCGTCCAGGTGGCGGCGTTCGCGCTGATGGCGCTCGGCCTCGCGGTCAAGGTGCCGATGTGGCCGCTGCACACCTGGCTCCCGGACGCCCACACCGAGGCCCCCACCGTCGGGTCGGTGCTGCTCGCCGGCGTCCTGCTGAAGATGGGGACGTACGGCCTGGTCCGCGTCGCGCTGCCGCTCGCACCGGACGGGGCGCGCGTGTGGGCGCCCTGGCTCGGCCTCCTCGCGGTCATCGGGATCGTGTACGGCGCGCTCGCCTGCCTCGCCCAGCGCGACCTCAAACGGATGATCGCCTACTCGTCCGTCGGGCACATGGGGTTCGTTCTGCTCGGCATCGCGACCCTCACCCCCGTCGGCGTCAACGCGGCGCTGTTCGGCAACGTCGCGCACGGCCTGATCACGAGCCTGCTCTTCTTCCTCGCCGGAGCCGTCAAGGAGCGCTGGGGCACCGCCGACCTCGACGAGCTCGGCGGCGGGATGCTCGGCACCGCGCCCCGCCTCGCGTCCATCCTGACCTTCGCGTCCGTCGCTTCGCTCGGCCTGCCCGGGCTCGCCGGCTTCTGGGGCGAGATGCTCGCCCTGCTCGGCGCGTACCGGCCGCACGCCGACCTGCCCCGCGAGACGTTCGTGACGTTCATGGCCGTCGCCGCGCTCGGCGCCGTGCTCACCGCCGCGTACTTCCTCCGCATGCTCGCCAAGATCACCCACGGGCCGGCGGACGGCGCCGCCGCCCGCGGCCCGGCGGCGATCACCGTCCCGGAGTACGCCGCCTGGGTCCCGCTGATCGCGCTGACGCTGCTCGTCGGGCTCTGGCCGAAGACCCTGCTGGAAGTGACCACCGCGCCGGTGCGCGCCCTGTTCGGAGGCGGCTGATGCGCACGACACGGGCCGGACGCCCGGGAGGGGCCGCATGATCCAGGGCATCGACTACGCGGCGATCGCGCCGCCGCTGATCCTCGCCGTGGCGGCGATCGGGCTCCTGCTCGCCGACGCCTTCGACGTCCCGCGCCGCGTCCTCGGCCTGCTCAGCGGCGGCTCCCTCGCGGTCGCGCTGCTCGCCGTCGCCGTCCTCGCCGCCGGCGACCGCCGCGCCACCTTCTGCCTCCCGGACGGCCTGCGCGCCGGCGGCCCCCGCTCCTGCTCCTACGTCGCCGACGACTTCACGCTCCTGTTCCAGGGCCTCGTCCTCGCCGCCGCCGTGGTCGTCGTCCTGCTGTCCCTCCAGGAGATCACCGACTCGGAGATCCCCGCGGGCGAGTACCACTTCCTGCTGCTCGCCGCCGTCATCGGCGCCCTGTCCCTCGTCGCCGCCCGCGACCTGATCCTGCTCGTCGTCGCGCTGGAGACCCTCTCGCTGCCCGTCTTCGCCCTCGTCGGCCTCCGCCGCTACGACGGCGCCGCGTCCGAGGCCGCGCTGAAGCTGTTCCTCGTCTCCGTCGTCTCCGCCGCCGTCATGCTGTTCGGCATCAGCCTCGTGTACGGCGCGACCGGCGCCATGCACCTCGACCGGATCGCCCCCGCCCTGGAGCGGCTCCCCTCCGACCTCGACCCGGTCGCCGCCGTCGGCGTCGTCCTCGTCCTCGCCGGGTTCGCGTTCAAGGTCGCCGCCGTCCCCTTCCACTTCTGGGCCCCGGACGTCTACCAGGGCGCCCCGCTGCCCGTCGCCGCGTTCCTGTCCGTGGTCTCCAAGGCCGCCGGCTTCGCGGGACTCGCCATCGTCCTCGCCCTCGGCTTCCCCGCCTACGGCCACGTGTGGGGACCCCTCGTCGGCATCCTCGCGGCCGTCACCATGACGCTCGGCAACCTCCTCGCCCTCCGCCAGCGGACCGCGATCCGCCTCCTCGCCTGGTCCTCCGTCGCCCAGTCCGGCTACATGCTCGCCCCGCTCGCCGTCGGCGGCCGCCGCCTCCCCGAGGCCGTCGCCGCCACCACCGCCTACGTCGCCCTCTACGCCGTCATGAACCTCGGCGCCTTCGCCGTCGTGACCGGCTTCCGGCGCCGCACCCCCGCGTCCGGGACGTCCTACGACACCCTCGACGACTACCGCGGCCTCGCCCGCCGCAGCCCCGCCGTCGCCGCCGCCCTCGCGTTCTTCCTCATCTGCCTCGCCGGCCTCCCGCCCGGCGTGATGGGACTGTTCGCGAAGGTCGTCGTGTTCCGCGCGACCGTCGCGGGCGACGTCACCTGGCTCGCCGTCGTGATGGCCGTCAACACGGTCATCGGCCTGTACTACTACCTCGCCTGGGCCGCCCGCCTGTTCGCCGAACCCACCGGACGCCCCTACGACGCCGCCCCCGGCCTGCCCGTCCGCGCCGCGATCGCCGCGACCGCCGCCGGCGCCGCCGTCCTGTCGGTCGCGCCGCAGCTCGTCCTGCAGACGGTGTCGCAGGTCAGCTGACGCCCGCCCGCCCCCGGGAACGTCGCGGCAGGTCAAAGCGTTGGTACCGATGTCCTGAAGTCGACGGGGAGGCAACGGGAAAGTGCGGTTCAACGGCGTCAAGACGGCGGCTCTGATCGCTGCGCTGTCGGCATTGATGCTCGCGGTCGGCTGGGTCCTCGGCGGCGGCGCCGGGCTCACGATCGCCCTGGTCATCGCGCTCGGCACCAACGGCGTGGCGTACGTGTTCAGCGACCGCATCGCGCTCCGCTCGATGCGCGCCCACCCGGTCGGCGAGGTCGAGGCCCCGGTGCTCTACCGGCTCGTCCGCGAGCTCGCCACCGCGTCCCGGCAGCCCATGCCGCGGCTCTACGTCTCCGAGACCCGGCAGCCCAACGCGTTCGCCACCGGCCGCAACCCGCGCAACGCCGCGGTCTGCTGCACCCGCGGCATCCTCCAGATGCTGGACGAGCGGGAACTGCGCGCCGTCCTCGGCCACGAGCTCTCCCACGTCTACAACCGCGACATCCTCATCTCCTCCGTCGCCGCCGCGATCGCCACCGTGATCACCTACCTGTCCCATCTGGCGATCTTCCTGCCGATCGGGCGGTCCGAGGACGACGACGGCCCCGGGATCCTCGGTGCGCTCCTCATGCTCGTCCTCGGGCCCATCGCCGCCGCCGTCGTCCAGATGGCCATCAGCCGGACCCGCGAGTACCAGGCCGACATGTCCGGCGCCCGCCTCACCGGCGACCCCCTCGCCCTCGCCTCCGCCCTCCGCAAGATCGACGCCGGCACCCGGGCGATGCCGCTGCCCCAGGACCCCGAGCTCGCCACCACCAGCGCCCTCATGATCGCCAACCCGTTCAGCGGCGCCGGGATCGGCAAGCTCTTCTCCACCCACCCCCCGACGGCCGACCGGATCGCCCGCCTGGAGCGCATGGCCGGCCGCCGCTGACCTACGGCGCGGTCAGCACCACGGGCCCGTCCGCCGTGATCGCGACGGAGTGCTCGAAATGGGCGGCCCGGCTCCCGTCCGCCGTCGCGATCGACCACCCGTCCGGCAGCAGCCGCGTCCCGTCGTTCCCGCCCTCGTGGAACATCGGCTCGATCGCGATCGTCAGCCCCTCTTTTAGAACGAGCCCGCGCCCCGCCTTCCCCGTATTGGGAACGGCCGGCTCCTCATGCATCGCCGTCCCGATCCCATGACCACCGCAACCTTCAAGGATCCCGTAGCCGGCCTTCCTCGCCGTCCGCTCGACGGCATGCGAGATGTCCCCGAGCCTGCCACCGGGCACCGCCGCCGCGATCGCCCGCTCCAGCGCCTCCCGCGTGACGTCCATGAGCCGCTGGGCCCCCGGATCCGCGGCCCCGACCGTGAACGACCTCGCCGCGTCCCCGTGATACCCCCCGACCTCCGCGCCGAAGTCGATCGAGACCAGATCACCCTCCTTCAGCACCTGCCGGCCGGGGATCCCGTGCACGACCACATCGTTCACCGACACGCACAGCGTCGCCGGAAACGGCATGGGCGCCCAGCTCGGGCGGTACCCCAGAAAATTGGACCGCGCGCCGTTCTCCTTGAGGACCCGGGCCGCGACCGCGTCCAGCTCGCGCACCTCGATCCCCGCCTCCGCGGCCTCCTGCACGGCGTCCAGCGCCCGCGCGACCACCCGGCCCGCCTCGCGCATGATCTTCCACTCACGTGGGCTTCGGTAAGCAACCATGCGTAGATACTAATACCAGTATTAGAATGCACCCCATGGTCAGGACACCCCTCACCCAAGAGCAGCGCGACCGCGGCCGGGCCCTCGGCCAGATCCTCCGCGCCGCCCGCGGCCCCCGCAGCGCCGCCGCCGTCGCCCGCGACGCCGACATCTCCCTCGACACCCTCAGGAAGATCGAACGCGGGGCCATCGCCGTCCCCGCCTTCTACACCGTCGCGTCCCTCGCCCGCGTCCTGGACCTCGACCTGACGTCCCTCGCCCGCACCCTGGACGCCTTCGACGACCCCGCCTCGGAATTGGCCGGCTGACGCCCGAACCACCCGGCGGTACCCCGCGTCATAACAGTACGAGCGCGCCGACCACTTCTGCGGGGGAAGAAGTCGGCGCGCTCGCCTACGTCACCGGTAGTTGACGAACTGAAGCGCCACGTCCAGGTCCTTGCCCTTCAACAGGGCGATGACGTCCTGGAGGTCGTCCTTCTTCTTCGAGCTCACCCGCAGCTCGTCCCCCTGGATCTGGGCCTTGACCCCCTTCGGCCCCTCCTCCCGGATGATCTTGCCGATCTTCTTGGCATCGTCCTGGCCGATGCCCTCCTTCAGCCCCACGCCGAGCTTGTACACCTTGCCCGACAGCTTCGGCTCACCCGGATCGATCGACTTCAGCGAGATGCCCCGCTTGACGAGCTTGTCCTTCAGGACGTCCAACACGGCGTTCGCCCGTTCCTCCGTGTTCGCCTGGATGTCGATGGTCTCCCCGGACCACTTGATCCCCGCGTCCACGTTCCGGAAGTCGAACCGGTGCGCCACCTCCTTGGCGGCCTGGTTCAACGCGTTGTCGACCTCCTGCCGGTCGAGCTTGCTCACGATGTCGAAAGAGCTGTCGGCCATCGCACACACTTCCCCTCAGCAGCACCATCGCGGTCCTGGCAGCGTAGCGAGGAACCCCCACCCCCGCGCGCGCCCGGCACCCCCCGCTCCGATGTCACGACCACTCCCACCGTCCGCTATTCTTTCCAGTGCCGTCGCGAGAGCGACGCCACGGCGGGTTGCCCGAGTGGCCAATGGGAGCGGACTGTAAATCCGTCGGCTTAGCCTACGCAGGTTCGAACCCTGCACCCGCCACCCCACGCGAACCGGCCTCTGACCAGCTGCAACGGTCAGAGGCCGTTCTCGTTCAACCCTGAACGTCTCTGGCCCGCAGAACGTCCGTCGGCTATCTGCGCCAGACCCCTGTCGGAATTCTCTGGCCACGGCGGCGATTCGATGCTTTGCGTCCGTCCGCCCTCAGCCCCGGACGGCCCAGTAGACGGCGCTGGCGTCGTCGGACGCCTTGCCCCTTGGCCAGCGCGCCCCGTCCGGATCGGACCTTTCGGCTTCACGAGTCCTGGTGATCACCTCGGCCGGGCCGTCCTTACGGAGGACGCAGAGCAGGTCCGGCCAGGTGAGCAGGCGGAAGCGGTCGGCGAGCCGACTTGCACCGTCGCTCAGCAGGGCAACGGCGTCCAGGTCCGCCAGGGGAGTGGAACCCGTAAGGGCTTCCTCTGCGGCTTCCGGTCTCGTACTGGCCACCCAGAACCCGTCAGGTTGGTTGCGGTACTCGGCGAGCTGCTCGACCCGGCTACGCAGGCGCCCCGCGTGTTCGGCGCTTCCCAGTGCGGACTCGCCGGGGTCATCGAGTCGCGCGATCACTTGCGCGAGCCGATCGTCCGTGACGACCGTCGGCGCCCCGGTCGCCTGGTCGAGGACGAGGACGGCGTCAGATATCACCAGGTGTTCGATGCGATTGGTGAGTACCCGAGCAAGGGCCACGGTCGCCGACGGGGAGCCAGGGTGCCCGAGGTCACACGTGTCGGCGTGCAGTGCGTTGACTCGTTCGATGCTCAGCGCGAGCGCCTCGTTTAGGCCGATGCTGGGATCGGTGGCGGCCGCGAGTAGCAGGCCGCCGAGGTTGCGCGCGTACCAGGAGACCGAGTGCATGCAGCCCGATTCGAGTCCGGCTGGGGAGCCCGCTCCGTCGACCACGAGGAACAGGCCCGGTGCCGCCGCCGCGAAGTCCTCGTTGTCTCGTCCAGGACGGCCCGGTTCGCTGGCGATCAGCACACGCATGCATCCCCCGTCAAGTAGCCGCCTGGTCGTGCCGGTAGATCGGTGTCAGCAAATCGGTCCGCACCGGCTCGTGCGTGTCCGGCGTGTACTCGGTGCCGACCACGACCGAGAACCGTTCGTTGCCCACCTGCCCCCACAAGCTTCCGATATCCGTGGTCAGCAGGTGCACCACGCCCAACGAACCCTCAGGGTGGGTGCCCGCGATGGCGATGAAGCTTCCGTTGCCGTCCGGCCGAGCCAGGCGGCCCAGGTACCCCACGTCGTAGGGCCGCGCCGGATCGTCCTCCTGCCCGGACCGATGCTCCACACCCGTCCCGGTGTCACGCAGCAGCCAACCCACCTCGTCCCGCTCCCACTCGATCACGGGATCACTGTCGTACGCCGCTTGCATCGCGGGCGACATCCGAGGGCCGCAGATCACCAGCAGACCAGCCCGGTTGAGGTTGATCGTCCCGTCCAGCGCCACATGGTCATAACCGACCGACAGATCGAACGTCCGGGCGAGCTCTTCCAGCCGCTTGCCGGTCGTCAGGTCATCCAGCGCAACGTACGTGCGATCGCTCGTGGGGTCCGGCCGCAGCGGCGTCACCACGGTCACCTCACCCGAGCCAAGGAACGCGCCCTCAGGCGCCGGCCCCGTGTGCCGGATCTGATGGATGCGCCCGCGGCTCAGTCCTGCCGCGTTAGCGATCTGCGCGTACGACATGCCTTGCGCATGCAGGTCCTGGATCAACCTGCGTCGTAACCGGGCCAGTTCCGTGACTTCCTGCTGTGCCTCTGCCAGACGCTCAGTCGCCGCGCGCAACAGTTCGTACGGGTCGTCGATCTGCGCGATGCGCTCCAAGTCGCCGGGCATGACACCTCCTCTGGCCGCTGCCAGCGAGTCTAGGACCCTAGACACTGTGCCGGGAAGCTCATGACCAGTTGAGGAGCTGACAGTGCGCAGGCGCCGCCGACGGCGCGGTATCGGCGGCCCGCTCACACTGATGCGCCGACGACGTCCGCCCAGACCCGTCGCCCGACTCGCAGCGATTCGCTTCCCCAAGCCTCGAGAAGGCTTCGACGATGAACAGCCCACGTCCCCGGACCGCCTCAGTACCGGCCGGTTCGTCGTTCACGATGGGCGGTGACGGCGACCCGAAGTCGATGACCGACACCCGCACGTGGTCGCCGTGCAACTCCAGTTCGAGGACGAAGTGACCGCCCTCCTCACCGCTCGCCGTGTGCTCCACGGCGTTCGTGCATAGCTCGCTGACCACCAGCTCGACGGCCCGGAACAACTCATCCGGAACCCGCTCGAATACGAAGGTCCGAGTGAAGGCCCTGGCATGACTGATCGATTCCGGCTGGCCTGCGAACAGACGAGACAAGCGCGTCACGACGATCACCACCCGCGCGTCTAGGGGGCTACACACCCCGGGGAACACGCAGCGTATGACAGATCTAGGGGGCTATCCAATACGCTCAGTGAATAGAGCCTAGAACGTTCTCGAGATAATGCGCCGCCCGGCGCACCAGATCCCGCGCCTCGTCACCGAACACGGCCGCCCGCTCGAACGCCCCGAAGATCTCCGCGTACGCCCGCACCTCGTCCGCCCCGGTCAAGGTCATCTCACGCGTGAAGGTCTCGACCGTCACGGCCGCATCGTCGTAGAGCGCGAACCCGTGCAGAGGCACCCGGGCGCAAGCTCGCCCGGGACTACGCCAAAACGCACATGCGCCCGCTCCGAAGCGTCCACCAGGTGCCCGAGCTGTCCGGCCATGCATGCACCCGAGCCTGGCCACGTCCGCAAGGCAGCCTCAGCGACCACGAACATGAACCGCCGCCCGGCCTCGTCCAGCACCGCCCCGACCTTCGAGGCCGCACCCGCCGGATGGGCCCCGGCAGCGACGGCATACTCCGCCGTCCACAACAGCCGCGGAATCACCGCTGCCTCGAAGACCCGAACCTGTCGGGCCCCATGAACAAGCTCCGTCCCAGACGCGGCCCGGAACGACACGCCGGCATCAACCCGACGCGTGGCCGTCCCGGCATACGCCTGGTCGACCAAATCGGCCAGCCGCTCAAGCTCTGCCGGCCCCAACCCCAAAGCCCGGAACAACCGGCCGACGACCTCCGGATCAGCGACCCGTCGCCCCGTCTCCACCCGAGACACGGTCGGTTGAGGTACCCCAGCCCGCGAAGCCAGCCCAACCCCGGACAGCCCAGCAGCCGTCCGCAACCGCCGCAGCTCCTGCCCGATCTCCCGCAACCGCTCCTCACCCACAACCAAGCGTTCTACCACCAGCGGAGATCCCACACAGCCACTCGCCCCAGCTCACAGCCACCGACCAGACCAGCACACAACCCCGGATGAGAACTTTCTCTACGTCTTCAAGGGCGCCCGCTACGCGGCCGCCGCCGGACGGCCGGGCCGGGCATGCGGCCTCTCCGGGCCGACCCGCCCCGGCCGACCGGCTGTGCAGCCAACAAAGGCGTAGCAACGTCGGGCATGATGGTTCAGACTTGGAAGCACGTTCAACATGTTGCTTCCTCACACTGGAGGAGAGCAGGTCATATGCGGATAAACTTCCCGATCGAGGCGACGTTCGTGGCGTTGAAGGAGGCGTGAGTGGTGAGTGATGGACTAGATACAAGGCCGACGGCCTCAACCTTTGAGGTTGATCGCCTGATGAAACTTGCATGGAGCGGACAGATTCGCGTGCCGCACTTTCAGCGAGGTTTTCGCTGGGGGCAAGAAGATGTGAGGCGACTCTTCGACAGCATCGTGAAGGGTTATCCGGTAGGGAACCTTCTGTTCTGGGTCCGGTCTGCGCCTGCCGGAGAGGTGAAGCTTGGGGCTCTGCATTTTCCGGTAGAGCAAATGAGTCGGGCGCTCTGGGTGGTTGATGGTCAGCAGCGAATCGTGAGCCTAGCGAATGCCTTGCATCCACAAGGGCAGACTGATACAAGGTTCGCCCTCTCTTACGACCTGGAACGACGCCAGTTTGTTCAGACTTCTCCCGAGGGAAATCCGCTTATCATCCCTCTTCCTACACTTTTCGATCTCAAAGGAATCCTGAGCTGGTTCGCCAAGAATCCAGAACTAGTTGAATATGTCGAACATGCCAACGAGATCAACCAGAGTCTCCGGCAATTCCAGGTTCCCGCTTACCAAGTTTCCGATACGAACGTCTCCGTACTGCAGGACATTTTTTCAAGAGTGAATAGTTATGGGAAGCGGCTCAGTAGGGCAGAGATCTTTTCTGGGCTAACCGCAACTGATGAAGACACGCAAGTTAGCGAGAGTTCCAGTCTCACGATAGGACTTATCGCTGAAAAGGTCGAGTTTGAGCGGAACTTCGGCCGCATCGATGATGACACCATCCTATACTGCATCCTCGCTCGCCGTGGCCGTAACATTGCCCGCAATCCTCGTCCGGAATTTGACGAAAATAACAGGGCGACAGAATTCCCTGGAGAGAGTCGAGAAGACGCCTACCTTGCTGGCGCCAAGGCCATCGACCTTGCCGTTGAATTCCTTCAGGGAGAAGCGGGTGTCCCACACTTCAGCTTCCTTCCTTACCGAAATTTGCTTGTTGTCCTAGCGCGGTTCTTTGCGCACTTCCCACAGATTGATCGACGTGACCGGCAACTGCTGCGTCGATGGTTCTGGCGTGCAGCGATGGTCGGCCCCTATATTTTCAAAGGTAGCGCCACGGGAGCAATGCGCACGCTAGCTGGCAAGATAACCCCAGGTGATCTAGGAAGATCACTGACCGCCCTGCTAGCTGCTGTACAAACCGAAGTACGGCAGCCTCCCGCCGTCACCCGTCTGAAGACCAATGAGGGTGCCGGGCGTATTATACTTTGCTCATGGTGGAGCCTCAAACCTAAGTTGTGGAATGCTGAGCTCACAGAATTCAATGAGATCACTACCGAGCGTCTTGCTGACTGTCTAATAGATCGCTCGACTGCATCTTTCGCCCTTGAGACTGTCCTGCCTAACCGTTTCTTGCCTGTAGCACGTCGTCCCTGGGCGGCAAATCGCATTCTACTCGCGCCCCAGGATGATCAGGAGAGCGGAACCCTAGATGACCTGCTCCGGCGCGAACCCGGGGTTAGTTATGAGACGTGGCTTGACGCACTGACTTCCCACAATCTGAATCCAAGGATCAGGGATCTCTATAACGAGAGAAATTTCGGAGCCTTTGTTGAGAGCCGTCAAAGGCTAGTTGATCGAAATCTCAAGGACTTCCTCAATCGACTGTGTGAATGGGATTTCGAAGACACCCCATCCCTTGACAGGCTCATCTTGGAAGACGAAGAGGAAGAGGGCAGGGACGATGCGCTCTTCTGATCTTCAGGTATTTGGAGTGTGGCTCAATGAAGCTAGGGTTGGCACTCTGTATCAGAAGGTGGACAGAACCCGTTTTGTCTTGGATCCTGCATATATTGAAGATCCTAGTAGGCCCGTCCTCGGACTCACCTTCGAACAGAATCTACATCGAGCCCATTCGAGCCAACTCAAACTGCCGGAGTGGTTCTCCAATCTTCTTCCCGAAGGACGCTTGAGGCAGTGGATTGCTGAAGACAGGGGAGTCTCAGCCCAGAGAGAGATGGAGCTGCTAGCCCAGGTAGGCCATGATCTTCCGGGTGCGGTGCGTGTATTGCCAGACGATGAATCCCCAGAAGAAATAGCCTGGGAGGACTATCCGGGCTCGCAGGGCACCGAGATGCCTGAACAAGGGATTCGATTTTCCCTTGCCGGGGTTGCAATGAAATTCTCCATGTTGCGACGAGGGGACCGACTGACAATGCCAGCTTTCGGCGAGGGGGGCGATTGGATCGTTAAGTTGCCGGATGCAGTCTATGCAGATGTTCCTCGTAATGAGTTCACCGTGATGTCATTGGCTGCAGCCATTGGGATCGAGATACCCGAGATCCAGTTGATGCCACGAGAGAAGTTCGACGGCATCCCTGATCATGCCTGGCCGGGCGAAGAGGCATATGCGTTCGCTATCCGTCGATTCGATCGAGATGGCGGTCGCAATCGGATCCACATAGAAGACCTGGCTCAGGTTCGAAATTTCTACCCGTATCGCAAGTATGAAGGAAACTTTGAAACAATAGCTAGCTTGATTTATCGCGGTCACGATGAAACGGCCCTTCAGGAGTTCGTGCGTAGACTAGCTTTCTCTGTCATGATCTCCAATGGAGACGCTCACCTTAAGAACTGGTCGCTGATATATCACGACAAGAAAGTCCCTACGCTCTCCCCGGCATACGATTTGCTTTGCACATCGGCTTATCGGTTCAAGGAGACTCCCGAGGATCTTGGCCTCAGATTTGGTGGATCGAAAGCTTTTCATCGCGTCTCTTTGGG
This sequence comes from Actinomadura fibrosa, assembly GCF_900659615.1. Lineage (GTDB taxonomy): Bacteria > Actinomycetota > Actinomycetes > Streptosporangiales > Streptosporangiaceae > Spirillospora > Spirillospora fibrosa. The sequence goes on along the minus strand of NZ_CAACUY010000012.1, from coordinate 71,804 downwards.
CACGTTCAGGCGCTTGCAGGTGCGGCTAGGAATAAGAAATATCGACCTACCTGAAATCGCTGCCCACGTGGCGAAAGAGGTGGTAGATCGATGGCCTGATTTTGCGGATAACATCAATGATAATCAGCGATTGCAGGATGCAATAAATGATAGCATAAAGATGCGTTTGAAGACCCTGCTTCGCTCTAGCAGTTAAGTGTTTTGTCTCGGGTGTTGCTTCAACTGCAGCGCTGAGGTTGAGATCTGGGAAGTGCATTGCGGAGCGAGCGTGAAGCGGGGGCCTCGCGGCCCCCAGCCCCCCGCGGGCCGGAGGGCACACCCGCGCGAAGCTGTCTGTCACACCTTGGGCACCGTTCGCGCGGGTGCGCCCTCCGGAGCGATGCGCGCGGCTCTGTGGTGACTGTGCCTAATGCGGGCCGAAGTTCGCCGGGCGGGTGGCGTTGGTGCAGGTCAGGTCGGTTCGGCGGGGGGACTGTAATCCGTCGGCTTAGCCTACGCAGGTTCGAACCCTGCACCCGCCACACCACGGGAAACGGCCTCTGACCAGGCGCAACGGTCAGAGGCCGTTTGCATCTCAAGATCCCCACATGCAGCCGACTGCCACCAGACGCCACCGTATGTCGCTGGTCGCGGAATATTCGCGGGATGGGAATCGGCCCGTTCCCGCAGGTCGCTCCAACAACGGGCAAGGGGTTGCGGCCCAGACAGCGCCGCAGGCGGTAGAGTCGACGATCCCGCCTCGTTCGGTTCGGAAGATGCGCCCGTCCGGTGCCGTCCCGAACTCGGCGATGTGTTCCCGGAGGATCTCCACCAGGACCGGCGGGCTCGGGACCGTGCGGATCTCATTCACGAGCTGGAGCTTGAGGCCACGCCGCTCGTGAGTGGCCCCGCTGCAAGCGCCGACCCCTCTCGCGCTTGCCCACGCAGGTCACCGCCGTGAGGCACTCCCGCCCGATCTCCCGCAACCGCTCGTCACCCACGACCAAGCGTTCTACCGCCAGCGGACATTCCGCAGCCACTCGTCCCAGCTGACAAACACCGAGCAGACCAGCACATGATGCCGGACGAGGATGTCCTCTACGTCTTCAAGGGCGCCCGCTACGCGACCGCCGGCGGCCGCCCGCCCCGGTGCACTGGGAGTGCGGCCGGTCCCGTCCGGCCCCCGCCGCGCCGGATCGCTCGGCCGCCTCTCTTAACGGAGCGCCCAGGAGGCCACGAGAGCGACCATGCTAGGTGAGAGCAGGGGGCATCCCCTGTCTCCACGCTGTAGCCACGCGCCGAGGACGGTTGATCGTGGGCGACTCTGGGGTTTTACCGCCGCCGGACCCCCTGCGAGCCGGAGCACTCATCCGCGCGCGTATCCGTCTGTCATACCGTCTCGCCCTTCGCGCGGAACAGCACTCCGGAGCGATGCGGCCAGGCGAGGTAGGCAACGAGCTGGCGCAACAGAAGGGGGACGAGCACAGGCCGGGCAGCGGAAGGGGAGCCGCGGCCCTCAGGTCGGTGGCCGTGCTCCATAAAGCCATGGTCCGTTGGTTACGTCCGTCATAGGCTCCGCTGCTATGTCATGGATTCCCGTGCTGGCTACTGCGATGGGTGCCGTCATCGGACTGGGCTCGGCATTGTTGACCGAACACTTGCGCTTCCGACGAGAACACCACCAAAGATTTGCGGCCGTGCGGCGCGAAGCCTACACGGATTACTTGTCCGCCCTCCACGAAGCCAACGAGGCGATGCGCGGGGTTGCGCTCGGAGAGTATCCCGATTCCACTCCCCAGCAGGCCGCCAGAGCCGCATTCCGCGCCGCAGGAGTCACGAAGGCGCGCGAACACATCATTCTTGTCGCACCACCCGCCGTGATCACCGCAGCGGACCAAGCGTTCCGCAGCCTGCGCACCATGCGCGATCGCATCGGCCAAGGAGAACAACTGGCCGAATACGAGCCAGTGCTGCTGGCCTACGGCGAGCATCTCCACGAACTCAGAGACGCGATCCGCCACGACCTGGGCGCAAGCGGAGGTGCCCCACAGATCCCGCTCTGACCGTCCATGGGAGACATGATCACTGGCAGTTGGCATCACGGAAAGCACGAGCCAGCTGCTAACGCAGGTGCCAACAACAGCCCTGGACGATCTTGGACGGCATCACGGCGTCGTGGATGCGCTGGATCACGACGTGCCGGTCGACGTCGGAGTAGGGCTCGATGCTGAGGCAATAGACAGACCTGGACGGGGACGGAACCCAGGCATTCGAGGGGCCTGCTGAACAGGTCAGAGGACAAGCTCGGACGGGTGTGAATCTCGTCCGTGAGACGCGTCATGAACCGGTGTTGTCCGCGAATTGTAAGTGCCTGCAACGGCTCCCGGCTTCGTCGGGAGCGTCCGTTCTGGCGAGACCTCGCAGGTGCAGTCTCAGGCGACGCGCACCTTAGCGCTGGCAGCCTTGATGAACACGTCGAGTGCCTGCTCTGCACGCCCTTCGCGCTCCCTCACTTGCTCCTCGGTATCGGCGTAGTGAACTACAGCAGTGAGTTCCAATGCCTGCTCAGCGCAACGTGTGAGCTGTGGTCCCGAGGACCCGGCCGGTTTGCGCACGTCGTAGTCGACGACCGCGCCGGCGGAAGGAACGCCTTTTCCGGCGACTTTCGTTTTCCTGCGGTTCGCGGGTGGTGTGGTCTCCGCCTGCTGGGGCGGGTGTGTCGGCGTGGGGGTTGGTTCCCGGAGCCATGTGTTTGGACGTGCCTTCCGTCGTGTTCGCTGGGGGTCCGGCTCGACCATCTGCTATGGCGGCGCGCTGGCTTTCGAGCGTCGTCTAGCGATGGGCGCTGAGGGTGTGCCTGCGCCTACGGTGCGGGACTTTGTTGCTGCTGCGGGTTAGAACTTGCTGGTGGTGCCGTGGGGGGTATTGAAGTTGCGTGCCGGGGGTAGCGGCTGGGCAGGGGCGTGTCGCTCGACGGGTATCTGGGAGCGGAGGTGAGACCCTTGGCGCACGCATACTGGGTTTTCTTTGGATTCCTCATGGGGGCGGTCATCGGCATGAACGTCTACTTGTATCGGAAGGGCGGGCCCGGGCCGCCTGTCGGCTATCTTCCCCGCCGTCTGCGGCCATGGCTCAACAGGGAATATGCCAAACGAGGATGGGCAAGACCTTTTGACAGCGACGGCAACCGCATACCGCCCCATATGAGAATCTGAAGGGTCAGGTTGATGGCCGGGTAGATCCCGACATGTTCTTGGGTGTGGGTTAGGTTGCTTTGCCTTTGGTTATGTGGATGTTCATTTCCTTGAAGTCTAGGGTTATGTTGTAGGGCTTGAAGAAGCTGTGGGCGAAGTCGGCCCATACGTTGAAGCCGTAGCGGCGGGCGACTTGCATGTTCGGGTTTGTTACGCAGTAGGCCTCGTTGGCTACGGCGTCGCCTAGGCGGATCTGCTTGGGGTAGCAGGGGTAGGCGATGGTCGGGTGGCTGTGGGCGGCGGTTTCGAGTGGGCGATCGTAGTCGGTGCGGACTTTGAACTGCTTGGAGGTCTCCTCGGGCATGCCCGCGACGTTCTCGCTGACTCCGCCGGGGTTCACGGCCATCACGCGTGGGCTTGAGCCGGCGATGCTGCCCTTGCTGTGCACCATGTGGTCGAAGGCCAGCCATAGGGGGAGAGGCTTGGTGCTCGTTCGGGCGTAGGCGGCGCTTACCTTGCTGGCTGCTTCGGGTGTCGGGCGGCGGAGGATGAGTGACCGGCCTGCGTAGTCGAACGTGGTCAGCAGGTGGTAGAAGACCCACGTGCCTATGAGGCCGTCGTAGCCGTTGTCGATGTCTTCACCTGATGCTGTTGTCGACCAGCTCACAGGGATGTTGCGTAGTTCCATGTCGCCCAGCTTGAGCGAGTCCAGCATTCCGTAGTACAGCCACTCGCCTGTGTCGAGCTGTTCCTGGGCCACGGCGCGCAGGCCGACTTCCTTGGCCACTGCTGAGGACACGCCCAGGCTGGGGGCGCCGACGTAGAACATGAAGCGCTTCGCCGGGCCGCCGTTGACCGAGGCTTCGACCAGCGGGAACGGGTCCGTTTGCTGCCAGGGGAGCCGGGCTGTGTCGCCGTGGATCTCGTACGCGTTGCTGGGGACCGCCGCGAACCACTTGGCGTAGCCTTCGTCGCCTATCGCCTGCCAACGTGGTGCGGCGAGGGAGAACTTGTCCTGCCGGAGGTAGCAGTCGCCCAGGAGCCGGTTGGTGTTCGTGTCGTCGGGCGCCAGCTTGAGGGCCGTGTTGAGGTACTCCTCTGCGTCGGTGAAGTTGTTGCTCAGTAGAGCGACGTAGCCGCGTTGGCGTGTGGCCTGGACGTTGTTGGGGTCCTTCTTGAGGATCTCGTCGTATGCGCGGCCCGCTTCTTCGAACTGCCCCGTCTGGAAGAGGGCATCCGCGTCGGTGGTGTCGGCTCGTGCCGTGCCTCCCAGCAGTGGAGCTGCGGCGGTGGCGCCGGCCACTATCGCTGCTCCTCGTAACAGTGAGCGGCGGTTCCACTTCCCGTCCTCAGTCATGGTCCTCCGTCGGTCGGCCTTCGGGGCCGGGCGCCATGTCTTTGGCGCGGCTCCTGGGCCCTCATTGGAGGAGGACGGGTGTTGCGGACTTGTATGCGTTTTTCGATACGGCCGCGATATGTGGGACCTGGTAGGTGTTCTGGGTGTCAGGTGCCGCGGAGTGCAGGGTGGTTTTCCAGGGGGTCGGCGGTGCCCGTGAGGACGAAGATGCCGTCGCCGCCCTCCGGAGGGAGCCGACTGGATTGGCGGGGTGCCGTCTCGCCTTGCTGGTGGGGTGTCTGTGGACGTGCTCGCCCTAGGTGGTGGATTGATCAGGCTGTCAGGTGGATCGGGCTGTTGGTTGGTGGCCTAGGACTGATAGGAGTTGTAGTTTCTCGTAGTCCTCTGTGCGGGGGGCGGCTGTCAGGACTAGTAGGGCCTGGGACTGGTCTTCGGTAAATAGGGCCTGGCAGTCTAGTTCTATGGGGCCTATCTCGGGGTGGATCAGAGTTTTGTGGTCCTCGAAGCGTCTGGCTACCTCGTGGCGTTCCCATAGGTCGGTGAATTCGCTGCTGGCTTTGTGGAGGGCCGTTACCAGGTCGCCGGCTCGGGAGTGGGGGCCCATTGAGCCGTAGGCGGCGCGGAGGTTCGCTACCTGGGCGCGGCTTTGGCGGTCGCGGTCGTCCTCGGGGTAGCGGAGGCGTTCGCGGGGGTCGGTGAACCAGCGGTAGATGCCGCTTCGGGCCAGACCGGTGTAGCCCGACTGTTCGCCGAAGAGGGCGTCGGCCATTCGGTTCTGGACCAGGGTTTCGCCCAGGTTGGACAGGATGAGGGCGGGGGTGTCGGCGAGGCGGTCCAGGACGCGGAGGAGGGCCGGAGCTACGTGGGTGGTGACGGGGTATGAGGTGGGGGCGTTGTGGCCCGCTATCTGGAAGAGGTAGTCGCGTTCGCCTTCGGTGAGGCGGAGGGCGCGGGCGAGGGAGGACAGCATTTGCTCGCTCGGTTGCGGGCCGCGCTGCTGTTCCAGGCGTGTGTAGTAGTCGGTGGACATCGTCGCCAGGGCGGCGACTTCCTCGCGCCTGAGGCCCGGGGTCCGGCGGCGGGCTCCTGTGGGGAGTCCTATGTCCCCGGGACGGAGTGCCTCGCGGCGACGGCGCAGGAAGTCGGCCAGGGCGGGACGGTCCATATCTCCATTATGGGCGGGTGCCGTGGGGCAGCCAGGGATCGGCGATCCCCCGATGAGGGGTCTCTGCATGCGCGGCGGAACTTGGGTGAGGATCCTAGGTATGAACCTTACTGGGAACACCGTCTTCATCCCCGGCTCCACCAGTGGCATCGGCCTCGCGCTCGCCGTCGGGCTGCATGAGCGGGGGAACACCGTGATCGTCGGGGGCCGGCGCGCAGAGCTGCTGGAGCGGATCGCCGAGGAGCATCCCGGGATCGACACCGTCCAGATCGACACGGCGGACGCGGAGAGCGTCGCGTCCGCGGCGCGGGAGGTGCTGGCGCGGCATCCGGATCTCAACGTCCTGGTCGCGATGGCCGGGATCATGCGGGTGGAGGACTGGCGCAAGCCCGAGACGTTCCTGGCGTCGGCGGAGGAGGTCGTGACCACGAACGTGCTGGGGCCGATCCGGCTCATCGGGGCGTTCGTCGAGCACTTGCAGGGACGGCCGGACGCCACGATCGTCACGGTGTCGTCGGGGCTGGCGTTCGCGCCGCTCAGGGCGACGCCGAGTTACAACGCGTCCAAGGCCGCCATTCACATGCTGAGCGAGTCGCTGCGGTTGCAGCTCGCCGGGACGAGCGTGAAGGTCGTGGAGCTCGTGCCGCCGTCGGTGCGGACGGCTCTGCTGCCCGGGCAGGAGAGCAGCGACTTCGCGATGCCGCTCGACGAGTTCGTCGGGGAGGTCTTCGAGCTGCTGGAGACGCAGCCCGAGGCCAAGGAGATCCAGGTCGAGCGGGTGAAGTTCCTCCGGTACGGCGAGGCGCGCGGTGACTACGACCAGGTCGTCCAGACGCTGAACGCCGCCGATCCGCACGGCAAGTAGCGTCAGCCGGCCGGGCGGACGCTGGAGAGGCAGTAGATCAGTTCGCCGGCCTTCTGCGCGCGGCGGGTGAGGGCGATGAACTCCTCGATGAAGTCGAGGACGGAGTCGACGAATCCGGCCTTGGTGAACTCGCGGGTGCGGGACCAGCGGTCCGCGATCCAGGGGAGTGCGTGGTCGTCGACGTCGGCGAAGGAGTCCCGGAAGAACGACGGCAGTTCCATGAGGACGAGGCCGGTCTCCCATGCGTCGTCTTCCGGTAAGGCTTGGGACGCTCCAAGGGAGTCGCCGGGCCAGATGATTTCGCACTCGACCAGATCGACGTCCCAGGAGCGGTTGAGGACGAGCGCGAGCAGGCGTCCCATGATGATGAAGGGGTCGCAGCCCTTGGCCGGGAAGCGGTCGAGCGGTGGTTCCTGCGCGCCGTGCAGGATGGTCAGCAGGGGTGCGTGGGCGGTTTCGCGGTCGGGTGCCCGGAAGTAATCGAAAAGGACACCCACGAAACTTCCTGCCTTCGCTCGGACGACAGAGCCGGTTCATTCTACTGAGCGGAAGGCCGGTGGTCAGGTGCCGGTGTGCAGGACCTCGTGCTGCCATTCGCCGCGGGGTTGCGCGTGGAGGCGCCAGTAGTGCTCGGCGATGTCGTCCGGGTCGAAGGGGGTGCCCGGGGCCACGGGGCCGGCCACGGTGACGCTGGCGACGTGGACGTTGGACGGGCCGTAGGTCCGGTCGAGAAGTGTGACGAGGGTGCGGACGCCCGCCTTGCCGAGGGAGAGGCTGACGTATTCGGGTTTCGGTTCGGGCATGCCTCCGGTGATGAGGATGGTCCCGCTGCCGCGCCGGGCCATGGCGGGGGCGATGTGGGCGGCGGCGGTGAGCGCGCCGACGACGTTGACCGCCCAGGCGTCGAGGTGGCCGCGCGCCGACAGTTCGCCCGGCGCGTCGGCCTGGATGACGGCGGCGTTGTAGACGACGACGTCGGGGAGTCCGAGTTCGGCCGTGGCGCGGTCGAGGGCGGCGCGCAGGGCCTCCTCGTCGGTGCTGTCGGCTTGGAGGGTGAGGGCTTGGACGCTGTTTTCCAGGGTCTTCTCGCTGCGGGCGATGAGGGCGATGGGCAGGCCCTCTCGGGCGAAGCGGCGGGCGACGGCCTGGCCGATTCCGGGACCCGCGCCGATGACGACCGCACCGGGCATCGGTGCCTCCTTCCGTTCGGGACAATGGGACGGTAGGGCGTCACATCGGTGTGAGGGTCAAGCGGAGGACGGCATGCGGATCGGTGAGCTCGCCGCCGTGACGGGGGTGAGCAGGCGGCTGCTGCGCTACTACGAGGAGCAGGGGCTGCTCAGGCCCGTCCGGTCGGGGAACGGCTACCGCGAGTACGCCGAGTCGGACGTCGCGGCGGTGCGGCATATCCGGGCCCTGCTCGAAGCCGGGCTTCCCACCGCGGTCATCGCGCCGCTGCTCGGCTGTTTCCACGACGAGGGCGAGCGGATGGTGCCGTCGCCGTGTCCGGATATGGTGACGCGGCTGCGGCGGGAACGCGCCCGGGTCACCGAGGCGATCACCCGGTTGCGGTCGTCGCAGGAGACCCTGGACGCGTTGCTCGCGGCCGCGCAGGGCGACCCTCAGCCGATGGCGACGGCCTCGATCTCCAGGAGCCAGGACTCGTCGTAGATCCCGGTGATGATGACCGTGACGGCGGGGCGGTGGTCGCCGAGGACCTCGTGGCGGATCGCGGCGTTGGCGTCGCGGTACCGCCGGTCGGAGAGGTAGATGGTGACCTTGGCGAGGTTCCGGACGGTCATCCCCGCACCGGCGAGGACGGAGACCACGTTCGCCCAGGCGAGCCGGCACTGCGCGTCGAAGCCGGCGGGGGTGTCGCCGTCGGTCGTCCACGGGGGCTGGCCGCTGACGAAGAGGGTGCGGCGGGCGTTCTCGACGAGCGCGCCGTGCGCGTAGGCCGGTGACGGTGCCGGGAGGTGGGCCGGGTCGATCGGTTCGATCATCGGTCCATTGTGTCCGTAAACGCGGTGCGGGAGTGGTCGTGCGTGGTCTCCGGGACGTCCGCGAGCGGTGACCGCGTCGTTGGCTGCCCGGGTCCGCGGCATGTGGGCGGGATGGTGAGGGTTTGGTGCACTCGGACCGAAACCGGGGTTCCAGCGGGTAGACCTGCATTCGTGCAGGTGAGTTACGTGAGTGAGGCGACGCCGGGACGTCCGAACGAGGACTTCGTCGCGGCGGGCCCCGGCTGGGTCGTGCTGCTGGACGGCGCGACGGCGCCGCCGGGGGTGGACAGCGGGTGCCGCCACGACCCGGCGTGGCTGGTGCGGCGGATCGGCGGGCAGATCGCGGCGCGGATGGCGCTGGAGGACGGCAAGCCGCTGCCGGACCTGGTGGCCGAGGCGATCAAGGTGACCGGGGAGGCGCACACGGCGACGTGCGACCTGGGCAATCCGGACAGTCCCTCGTCGACCGTGTCGCTGCTGCGGCGGCGTGAGGACGTCGTGGAGTGGTTCGTCCTGGCGGACTCCCCGATCGTCATGGACGTGGGGGAGGTGCTCGTCTTCCGCGACGACAGGGTCGACCGGCTGCCGAGCTACACGTTCGAGGCGGTCCGGAGGTCGCGGAACAGTCCGGGCGGTTTCTGGGTGGCGGGCACGCGTCCGGAAGCGGCCTACGAGGGGCTGACCGGTGAGGTTCCCGTGCGGGGGCTGCGGCGGGCGGCCGTGCTGAGCGACGGCGCGTCCCGGCTGGTGGAGCGGTTCGGGCGGCTGGACTGGGACGGGCTGCTCCGGCTTCTCGACCGGGAGGGGCCGCGCGAGCTCGTCAGGCGGACCAGGGACGCGGAGGCGTCGGCGGCCGTCGCCGGGGGGAAGCGGTACGACGACGCCACCGCGGTCCTGGTGCGCTTCTGAACGCCACCGCCGTCCTCGGTCCGGTTCTGATCAGAGCGGGTTCCTGGCCGGGGCGATGTGGGGCCACCAGCCGGCGAGGTCCTCGGGCAGGTGCGCGCCGTCCAGCGTGAAGGTGGCGCGCATCAGCGGGAAGCGCCGCCCGGCCGGGAACGTCCGCTCGTAGGACGGCGGGTCCAGGACGACGACGCGGGTGCCGTTGACGGCGGGGATGTCGGCGGGCACGCCCTCGTTGTAGATCCATTCGCCGTGCGCGTCGACGAGGTTCCACGGGCTGGAGATGATCGGCCGGCCGGGCGGGACGTCGGCGTCCAGGAAGCAGGCGATGATCTCGGGCGCGGGCGGGGTGCCGGGCAGGCCGCCCGGGCGGCCGGCGAGCGCGCCCGCGAGGAGGGTGTGAAGCTGGAAGTTGTCGCCGATGCCGCCGATGGTGACCGTCCAGCCGCGGCGGCTCTCGCGGTCGAGGACGAGGAGGCGCTCGCCGTCCAGGACGCGCAGGAGCCCTTGGACGTACTCCATCTGGCCGTGGTATCCGGCGGCGCGGCCGGCGGCGAAGGCGCTGAAGTCGCGGTCGGTCAGCCCGGCGCGGACGGCGGGGGACACCGACAGGACCGTGCAGGCCGCCATCGCGAACTGCGGCAGCGCGAACCACGCCATCATCGCGGCGACCGTGCCGTCGCCGAGCTTCGGCGCGAGGGTGTCGACGATCTGCTGGGACGGCTGCGCGTCCTCCATGCCGGGCGGCTTGCCGCCGGTGGCCTCCTCCCAGGCCTCGCCGAAGGCCAGGGCGGACGCGGTGACGTCGGTGAGCCGCTCGACGACGGCGCGGCCGGCGGGCACCGGGTCGGCGCCGTTCTCGATCCAGGCGCCGGCGAGGACGGCGAGCCAGCCGCCGAGGTTCGGGGGCGCGCCCGCGATGCCCTCGGCCAGCCGGGGCATCGCGGCGTCCATCTCGGCGGTGGACGCGGACTGGGCCGCCTGCATCATCCGGGGGAGGAGGTCGCCGAAGGAGCGGTCCTCGACGAGGGAGGCTCGGACGAGCTCGTCGCAGAGCCGCTGGAACGCCGTACTCATGATGATCACCCTGGCACAGCGGGCAGAAGGAGGGAGAACCCGAGGCAGCATCCTGGAATTGGATTCTAGAATGGGAACCATGGAGTCACAGGATTTCGCCGACGTCCTCACGGCCGTCCGCAGCTTCGTCCGCGACCAGGTGATCCCCCGCGAGGAGGAGATCGAGGAGACCGACGCGATCCCGGAACCGCTGCGCCGGACCGCGCGCGACATGGGCCTGTTCGGCTACGCGCTGCCCGAGGAGTACGGCGGCCTCGGGCTCTCGCTGAGCGAGGAGGTGCGGCTCGTCTTCGAGATCGGCTACGCCAGCCCCGCGTTCCGCTCCATGTTCGGCACCAGCAACGGCATCGCCGGGCAGGTCCTCGTGCACGCCGGCACCGACGCCCAGAAGGACGCCTGGCTGCCGCGGCTCGCGTCCGGCGAGATCGTCGGGGCGTTCGCGCTCACCGAGGCCGAGGCGGGCTCCGACCCCAGCACGCTCACGACCACCGCGACCCGCGACGGCGACGAGTACGTCATCAGCGGCGCCAAGCGGTTCATCACCAACGCCCCCGAGGCCGACGTCTTCATGGTCTTCGCCCGGACGGGCGGCGCCGGCTCCCGCGGCATCTCCACCTTCCTCGTCGAGAAGGGCGCCGCCGGGCTCAAGGTCGGCCCCGCCGACGAGAAGATGGGCCAGCGCGGCGCGCACACCGCCGAGGTGTTCTTCGACGGCGTCCGCGTCCCCGCCGACGCCATGGTCGGGACCGAGGGCACCGGCTTCCGCACCGCCATGGCGTCCCTCGCGCACGGGCGGCTGAGCATCTCCGCCGTCTGCGTCGGACTCGCCCAGCGGATCCTGGACGAGACCGTCGCCTACGCCAAGGAGCGCAGCCAGGGCGGCAGCGTCATCGGCGAGTACCAGCTCATCCAGGGCCTCATCGCCGACTCCCAGGCCGAGCTGTACGCCGGACGCTCGATGGTGCTGGAGGCGGCCCGCGCCTACGACGCCGGCGAGGACACCAAGCTCGGCCCGTCCTGCGCCAAGTACTTCTGCTCCGAGATGGTCGGACGCGTCGCCGACCGGGCCGTCCAGGTCTACGGCGGCATGGGCTACATGCGCGGCGTCGCCGTCGAGCGCTTCTACCGCGACGTGCGGCTCTTCCGGATCTACGAGGGGACGAGCCAGATCCAGCAGCTCGTCATCGCCCGGAACCTGCTGCGCTGACCGGCGGAACCTGCTGCGCTGACCCGCGCGACGCCGTCGGCTCGGCGGTGGGGCAAACGAATTCGCATGCGGTGGCCGGAGGCTGTATGGTTTCACTGCGCGAACGACGCAAGCCCCTTTAGCTCAGTCGGCAGAGCGTCTCCATGGTAAGGAGAAGGTCTACGGTTCGATTCCGTAAAGGGGCTCCACGGCACCACGGCCGCCATCCGAGAAATCGGACGGCGGCCTTCGTCGTTCCTGCGACCGTTCCGGCGACCGGATCGCCCCCCATGGCGGCCGGTTCGCCTTCGTGGCAGCCGGGTGGCGGGTGCGCCTTTCGAACGCATCGCGCGTCACAGCGGTCGCGGGCGTCCCGGGCGTTCCGGCGCGGGCGCCTTGATTCGCTCCCTCGCAGGCCCTGTGATACCGTCCCACCGGTTCCAGGAGGGCGTTTCGCAGGTCACCGGCACAGCGGGTAGCCTGGGGCACGGCCCGGGAAGCCGGGAGCACAGTCCCCGATCAAGGTCCGGGACTCGGCGTTCCCAGGCTTCGGTGCGCATCCGGTATCCTTTCAATCCGGTCCACACCGACCATCACGGCGGGGTAGCTCAGTCAGGCAGAGCAAGCGGCTCATAATCGCTGTGTCGCCGGTTCAAGTCCGGCCCTCGCTACTACCCATGTCTCTCACCCCCGGTCCCGGGGGTGAGAAGGCCTGGGTCGAAACGCCGGCCGCCCTCCCCGGGGCGGCCGCACGTAGTCCATGTCCCTAGCCCAGAAAGGCACTCCATCGTGGCTGCCACCGACGTACGGCCGAAGATCACGCTGGCCTGCCAGGAGTGCAAGCACCGCAACTACATCACGCGGAAGAACCGGCGCAACGACCCGGACCGCCTTGAGATCAAGAAGTACTGCCCCAACTGCCGCACCCACCGGCCCCACCGTGAGACTCGCTAAGTCCTCGGCGTCGGGCCTGGCGGCCCTCCTTCAACGGACTTAGCAGCGATCGCAGTGTTCATTGCACTGCCCTCGGCGTCGGGCCCTGAAGGCCCTCCTTCAACGGGCACCGCGCGATCGCTGGCATCGCTCCGAACTCGCCTGGCGGCTCACTTCGCGATCAAGTTCTCGCAAGCTCGAACTTGCGCTTCGCACGCGATCGCGACTCTGGCACCGCTGCGGCTCAAGAAGCTCCTCGCAGCTGGTCGCTGAAGGTCGGTCGCGGCCGTGGTGGTTTTCTTCTTGCTCGCTTGCACGACCTTTCTTCAGCCCGTCTCTCGCGGTTCGACCCGCGGGGGGCGGGCTGAACGTCGTTCTGTTACCGTCCGACGCGAGACCGAGTAGGCATGTGCGTAGGCGCGGGCACCGGGGCCGTTGGGCCCAGTTCGACCTGGAGGGACGGATTGCATGGCACTCAACCGTGATTTCATCGGGCGGAGCTTCCCGCCCGGCGAGCCGTACGAGGTCAGCCGGGTGAAGATCAAGGAGTTCGCGGACGCCATCGGCGACCGCAACCCCGTGTACCGCGACCCGGAGGCCGCGAAGGCGGCCGGGCATCCCGACGTCATCGCGCCGCCCACGTTCCCGATCGTGGTGTCGCTCGGCAACCCCGCCATGGCCGACCCGGCGCTGGGCCTCAACTACGCGATGGTCGTCCACGGCGAGCAGCGGTTCGAGTACACCCGGCCCCTGCGCGCGGGCGACGTGGTGACGTGCACCTCGACGATCACCGAGATCCGGTCGATCGGCAGCAACGAGAAGATGGTCGTCGAGACCGACGTGAAGACGGTCGAGGGCGAGCTCGTCTGCAAGACCTACAACACGATCGTGGAGCGGGGGGCCTGATGACCGCCAAGGTGAGCTACGCCGACGTCGAGGTCGGCACCGAGATCCCCGAGCAGACCTACGCGATCGACCGCGCGAACCTCGTCATGTACGCGGGCGCGTCCGGCGACTTCAACCCCATCCACTGGCGGGAGCGGGTCGCGAAGTCGGTCGGGCTGCCGGACGTGATCGCGCACGGCATGTACACGATGGCCCAGGGCGGACGGTTCGTCACCGACTGGGTCGGCGATCCGGGCGCCGTGGTCGACTACGGGGTACGGTTCTCGTCGCCGGTCGTGGTGCCCGACGAGGGCGGCGCGACGCTGGTGATCAGCGGCAAGGTGGAGGAGAAGCTCGACGACAACAAGGTCGTCGTGGCGCTCACCGCCCGGTCGAACGACCAGAAGGTCCTCACGCGCGCCAAGGCCGTCGTCCGGCTCGCCTGAGGCACACCGAGCACGCATCGGTCCCGTCCGCGCCGCCGGGGAGTCCCGGGGCGGCGCGGGCGGGGACGCGGGGGAGGGAAGACGAACGTGGCGGTGTTCGCTGAAGAGGTGAACCTGGCCGGATACACCACGTTGCGGCTGGGCGGGCCCGCCCGGCGCTTCGTCGAGGCGACGACCGAGGCGGAGCTGGTCGCCGCGGTCCGCGCGGCGGACGAGCAGGGCGAGCCGCTGCTCGTGCTCGGCGGCGGCAGCAACCTGGTGGTGTCCGACGAGGGGTTCCCGGGCACCGTCGTGCACGTCGGCACGCGCGGGACGGAGCGCACCGCGGGCGAGGGCGACCGCGTCCGCGTGAGGGTCCAGGCCGGCGAGGACTGGGATCCGTTCGTCGCCCGCTGCGTCGCGGACGGGCTGTCCGGGGTCGAGTGCCTGTCCGGCATCCCCGGGCGCGTCGGCGCGACCCCCATCCAGAACGTGGGCGCCTACGGGCAGGACGTCAGCGAGACGATCGTCGAGGTCCGCGTGTACGACCGGCGGGCCGGGGGCTGCGTGACGCTCGACCGAGAGGCCTGCCGGTTCACCTACCGGCACAGCGTGTTCAAGGGCGACGACCGGTACGTGGTGCTGGACGTGACGTACGAGCTCCGCGAGGCGGAGGAGTCGCAGCCGATCGCGTACGCGGAGCTGGCCCGCAAGCTCGGTGTCGAGGCGGGCGAGCGGGTGACGCTGAAGGAGGCGCGCGACGCCGTCCTGGAGCTGCGCCGGGGCAAGGGCATGGTCCTGGACGCGGCGGACCCCGACACCCGCAGCGCCGGGTCCTTCTTCACCAACCCGATCCTCGAACCCGCGCAGCTCGCCGAGCTGGAGCGCCGCGTGGCCGAGCGGCTCGGTCCGGACGCCGCGTTCCCGCGCTACCCCGAGTCCGGGGGGCGGGTGAAGACGTCGGCGGCGTGGCTGATCGATCGGGCGGGGTTCGCCAAGGGGCACGAGCTCGGTCCGGTGCGGATCTCCACGAAGCACACCCTGGCGCTGACGAACCCCGACGGTGCCCGTACCGCCGACCTGCTCGCCCTGGCCCGCGAGGTCCGCGACGGCGTCCGGGAGGCGTTCGGGGTGGAGCTCGTGAACGAGCCCGTGCTCGTCGGCGTCGCGCTCTGACCTTCGCTCCTCGAAGCCTGTTCTGAGGGCATTTGACCTGCGTTGGTAGTCTGGTCTGGTCGAAGGGGAGTAGTCCCAATCGCGTGATCGACATACTGGCGTCCCAGGCGGCGCCCGGTCGCGCGGGCCCCGGACCGGCGCGGCGCCCCCGGCGCACGGCCCGTCCGAAGGCGGACGAGACCTTCGGCCCGGCAGTCATGCCGGGCCGAGGTCGCGTGCCCCCGGAAACGGCGTCCCGTCCCTCGCCCGGCATCCGAGCGAGAGGGACCCGTGTACGCCTTCGTTCTCAGCCTGGCCGTGATCTTCGTCGCCGAGCTCGGCGACAAGAGCCAGCTCATGGCCATGACCTTCGCGACCCGCTTCCGGGCGCTGCCCGTCCTCATCGGGATCACGGCCGCGACCGGGCTCGTCCACCTGGCGAGCGTGGCGGTCGGCGCGGCGCTCGGCGCGGCCCTGCCCACCGGGCCCATCTCGATCCTCGCCGGGCTGGCCTTCCTCGGGTTCGCGCTGTGGACGCTGCGCGGGGACGAGCTGGACGACGAGGAGCGCGACAAGGCCAAGCGGGCGTCCGGCTCGGCGATCCTCGCGGTCGGCACCGCCTTCTTCCTGGCGGAACTGGGCGACAAGACGATGCTCGCCACCGTGACGCTGGCCGCCGACCACGGCGGGCTGCTCGCGCTGACCGGGGTGTGGGCGGGTTCGACGATCGGGATGGTGGCCGCCGACGGGCTCGCGATCGTCGTCGGGCAGATGCTGGGACGGCGGCTGCCCGAGCGCGTCATCAAGTACGGCGCGGCGGCCGGATTCGCGATCTTCGGTGTGCTGCTGCTGGTCGAGGGCGCCACCGCGTGAGGCGGCCCGCGGGAGCTCTTGACGAAGTTAGTGATTGGCCACTAACTTGGCTTCCATGAGCCCGAGGATGAGCGCCGGAGAGCGCCGCGAGATGGCGATCGAGGCCGCGGTGGCCGCGTTCGCGCGCGGCGGCTATGAGGGCACCTCCACCGGGGTCATCGCCGAGCGGATCGGCGTCTCGCAGCCCTACATGTTCCGGCTGTTCCCGTCCAAGCGCGCCCTGTTCCTCGCGGCGGTCGACCGCTGCTTCGACGAGGTGGGCGCGGCGATGCGGGAGGGCGCCGGCGGCCTGTACGGGCCCGCGGCGATCGAGGCGATGGCGGCCGCCTACCGGCGGCTGCTCGGCGAGCGGCCGGAGTTCCTGCAACTCCAGCTCACCATCTACGCGACCGCGATCGCCGACGAGGAGCTGCGGGCGATCGGCCACGAGCGGTGGCGGCAGCTGTGGCGCCTCGTCGCCGAGCTGTCGGGCGCGTCGCCCGCGGAGGTCCTGCGCTTCATCTCGGTGGGCATGTTCGTGAACGTGCTGACCGCGTTCGACATCCCCTACACGCCGGGCACCGACAAGCTCGCCCCGTCCGTCCACGAGTGGGCGATGCGGGGAGGTGAGCCCGGCAGTCCCTGACCGGTCCGAGGGCGGTCCCCCCGGCCTCGCTTCTCTTTTTTGGCCACTGAAGTTAGTGATGGATAACTAATGAAGACACCGCATCCCGTCCGGACCTTCATCGTCACCGGCATCGCGCTGTTCATGGTCGCCCTCGACAACCTGATCGTCACCAACGCCCTCCCCGCGATCCGCACCGACCTCGGCACCGGCCTCGAAGGGCTGGAGTGGACGGTCAACGCCTACACGCTCACGTTCGCGGTCCTGCTGCTGCCGGCCGCCGCCGTCGCCGACCGGTACGGGCGCCGCCGCCTGTTCATCGGCGGGCTCGCCGTCTTCACCGCCGCCTCCGCCGCGGCCGCCCTCGCCCCGAACATCGGGACGCTCATCGCCGCCCGCGCCGTGCAGGGCGCGGGCGGGGCCGTGGTCATGCCGCTCACGCTCACCCTGCTCGCCGCGGCCGTGCCCCCGGCGCGGCGCGGGGTCGCGCTCGCCGCCTGGAGCACGATGAGCGGGCTCGGCGTCGCGCTCGGCCCGGTCCTCGGCGGCGCCGTCACCGAGTACGCGACCTGGCAGTGGATCTTCTGGGTGAACGTCCCGGTGGGCGTCGTGCTGCTCGCGCTCGCGCCCGGCTTCCTCACCGAGAGCCGCGGCGCCGCCAAGCGCCTCGACGTGCCCGGGACGCTGCTCGTCACCGGCGGACTGCTCGGCATCGTCCTCGGCCTGGTGCGCGGGAACGAGCACGGCTGGACCAGCGCGCAGGTCCTCGGCTCCCTGGTCGCCGGTGTCGTCCTCGTGCTCGCCTTCGTCGGCTACGAGCTGCGCGCCCGCGCGCCGATGCTGCCGATGCGGCTGTTCCGCGACCGCGGGTTCGCGCTGACCAACGTCGCCACGCTCGCGATGGCGTCCGGGATGTTCGGCGCGACGTTCCTGCTCGTGCAGTTCCTCCAGGGGGTGTCGCAGATGGGGCCGCTGGAGGCGGGCGTGCGGACCCTGCCCTGGACGGGGATGCCGATCCTCGTCGCGCCGCTGACCGCCCCGCTGATCGGGCGCCTCGGCGTCCGCACCGTCCTCGCGGTGGCGCTGGCGTTCCAGGCGGCCGGGCTCGGCTGGCTCGCGCTCGTCCTCGCGCCGGACGTGTCGTACGGGAGCATGGTGCCCGCGTTCGTCCTCGCCGGCGTCGGGATGGGCCTGTTCTTCCCGCCCGCCGCCCGCGCGGCCCTCGGCTTCGCGCCGCCCGAGCTCGCGGGCGTCGCGTCCGGCGTCAGCAACGCGGTGCGCCAGCTCGGCACCGTCCTCGGGGTCGCCGTGCTCGGCGCGGTCTTCTCCGGCCAGGGCGGCTTCGGGTCCCCGCAGACGTTCGTGGACGGCCTGCTGCCCGCCGTCTGGATCGGCGCGGCGGTGGTGGCCGCCGGAGCGGTCGCGGCGGCGCTGATCCCCGGACGCCTGCCGACCCACTCGCAGCCCCCCGCCGCCGCCGAGTCGGGCGCCGGAGCCGCGCCGAGCGTCGCGAACCCGGAGGCGCAGCCCGCGTAGCGCCTTGCCCCCGGCCGCCGCCGTGTCCCCGGACGCGGCGGCGGCCGTTCGTCTTTCCTCAGAGGCCTCTCGTCAGGCCTCGGACGACGCGCCGGACAGCCAGGCGTCCACCCCCGCGAGCAGCCGGTTCCGGACGTCGCCCGGCGCGGCCGACGCGCGGATCGACTGCCGCGCCAGCTCCGCCAGCTCGGCGTCGGTGAACCCGTGCTCGGTGCGGGCCAGCTCGTACTGGCGCGCCAGCCGCGACCCGAACAGCAGCGGGTCGTCGGCGCCCAGCGCGATCGACGCGCCCGCCTCGTACAGCCTGCGGACGGGCACGTCCGCCGCGGTCGGCGCCACGCCCAGGCCGACGTTGGACGCGGGGCAGACCTCCAGCGTCACGCCGCGCTCGACGATGCGGTCGAGGAGCCGCGGGTCCTCGACCGCGCGGACCCCGTGGCCGATCCGGTCGGCGGCCAGGGTCTCCAGGCACTCCCGGACGCTCGCCGGGCCGAGCAGCTCCCCGCCGTGCGGGTCCGACAGCAGCCCGCCGCGCTTGGCGATCCGGAACGCGCCCTCGAAGTCGTAGGCCCGGCCGCGCCGCTCGTCGTTCGACAGCCCGAACCCGACCACGCCCCGGTCGGCGTACCGGACGGCCACGCGCGCCAGCGTCTTGGCGTCGAGCGGGTGCCGCGTCCGGTTCGCCGCGATCACCACGCCGATCCCGACGCCGGTCGCCTCCGTCGCCTCGCGCGCCGCGTCCAGCACCAGCTCCACGGTCGGCGTCAGGCCGCCGAAGCGCGCCGCGTACCCGCTCGGGTCGACCTGGATCTCCAGCCAGCCCGACCCCTCCGCCGCCTCGTCCTCGGCCGTCTCCCGCAGCAGCCGCCGCAGGTCGTCCGGCGTCTGGAGGACGGACCGCGCGATGTCGTACAGCCGCTGGAAGCGGAACCAGCCCCGCTCGTCGGTGGCGCGGAGCCGGGGCGGCCAGTCCTCGACGAGGGCGTCCGGCAGGTGCACGCCGCGCTGGGCGGCGAGTTCCACGAGCGTGGAATGCCGCATCGAGCCGGTGAAGTGCAGATGCAGGTGCGCCTTGGGAAGCAGGGCCACGTCCGGACGGGCGGGTGCGGGCGCCACGCGGGCGCCGTCCTGGCGGTCCGGCGCGGAACGTTCCTGGGCCGGGCGGGCTGACACGGTACGGGCCTCCATGGACCAATGCTGCCGGATCACGCCGCGTCCCGAACCCCCGCCCCACCAGGATCACCTGACCGGGCTACCTGCCATGACACGCGGCGGCCATGCCGGCCGTGGCCATGCCCGAAAAAATCCGGAATCCGCGTGCAACCCCCTCCGGGGGCCGCGCGTATATGAGGGGCGCACGAGACAGCCGGGCAGAAGGAGAACAGGATGATCACGCTGAAGGCCGCCCTGATCGCGGCGTCCGCCGTCGGTGCCGTCGCGGTGGGCGGCGGCGCGACGTGGGCGATGACCGGGTCGCAGCAGGAGGCGGGCCTCCAGTCGCACGACTCCGCGGCGACGGCCGTCCGCCAGCTCAAGGACGCGGCGCCGAGCACCGCTCCGACCTGCCTTCCCGCCGCCAAGCCCGGGGCCAAGCTGCCCAAGGTGAAGCCCACCGGCGCGAAGGCGCCCGAGGCCGCGCTGCCCGGGGCGAAGCTGCCCAAGACCGAGCTGCCCGCGGGCACGAAGCTCCCCGAGGCGAAGCTTCCCGAGGCGAAGCTCCCCACGGACAAGATGCCGGCGGACGTCAAGCAGCCGAAGGCGAACGTGCCCGGGGCCGCCGCGCCCGCGAAGCCCGCGAAGCCCGGGACGCCGTCCACGCTGCCGACCTGCCTGCCGGACGCCAAGGTGAAGCTCCCCAAGGGCACGCCTTCGACCGCGCCGTCCGTGAGCGTCCCGGCCAAGCCCGCCCTGCCCGCCCTCCCCGCGCTCGACTGCTCCAAGCTCACGGCCGCGGTGAAGATCGGCGGTCCGGTCGAGAAGACCGTGATGCTGACGAAGGGCCTGCGCTACGTTTCGGTCACCAAGGGCTCGAAGGCGCTGGAGAAGCAGCACGTCTGCGCCGTCACCCAGAAGTGGACGGGCAAGGCCGGCCAGTGGCTCACGGTGGAACGGCTGAAGGTCCCCGCCCACATGACCCAGGAGCAGCTCCGGCGGGTGCTGGGCCTGCCCGAGGGCGGCACTGCGATCACCGTGGCCGGATCGGTGGCCTGGCAGGCCCCCGGCGGCAACGGCGTCCTCGCGCTCGGCCCGGACGGGTACTGGCTGTTCGTGAACGGCAGTCCCGTCCTGGCGGGCAACGGCCTCCGGGACGTGACGGCCGCGCTCAACCGCGCCTAGGACTCCCACAGTGACCCCAGCCATCTCGCGAGCGAGTGACCGACCGGGGAGGCGAAGCCGGAGGCGGGCCTCCCCGGACCATCGCGAAGCGGTGCCTCGCTCGTCCGGGCACGGCCAGGAGTGCGAGCCGCCCGGCGAGCACACCCGCGCCGGGACCGAGCCGACGCAGGCGCCGGCCGACGGCTCCCGGGCCGGGACGAAGTCGAGGCAGCGCCGGGACGACCGGTCGTTCGTCGAGTTCGTGACGGCGCGCGGCGACGCCCTCCTGCGCACCGCGTCGCTGCTGTGCGGCGCCCGCCAGGACGCCGAGGACATGCTCCAGACCGCGCTGGAGAAGGCGTACCGGCACTGGGGCAGGCTGGACGCCGACGTCGATCCGGAGCCGTACGTCCGGCGGATCCTCGTCAACCTCGTCATCAGCCGGTCCCGGCGGTGGAACGTGCTGCGGGAGATCCAGATGGCGTGGCTGCCCGAGACGCCCGCCGTCTCGGCGAACCACGCCGTGGAGCTGCGGGGGACGCTCATGGACGAGCTCCGCAGGCTGGGGCCGCGGCAGCGCGCGGTGCTCGTCCTGCGCTTCTGGGAGGACCTGTCGGAGGCGGAGACGGCGAAGGTCCTCGGCTGCTCGGTCGGGACGGTCAAGAGCCAGGCATCCCGGGGGCTCGCCAGGCTCCGGGAACGCCTCGACGAGAACCTGGCGCCACTGGGGAGCTGAGCGATGGATCTGGAGAGTGAACTGCGGAAGGCCATGGCCGAGCGGGTGGCCGAGGCGACCGCGCCGGACTCGCTCGCCGCCGACGTGAAGCGCCGCCACCGGCGGCGCGCGGCGCGGATCCGCGTCACCGTCGGCGCGGCAGCGGCGGCCGTCGCCGCGATCGCCCTGGTGCCCACCTATCAGTCGTTCCGGGCCACACCTGCCGGAGCACCCGGGACGGCCGCACCGCCGGACCGCGCCTCGGTGCTCCGGCAGCCGGAACGGCCGCCCGCCCGGGGCGTCCCCACGTCCCCGTCTCCATCGGGACGCCCCGGGACGGGCACCTCGCCGAAGCCGCCGGACGCCCGCCCGTCCGGCGGGACCGGAGGGCACACGGCGCGGCCCGGTGCGCCCGGCGGCGTCCCGGCGCTGCCCGGCTGGGTGTCCTATCTCCCGCGGGGCCTCACCGCGACGGCGCCCTGCGCGGTCGCGGACGGGGCTGGACGCAAGACGACGACCTGCGCGTGGCGCGGCTCCGCCGGCTGGGTGGAGATCGCCGTGGTGCGGGATAGCGGGCTCGGCCCCGAGGACCTCGCCCCCATGCGCGGTGTGCCCGGTCACGCGTCCGTCCGGGGGATGCCCGCGCTCACCGCGGACGCTCCCGATTCGGGCCGGCAGATCTCCTGGCTGGCCCGTCCGGGCGTCGGAGTGGTGGTCAAGGCGGGCGGCGGCACGGCGCGGAACGAGCTCCTGCGCATCGCCGAGGGGGTACGCCCCTGACCTCAAGGAGCCCCGCTCCGGTGGGGCGTCCGGGCGCGGGGAGGGGCCGCCCGCGACGCCCCGCCGAAGTGACGCTCGGACGGGACCCGTAGCTCGTCCGAGCGAGACCGGCCCCGGGAACTCGACGTTCCCGGGGCCGGTCTGTTCGTCGTGACGGCGTCCTGGATCAGGTCGCCTCGGCCAGCAGCTTGCCGACCCGCGACACGCCCTCGACCAGGTCGTCGTCGCCGAGCGCGTACGAGAGGCGGAAGTAGCCGGGCGTACCGAACGCCTCGCCCGGGACCAGCGCGACCTCGGCCTCCTCCAGGATCAGCGAGGCCAGCTCCACCGACGTCTGCGGGCGCTTGCCGCGGATCTCCTTCCCGAGCAGCGCCTTGACCGACGGGTAGGCGTAGAACGCCCCCTCCGGCTCGGGGCACACGATCCCGGGGATCTCGTTCAGCATCCGGACCATCGTCTGGCGGCGCCGGTCGAACGCCGTGCGCATCTCCGCCACCGCCGACAGGTCGCCGGTCACCGCGGCGAGCGCCGCGGCCTGCGACACGTTCGCCACGTTGGACGTCGCGTGGGACTGCATGTTCGCCGCGGCCTTCACCACGTCCGCCGGGCCGATCAGCCAGCCCACCCGCCAGCCCGTCATCGCGTACGTCTTCGCCACGCCGTTCAGCACCAGCGTGCGGTCGGCGAGCTCGGGCACCAGCACGGGCAGCGAGTGGAACTCGGCGCCGCCGTACACGAGGTGCTCGTAGATCTCGTCCGTGATCACCCACAGGCCGTGCCCGTCCGCCCAGCGGCCGATCTCCTCGATCTCGGCGCGGCTGTAGACCGCGCCCGTCGGGTTGGACGGCGAGACGAACAGCAGCACCTTCGTCCGGTCGGTGCGGGCCGCCTCCAGCTGCTCGACGCTCACCTTGTAGCCGGTCGTCTCGTCGGCGACCACGTCCACCGGGACGCCGCCCGCGAGCTTGATCGACTCGGGGTAGGTCGTCCAGTACGGAGCCGGCACGAGCACCTCGTCGCCCGGGTCGAGCAGCGCCGCGAACGCCTCGTACACCGCCTGCTTCCCGCCGTTGGTCACGAGGACCTGCGCCGCCTCGACCCGGTAGCCGGAGTCGCGCTCGGTCTTCTCCGCGATCGCGGCGCGCAGCTCGGGCAGCCCGCCGGCGGGCGTGTACTTGTGGAACCGGGGCACCCTGCACGCGGTGACCGCGGCCTCCACGATGTACTCGGGCGTCGGGAAGTCGGGCTCGCCCGCGCCGAACCCGATGACCGGGCGGCCCGCCGCCTTCAGCGCCTTGGCCTTGGCGTCGACGGCCAGCGTGGCGGACTCGGAGATCGCGGCGATGCGCTGGGAGATGCGAGGACGGTCGATGCTCATGTCCCTATCGTTACAGAAGCCGGGCCGTGACCCGGGCCATATGTCCGGGCCGGTCGCGCGGCGTCCGCCGCCGTCCCGGGAGGATCTCCGGCGGTCTGGTTCGACGCGGGGGCCTCGGAGACGTAGACTCACCCTCCAAGTGACGCGTCACCGGTATACGAGCCTGTCCGCACAAGGACGTTCCCAAGAGCCCGTAAGCTGGTGTCCGCACGATCCCGGTCCTCGCGGCCGGGTGTTTCTCCTTCACCGGAGATGCAGTATCTCCTTCATCGGAGATGAAGGGCAGTGGCTCAATTGGTAGAGCTCCGGTCTCCAAAACCGGCGGTTGGGGGTTCGAGTCCCTCCTGCCCTGCGAGGTGCGGTGCGCGCACCCGTGCCGTCCGCGCCGCGGCGGCCGCCGTGGCACCCCGCGGTACGGGCTCCGCGCGACAACCACTGGGTGGTTGGAACACGACCTATGAGGTGAACGGCGGCAATGGCGACTGAGACGCGCGGCGAGGCCGCGGCCAAGGACGAAGGCAAGGGGAAGGCCGCGCACAAGCGGACCACCCCGGCCCTGTTCGTGCGCCAGGTCATCGCCGAGCTGCGCAAGGTCATCTGGCCCACGCGCCGGGAGCTCATCACGTACACGACGGTCTCCCTCGTGTTCGTGCTGGTCATGGTCGCGATCGTGTCCGGTCTCGACTGGGGCCTGCAGAAGGGCATCTACGAGATCTTCGGCTGAGCCGCCGGCCACCGGGGCGGCCCCGCCGCACCGCGGGCCCGGCACCCGGGAGCAGCACCGCAAGGCAGACAGCGCAAGCACCGCGCACGTTCATCACCGCAGACCGTACGAGAGAAAGAGTCACCGTGTCCGAGTCCTCACAGCCCTACGACGAGGCCATCGAAGAGGCCCAGTCCGCTGCGGCTGCTGCGGCCGACCAGGCGGCCGAGCCCGTCGACGAGGCGGCCGAGGCCGCCGTCGCCGCCGGCGACGCCGAGCCCGCGGACACGAAGCTCGAAGGCGAGGACGAGCCGCCCGCCGACGCCGCCGAGGGCGCCGCCGACCTCGCCGAGGCGGTCGAGGGCGACGACGCCGCCGGCGCCGACGCGGGCGACGAGGACGAGGAGGAGCCCGCCGGGCCCCCCGCCGACCCGTACGCCGAGTTCAAGATGCAGCTCCGGCTCCAGCCGGGCGACTGGTACGTCGTGCACTCCTACGCGGGCTACGAGAACCGGGTCAAGACCAACATCGAGACCCGGACGCAGACCCTCAACATGGAGGACTACATCTTCCAGATCGAGGTCCCGCAGCACGAGGTGACCGAGATCAAGGGCGGCAAGCGCCAGAAGGTCAACGAGAAGGTCCTGCCGGGCTACATCCTCGTCCGCATGGAGCTGACCGACGAGTCGTGGGCCGCGGTCCGCAACACGCCGGGCGTGACCGGGTTCGTCGGGCTGCTGAACAAGCCGTCCCCGCTGAGCCTGGACGAGGTCGCCAACCTGCTGGCCCCCGAGCCCGAGGAGGGCGCGGTCAAGGCCAAGGAGCAGGCCAAGGTCGCGCACACCGTCGACTTCGAGGTCGGCGAGTCGGTCACCGTCATGGACGGCCCGTTCGCGACGCTGCCCGCCACGGTCAACGAGATCAACGCCGAGCAGCAGAAGCTCAAGGTGCTCGTCTCGATCTTCGGCCGGGAGACGCCGGTCGAGCTGTCCTTCAACCAGGTCTCCAAGATTTAGCGGGTACCCTGGTCGGGTCGCCTCCCGTTCCGGCGGGGGCGGCCGCTGCCCGGGCGCGCTGCGCCCGGCTCCTGATCTTCCGCATCCGTGCGGTTCTCTGAGGATCCCAACACCCCGGCTTACGTTCCGGCCGACGGTGTTGCCCGCCCGTGCGGGAGTCGGGATCGACACGAAACAGGAACGAGAGGAAGGCGCCATGCCTCCGAAGAAGAAGATCGCCGCGCTCGTCAAGGTGCAGCTCCAGGCCGGCCAGGCCACCCCGGCGCCGCCCGTCGGCACCGCGCTCGGCCCGCACGGCGTCAACATCATGGACTTCTGCAAGCAGTACAACGCTGCCACGGAGTCCCAGCGCGGCAACGTCATCCCCGTAGAGATCACCATCTACGAGGACCGGTCGTTCACCTTCGTCACCAAGACCCCGCCGGCCGCGCAGCTCATCCTGAAGGCCGCGGGCATCGAGAAGGGCAGCGGCGAGCCGCACAAGACCAAGGTCGGCTCGGTCAGCCGCGACCAGATCCGCGAGATCGCCACGACCAAGATGCCCGACCTGAACGCCAAGGACCTCGACGCCGCCGAGAAGATCGTCGCCGGCACCGCCCGCTCCATGGGCATCGAGGTCAAGTAGTCCCCACCCGTGGAAGGGCCTGCGCGGCCCGTACCACACGTTCCGTTGGAGGAACCGACATGAAGCGCAGCAAGGGCTACCGCGCCGCGGCCGAGAAGATCGACCGCGAGCGGCTGTACAGCCCGGTCGAGGCCGTGAAGCTGGCCAAGGACACCACCGTCACCAAGTTCGACGCGACCGTCGAGGTCGCGCTCCGGCTCGGCGTCGACCCCCGCAAGGCGGACCAGATGGTGCGCGGCACCGTCAACCTGCCGCACGGCACCGGCAAGACCGCCCGCGTGCTGGTCTTCGCCGGCGGCGCGAAGGCGGAGGAGGCCCGCGAGGCCGGCGCCGACCTGGTCGGCTCCGACGACATGATCGAGCGGATCCAGGGCGGCTTCCTGGACTTCGACGCGGTCGTGGCGACGCCGGACCAGATGGGCAAGGTCGGCCGGCTCGGCCGGGTGCTCGGCCCGCGCGGCCTCATGCCGAACCCGAAGACCGGCACGGTCACCATGGACGTGGCGAAGGCCGTGGCCGACATCAAGGGCGGCAAGATCGAGTTCCGGGTGGACCGGCACGCGAACCTCCACTTCATCATCGGCAAGGCGTCCTTCGACGAGCGCCAGCTCGTGGAGAACTACGCCGCGGCCGTCGAGGAGATCCAGCGGCTCAAGCCGTCGGCGGCGAAGGGCCGGTACGTCAAGAAGGCCTCGCTGACCACGTCGATGGGCCCGAGCATCCCGGTGGACCCGAACGCGGTCCGCAACCTGACCGCGGAGCTCGACGAGGCCTGATCCGGTTCCCGTCCGGCCGCCGCGGTCGGACAGCTCCGGACGAGCAGGGCAGAGACGACAGGGCGTTCCCGTAGGGGGACGCCCTGTCATCTTTTGCGCCCGTTCGACGCGCGGATACACGAATCGGCGTCCGGATCCGGACAGATCCTTGCCTGATCGCTTTGTTACCGGTGAGGAATCTGGTGTTGAATTCTCTCCGTGAAGCGTCGAACTGACCGAATCATCGCGATCTCCTCCGTCGTGGCCGTGGCCGTCGTGCCCACGGCGATCGTGATGGGCGTCAAGATCGGCCACAGCTCGCCGAAGGGCGACGGGGCGCTGGAGCCCTCGGCGGCCATGGTCCGGCAGGACCCGGTGGGCCAGGGCGACGCGGCCGACTCGGCGGCGCCGAAGACGTCAGGCTCCGCCCAGCCCGGGGCGGGCTCGGGGAACGGCGCCGGGAACCGGTCCGGCGGCGCGTCCAGGAAGCCGGTTCCCGGGCCGGCGCTGCGCTCGTTCACCCGCGTGACGGACGTGAAGCTCTCGGGCGGCTCGCGCAACTACCAGTGGCTGACGGAGACCGCGACGTTCCGGACGTGGCCGACGTTCGCGATGAGCGCCGTCGGGCACCGGCAGATCATGAAGGACGGCGTGCTCACCAAGGTCACCCAGAAGGTGGTCGTGAGCGGGAGCACGCTGTCGGGCTACGACGGCGAAAAGTGGACGAAGTCGAAGCTGACCTCGAAGCAGCTCGCGACGCTGCGCAACGGGTCGGACCCGCGGCAGCTCACGTACGTGATCCGCTCCGTGCCGGGGGTGACGGCGACCGGGCCGAACGCGTCCGGTTCCAGCCACTACCTGGCGCAGGCCGTCCTCGGCGCCGTGTACACGCTGCTCCCGAAGGACGTGGCGTCCCGGGCCCGCGCGGTGCTGCCCGACAGCACCGCGGTGGGCCTCGACCTCTGGGCCGACGCCAAGAGCGGGCGGCCGTCCTGGGTGGGCCTGAACGCCGCCGTACCGGGCACGAACCTCACCGGCTCGATGACCTTCAGCTCGTACGGCTGACCTCTCGTACGGCTGACCTTCGTGTCCCGGGAGGGTACGCCGGAGGTCGTACCGCCGGAGGCCCCATTCGTACCACCGGGGGATGCCGTGCCGTTGGCGCCTGGAGAGACTGGGAACACCAGCAGGGCGACAAAGGAGGCTCAACCCCCATGAACCGACGACTCGCAGTGGCGGCCGGCGGCACCGCCGTCGGCGCCGCGCTCCTCCTGTCCGGGTGCAACGGTGACGGGTCGGGCAACGGCACCGAGAACATGAAGCTCAGCGCCAACGAGGCGCTGCTGAAGTCGTCCCAGAAGACCGGGGAGTCCGACACCTTCAAGGCCGACCTCACCGTGACGGGCACGGGGAGCGACGGCGGCAAAGTCCACGCGACCGGGCAGTTCCGGCTGCGGCCGGCGGTGAAGTTCAGCGCCCGGATCGACGAGGTCAGCCAGGGCGGGCGGTCGCTCGCGGGCGTCAAGGGGCAGGCGATCTTCACCGACGACGTCCTGTACGCGAAGGTGCCGCAGCTCGCCCGGTTCGTCAGCGGCGGCAAGCAGTGGCTGAAGATCGACGCGAACCAGGTGGCGCAGCGGACCGGTCTCGACGTGCAGGACCTCGTCAACCAGATCCAGAAGGTCGACCCGGCCGAGCAGACGAAGATGTTCACCGGCTCCAAGGACGCCCGCCGCGTCGGCACCGAGACGGTCGACGGCGTGAAGACCACGCACTACACCGGCACGGTGACCGTCCAGGACGCGCTGAACCGCCTGGACGCGCAGGCGCGCGACAAGGTGTCCACGTGGCTGGACAAGGACGACAAGAACGCCAAGATCAACTTCAACGTGTGGACGGACGGCCAGAACCTCCCGCGCAAGCTCACCTCCACGGCGACGGGCTCGCAGGGCGAGAGCGGCTCGGTCACCGTCCTCTACAGCGACTACGGCAAGTCGTTCAGCGTGAACCCGCCGCCGTCGGACCAGGTGGGCGAGCTCTCGCTGGGCTCGATCCTCGGAGGTGGCAACTAGAGCCCCCCTAGGGCACGCCCTGGGACACGCCCTCCCGGGCGCGTCCCAGACGTCCCACTTGTCCCATCTCATAACCGGCACCTCGGGACAAACGGAACCCCGGTAGTCTTCCTCGCGTCACACTGAACGTCCGGCCGGAGCGCTCGGGCACTCAGACCAGACGAAGGAGACTCCCCCCAATGATTCGTCGTTTCGCCGCGGGCACGGCGCTGGCCACCGGCCTCGCCCTCTCCCTCACCGGCTGTCTCGGAGACGCCGGGGACAAGGTGAACGAGGCCGGCGCGAACGTCCGGCTCACCGCGGCGCAGGTGCTGGGCAAGACGGCCGAGAAGACCGGCAGCACCGACTCGTTCCAGGCCGACCTGTCGATGCGGAGCACCGGGGCGTCGGACGGCGACGTCACGATGACCGGCAGCATGCAGTACCGCACCAAGCCCGACCTGGCCTACCGCATGAAGTTCGACAACATGACGGTCGCGGGCAAGTCGACGGGTGGCATGGAGCAGGTGCTCGTCGGGCGCACGATGTACATGAAGATGCCGATGCTGTCCCAGCTCGGCGGCGGTGCCTCGGCCAAGCCGTGGATGAAGATCTCGCTGGACGAGCTGGGGCGGAAGTCCGGCCTGAACATCGACCAGCTGCTCCAGCAGTCGCGGCAGCTGGACCCGGTGCAGAACACGAGGATGCTGACGGCGTCCAAGGACGCCCGCGAGGTCGGCAAGGAGACGGTGAACGGCGTGGAGACCACGCACTACACCGGCACCTTCCGGCCGGAGGACGCCATCGCCAAGCTGCCGGCGGACCGGCAGGAGCTGTACCGCAAGAGCCTGGGCCAGAGCGGGATCGACTCGATGGCCTTCGACCTGTGGGTGGACGGCCAGCAGCTGCCCCGCAAGGTGGTCATGAAGACGGGGCAGACCGCCGAGGGTGCGACGACCATGACCATGAACTACCGGGACTTCGGGAAGCCGGTGCAGGTCACGGCGCCGCCGGCCGACCAGGTCACCGACTTCGGCGCCCTGCTGAAGAACATGGGCGGCGGCCTGCCGACCGCCGGGACCTGACCGGTCCGCGTTCCGGGAGGGCCGCGCCGCACGCCGGCGCGGCTCCCTGGCCGCTCCGGCTCCCCGGCCGCCTCCGGCGATTTGGAAAGTCGGACGGCGAGCACGTACCCTGTTGTCTGCCGAAGACCGCCGGTCGTCATCTCAGCCGAGATGACCGAAGGACCCGATTCGTCGGGCGGCCTGCGTAGGTGAGACGAGAGCTTCCGCATGGCCTCCGTGCCCTGCCTACGCCCCGTGCGCCTGCGCCGGGGCGTTTTTTGGTGGATCGGACCCCGTCCTCCGGGACGGGCGAAGGTCGCAACCACCCAGGTATCGGAAGGAGGCCCCATGGCTAAGGCCGAGAAGGCCGCGGCGATCGCCGAGCTCAAGAGCGAGTTCGAGAGCTCCACCGGCGCCGTGCTGACCGAGTACCGCGGGCTCACGGTGGCGCAGCTCAAGGAGCTGCGCACCAACCTCGGCGAGAACGCCAGGTTCGCCGTGGTGAAGAACACGCTGACCAAGCGCGCCGCCGGCGAGGCCGGTGTCGACGAGCAGTTCTCCGAGCTGCTCGAAGGGCCCTCGGCCATCGCCTTCGTGAAGGGCGACGTGGTCGAGGCCGCGAAGGGTCTGCGCGACTTCTCCAGGGCCAACCCGCTGCTGGTCATCAAGGGCGGCTTCATCGACGGCAAGTCGATGGACGCGTCCGAGATCGGCAAGCTCGCGGACCTCGAGTCGCGCGAGGTCCTCCTCGCGAAGCTGGCCGGTGCGATGAAGGGTTCGATGGCCAACGCCGCCGCCCTGTTCGTCGCGCTGCCGACCCAGGCGGCCCAGCTCGCCGAGGCCCTGCGCGTCAAGCGCGAGGGCGAGGGCGGCGAGGCCGGCGAGCCCGCCGAGGCTCCCGCCGAGTAGGCACCCGCGGTTCCCCACCACCCACATACAAGCCATAGCGGAGGAAGCATCATGGCGAAGCTCAGCACCGACGACCTGCTCGACGCCTTCAAGGAGATGACCCTCCTTGAGCTGTCCGAGTTCGTGAAGCAGTTCGAGGAGGTCTTCGACGTCAAGGCCGCCGCCCCGGTCGCGGCCGTTGCCGCCGCCCCCGCGGCGGGCGGCGCCGGCGGTGGCGACGAGGCCGCCGTGCAGGACGAGTTCGACGTCATCCTCGAAGGCGCCGGCGACAAGAAGATCCAGGTCATCAAGGAGGTCCGCTCCCTGACGAGCCTCGGCCTCAAGGAGGCCAAGGACCTGGTCGACAGCGCGCCGAAGCCGCTGCTGGAGAAGGTCAACAAGGAGACGGCCGACAAGGCCAAGGAGGCTCTGGAGAAGGCCGGCGCGTCGGTCACCGTCAAGTAAGGACGGCTCCGGGCTTCCGGGGCGCGCTCCGCGTCCCGTCGCTCTCCAGGAGGCGGTCATCCCACCGTGGTGGGGTGGCCGCCTCCTTGCGTCATGCCTGGTCAACGCACCGTCACCGGTTGTCGCCGAATGAGTGCCCGGGGCCGCCCAAAGGGCGTCTTCCCTGTGCGGGAGTGACAAAGGTTCGGGAAAAAGCGTGCGCCGGAACGGGTTGTGCGGCGCTCGGCGCGCGGCGTAGCGTCCCGTCGTGACGCTGTGGTCACACCAGGCCGCCCGTCCCCGGTCGCCGCTCCGGCGGTTCGCCCGTCCCCCCGCTTGAGGCGCTGGTTCCCGGACCACTAGCCTCAGAGGCGCCGTAAGTAACGATTGTCTTACGACGTCGCATTTAGCCGCTGATCTGGGACTGAACCTCTTCCATTTGGACGGTGGGCCGCTACGGTAGTGGCACCCGTCACTGCTACCGAGCGGTAGCAACGGGTCGGTCACATGGTGTGACGGACGTTCGGGATTACCCCGGCCTGGACGAAAGGTGACGAGTGGGCGTCGAGATCAGAGTCGAGGGACTGACGAAGTCCTTCGGCCGTCAGACCATCTGGCAGGACGTGTCGCTGACGCTGCCCGCGGGAGAGATCTCCGTTCTCCTGGGCCCCTCCGGCACCGGCAAGTCGGTGTTCCTGAAGTCGCTGGTCGGCCTGCTCAAGCCCGACCGCGGCCACATCTGGGTCGGCGACCGGGACCTTCCGTACCTGCCCGAGTCCCAGCTCTACGACACCCGCAAGCTCTTCGGCGTGCTCTTCCAGGACGGCGCCCTGTTCGGGTCGATGAACCTGTTCGACAACATCGCCTTCCCGCTGCGCGAGCACACCAAGAAGTCCGAGTCCGAGGTCAAGCGGATCGTCCTGGAAAAGATGGACATGGTCGGTCTCCTCGGCGCCGAGGGCAAGCTGCCCGGCGAGATCTCCGGCGGCATGAAGAAGCGCGCCGGGCTCGCCCGCGCGCTCGTCCTCGACCCCGAGATCCTCCTGGTGGACGAGCCGGACTCCGGCCTCGACCCGGTCCGCACCGCCTACCTGAACCAGCTGATCGTCGACCTGAACGCGCAGATCAACGCGACGTTCCTGATCGTCACCCACGACATCAACACCGCCCGGACCGTTCCGGACAACATCGGCCTGCTGTTCCGCCGCGAGCTCGTCATGTTCGGGCCGCGCGAGATGCTGCTGTCGAGCGAGGAGCCGGTCGTCCGGCAGTTCCTCAACGCCCGCAAGGTCGGGCCGATCGGCATGTCGGAGGAGAAGGACGTCTCCGAGCTGGAGGCCGAGGCCAAGATGGGCCACGACCCCGGCAAGCTGCCGCCGATCCCGCCGCAGCTCATGGCGAGCGACGGCCGCGTCCGCCCGGCCCAGCACGCGCCCGGCGCCTGGTGCGCCGCGCACGGCGTCACCCCGCCGCCCGGCTCGTTCATCGACGACCTGGGCCGCAACTGGGTGGAGGAGTGGCCGCGGTACGTGGCGTCGATGGCGCCCGCGGGCGCCGACCACGTTCCCGGCGGACCGCCGCCGGGCGCTCCCGGCGGCCGCTACCCGAGCCCGCCGCCCGGCCAGCACGGGGCGGGTGCAGGGTACTGATGTCCACTCCTGGTATCGGCGCGGACCAGCGAGGGGGCAGGAAGGGCGGCGGCTCTTCCGCCACGTTCCGCAAGATCGGTGATGGCGCGGTGAACGTCGCCGTCAAGGAACCGGGACGGTTCTTCGCCCTGTGCCTCGACACGGGCCGGGCGATGTTCCAGTGGCCGTTCCAGTGGCGCGAGTTCATCCAGCAGGCCTGGTTCATCGTCAGCGTCACCGTCGTGCCCACGATGCTGGTCGCCATCCCGTTCGGCGGCGTCCTGTCGTTGCAGGTCGGCGGGCTCATCCGGCAGCTCGGCGCGCAGTCCTACACCGGCGCGACCGCGGTGGTCGCGATCGTCCGCGAGGCGAGCCCGCTGGTCACCTCGCTGCTGGTCGCGGGCGCCGCGGGCTCGGCGATGTGCGCCGACATCGGCTCCCGCAAGATCCGCGAGGAGATCGACGCCATGGAGGTGCTGGGCATCAACCCGCTGCACCGCCTGGTGGTGCCGCGGATGCTCGCCTGCGCGTTCGTCGCGCTGTTCCTCAACGGGCTGGTCTCGGTGGTCGGCCTCGTCGGCGGCTACTTCTTCAACGTCATGCTCCAGGACGGCACCCCCGGCGCCTACCTGGCCTCGTTCAACGCGATCGCCCAGCTGCCCGACCTGCTCCAGGCCGAGTTCAAGGCGTTCGTGTTCGGCATCACCGCCGGCCTGGTCGCGGCCTACAAGGGCCTGAACGCCAAGGGCGGCCCGAAGGGCGTGGGGGACGCGGTCAACCAGACCGTCGTCATCACCTTCATGCTGCTCTTCCTGGAGAACTTCCTGATCTCCACCCTGTACTTCCAGTTCGTCCCGTCGAAGGGTATGTAGATGGCGGCCCCGAGCAAGACGGGCAAGGCCGTCACCCGGGTGGTGAACGCACCCCTGGAACGACTGGACGACTTCGGCCACCAGCTCTCGTTCTACGCGCGGGCGTTCGCGTGGACGTTCCGCGTCCTGCGCCGGTACCGCACGGAGGTGCTGCGCCTGCTCGCCGAGGTGAGCCTCGGCACCGGCGGCCTCGCGGTGATCGGCGGCTCCGTGGTGATCGTCGGCTTCATGACGTTCTTCACCGGCAGCCAGGTCGGCCTCCAGGGCTACAACTCGCTGAACCAGATCGGCACCGCCGCGTTCACCGGGTTCGTCGCCTCCTACTTCAACACGCGCGAGATCGCGCCGCTGGTGTCGGCGCTGGCCCTGTCGGCCACGGTCGGCTGCGGCTTCACCGCCCAGCTCGGCGCGATGCGGATCTCCGACGAGATCGACGCGCTGGAGGTCATGGCGGTTCCGTCGATGCCGTTCCTCGTCACCACCCGGATGCTGGCCGGGATGATCGCGGTCGTCCCGCTGTACATCGTCGGCCTGCTCGCCTCCTACGGCGCGACCCGGCTGATCGTGACGATGTTCTACGGGCAGTCGACGGGCACCTACGACCACTACTTCCATCTGTTCCTGCCGCCGAACGACATCCTGTGGTCGTTCGGCAAGGTGATCATCTTCGCGGTGCTGGTGATGCTGATCCACTGCTACTACGGCTACCACGCGAGCGGCGGACCGGCCGGGGTCGGCGTCGCGGTGGGCCGCGCGGTGCGCACCAGCATCGTCGTGATCAACGTGACCGACCTGCTGCTCGGCATGGCGATCTGGGGCGCCACGACGACCGTCCGGATCGCGGGGTAGCGCGGCGATGAGTACCGTGAGCGGCCGCGCGGCGGCTGGACTGAGGAGCGCAGGGAGCCTGCGACCGGAGCGACGAGGGAAGCCGTCGCGGATGAACGGCTGCGAGCCGCTGAGCGGAGCGAAGCCATGAGCACGAGAATGCGCTACCGCGTGATGGGGCTGTCGATGGTGGTCGTCATCCTCCTGCTGCTCGCGCTGACCGTCGCGCTGTTCAACAAGGCGCTGACGCCGGTGCTGCGGGTGAAGGTGTCGACCGAGCGCGCCGGGCTCCAGCTGCTGCCGCGCTCGGACGTGAAGGTCCGCGGCCTGATCGTCGGCGAGGTCCGCAGCACGGAGGCGACCGCGAACGGCGCGACGATCAACCTGGCGCTGGACCCGGACAAGGCGAAGAAGATCCCGAACAACGTCCAGGCGCGGCTGCTGCCGAAGACGCTGTTCGGCGAGAAGTACGTGGACCTCCAGATCCCGGCGCAGCCGGGCCCGAAGGGCCTGCACCGGGGCCAGGTGATCCAGCAGGACCGCTCGCAGGCGGCCGTCGAGATCAACCAGGTGCTCGACCACCTGCTGCCGCTGCTCCAGGCGGTCAAGCCGGCGGAGCTGAACGCGACGCTGAACGCCCTGGCGACGGCCCTCCAGGGCCGCGGCGACCAGATCGGGCGGAACCTCGAACAGGCCGACGCGCTGCTGAAGAAGATCAACCCGCAGCTCGGCACGCTGGTGCACGACCTGAACTCGCTGGCGGACGTGTCCGACATCTACAGCGCGGCGGCGCCGGACCTGCTCCAGACGCTGCGCAACCTCAACGTCACCAGCAAGACGATCACCGACAAGACGGGGACGATCGAGCGGCTGATCCCCGCGGTGACCGGGCTCGCCACCGACGGCGACGCGTTCATGCGGGCCAACGCGCCGAAGATCATCGGCGTCAACATCGCCAACCGGGACGGGCTGGCGCTCGTCGCCCGGTACTCGCCGTCGCTTCCGTGCGTGTTCGCCGGCCTGATGAAGCTCCAGCCGGAGGCGGAGCGGGTGGCCGGCGGGAACGGGTCCAAGACCTTCAACCTCACCATCGAGATCGTCAAGCCGCGGCCGGGCTACAAGTACCCGCTGGACCTGCCCGAGGCGAAGGACCAGCGGAACCCGCGCTGCTACGGCCTCCCGAACCCGAAGGTGCCCTTCCCCGACTACCTCGCGCTCGACGGCACCCAGGACGACTTGTGGTGGAAGAACCCCGGGCCCGCCGACGAGGGCGCCGGGAGCGGCAGCCGCGGCCGCGCGCTGTCCAACGTGTTCGTCGATCCGGGCTCCCTGAGCGAGAAGGAAACGATCAAGAATGTCGTGGGCCCCATGACGCGGACCCCGGCCACCGACGTCTCCGACGTGGCGCAGCTCCTGTTCGCCCCGGTCATGCAGGGATCGGTGGTGACGGTGAAGTGAAGACCACGAGCGCGGCCGTCAAGCTCGCGATCTTCGTCGTCGTGACCTCGCTGTTCACCGGCGTGCTGGCGATGACGATCTCCAACTACCGGTTCGGCGAGACGCGCCGCTACAAGGCGATCTTCACGGACGTGGCCGGGCTGCTGAACAAGGACGACGTGCGCGTTGCGGGCGTCCGGGTCGGCCAGGTCGAGAAGATCAGGCTGTACCACGGCACCCAGGCCGAGGTGACGTTCAGCGTCACCAAGGACGGCGTGTTCCAGGCGGGCCTGCCGACGACCACGCAGGCGCAGATCCGGTACCGGAACCTGATGGGGCAGCGGTACCTCGCGCTGACCGACGGCGCCGGCCAGACGAACTCCTACCTGCGGCCGGGCGGCACGATCCCGGTGAACCAGACGCAGCCCGCGCTGGACCTCACCACCCTGTTCAACGGGTTCCGGCCGCTGTTCCGGGCGCTGGAGCCGGACGACGTCAACAGGCTGGCGACGCAGATCGTCCAGACGCTCCAGGGCGAGGGCGGCACGGTCAACAGCCTGCTCGCGCACGTCGCCTCGCTGACCAACACGCTCGCCGACCGGGACCGGGTCATCGGCCAGGTGATCACCAACCTGAACAACGTGCTGGGCACGATCGACGAGCGGCACGACGAGGTCAACCAGCTGATCACGGACCTGCGCGGGTTCGTCGGCGGGGTCTCCAACGACCGCCAGGCGATCTTCGACTCGGTCGCCGCGATCAACCAGCTCACCGGCACCACGCAGGACCTGCTCCAGGACGCCCGTCCGGGGATCAGGAACGACATCGCGGGCCTCCGGCAGCTCACCGGGACGCTGAACGCCAACAGCGGCGTGCTCGACAAGGGCCTGAAGCGGACCCCCGACCGTCTCCAGGGACTCGTGAACATCTCGTCCTACGGCTCCTGGTTCAACATGTACATCTGCGGCCTCGACGCGAAGGTGAAGCTGCCGGGCGGACCGGTCTACCAGTCGCCGGCGATCGTGAACGAGAACGCGAGGTGCAAGTAGATGAGGGTCCCCTTCCGGGAGCGCAATCCGGTCCCCATCGGCCTCACCGCGTTCGCGATCATCATCGTGCTGCTGGTGCTGGCGATGAACCTGGAGAACATCCCGTTCATCTCGGGCGGCACGACCCACACCGCCGCGTTCAAGGAGGCGGCCGGGCTGAAGCCGGACGAGGAGGTCCGCGTCGCGGGCGTCAAGGTCGGCAAGGTCACCGCGCTCGACCTGGACGGCGACCACGTCAAGGTCACCTTCAAGGTGGACGACGGGGTCAAGCTCGGCGACCGCACCGAGGCCGACATCAAGATCAAGACGGTGCTCGGCGCGCACTTCCTGTCGCTCACCCCGCGCGGGACGGGCCGCCTCGGCCGCAACATCCCCGTCGAGCGGACCCATACGCCGTTCGAGGTCGTCCCGGCGATCAGCGAGCTGACCCAGCGGGTCAGCAAGATCGACTACAAGGAGGTCGCGAAGTCGTTCGACGTGCTGTCGGACACCTTCAAGAACTCCCCCGAGGAGATCCGGGCGTCGCTCCAGGGGCTGCGGCGGCTGTCGGACACGGTCGCCTCCCGCGACGACGAGCTGCACGAGCTGGCCGGCAAGGCCAAGGACGTCTCGCAGCTGCTCGCCGACCGCAACCAGGACTTCGCCAAGCTGGTCGACGACGGCGACAAGGTCCTCCAGGCCGTGCAGGCCCGGCGCGCCGTCATCCACCAGCTCCTCATCAACACGGTGACGCTCTCCCAGCAGGTGAACGCGCTGATCAAGGAGAACGAGGGGCAGATCCGGCCGATGCTGGACAACCTGGCCAAGGTCAACAGGATCCTGCTGAAGAACCAGGACAACCTGGACCGGATCCTCCAGCTCTTCGCGCCCTTCGCCCGGCAGTTCTCGGACGTCACGGGCACCGGACGGTGGTTCGACTCCTTCATCCAGAACCTCCTGCCGATCCCGGCGTCCATCCAGAACCCCTCGTCGGCGACCGGCGGCACCGGCACCCAGGGCGGCACCGGCACCAAGAAGCAGGGAAGCCAGGGAAGCCGGGGAACCGGCCAGAAGCAGGGCGGCCAGACCGGTAACCAGAGCAACAACCCGTTGCCGTTCCTCCCGTGAGCAGCAGGCAGGTCACTCGTGCGTAACTCCGCAACCATCCTTCGCCTCGGCGGCGCCATCCTCGCCGTCGCAGTGCTGGCTGCCGCGCTCATGCTGCTCCTCCAGGAGCCCAAGCAGCGCCACGTGACGGCGTACTTCAGCAAGACCGTCGGCCTCTACAAGGGCGCCGAGGTGCGCATCCTCGGCATCAAGGTCGGCCAGGTCACCAAGGTCACTCCCATCGGCGACTCGGTGCGGGTCGAGCTGAAGTACGACGCCAAGTACAAGGTGCCGTCCAACGCGCAGGCCGTCATCGTCAACCAGACGCTCGTCGCCGACCGGTACGTCCAGCTCACGCCCGTCTACAAGGGCGGCGCGGTGCTGGCGGACGACGCGACGCTGACGATCGACCGCACCGCGGTGCCCGTCGAGGTAGACGAGGTCAGCGGCAGCCTGAGCGACCTGACCAAGGCCCTCGGCCCGCAGGGCGCCAACGCGCCCGGCGCCGACGGCCAGGGCTCGCTGTCGCGGCTGCTCCAGGTCGGCGCCGCCAACCTGGAGGGCCAGGGCACCGACATCCGGCAGACGATCAGCGACACGTCCAAGATGCTGAGCACGCTCAGCGCCGACCGCGGCGACGTCGCCGACACGATCCGGAACCTGCGCGTCATCACGGACACGATGAAGGCCAACGACCAGCAGATCAGGTCGTTCACCGGGCACCTGAACGGCGTCTCCGGGCAGCTCGCGGGGGAGAAGGAGGAGCTGAGCGCGGCGCTCAACACCCTGGCCCCGACCCTGCGGAACGTCCAGCGGTTCATCAAGGACAACCGGAGCGAGCTGGCGAGCAACGTCCGGCAGCTCGCGCAGATCACCGGGGTGCTCGTGAAGGAGAAGGACTCCTT
Organism: Actinomadura fibrosa; assembly: GCF_900659615.1. Taxonomy (GTDB): domain Bacteria; phylum Actinomycetota; class Actinomycetes; order Streptosporangiales; family Streptosporangiaceae; genus Spirillospora; species Spirillospora fibrosa. The sequence goes on along the minus strand of NZ_CAACUY010000012.1, from coordinate 33,124 downwards.
CGCCGAGCTGCTCCAGACCGCGCCGCTCGCCGTCAACAACCTGGCCCGCGCGTACGACCCGATCTCCGGGACGATCCACACCCGCGACAACTTCCGCCAGTTCAACAACCTGGCCGACTGGGTGTGCTCGCTGGCCTACTCCGTCGGCACCCCGGCCAAGCAGTGCCTCGACTTCGTCACGCCGTACAACGGCATCGGCACGGCGCTGGCCGGCCTCAACCTGGACCTGTCCTGGATCACGGCGCTGACCACGCACTACGACCCGGTGCCGATCCCGCCGGACGCGTACGGGCCCGGCGGGAAGAGCGGCTCGAAGAGCACGAAGTCCGCCGGTGCGGGCAAGACGTCCGGCACGAGCAGGACGGCCGCGACCCAGCACCAGCCCCAGGACATCACCTCGCTGCTGCCCGGAGGTGGCCGATGAGCACGACACGGAGCCCGCGGCGCGGGGCGCTCCGCCGGGCGCGGCTGCTCGGCGCGGCGGCGCTCGCGGGCGTCGCGGCGCTGTCGGGCTGCTCGTTCAGCGGCGTCGACTCGCTCCCGCTGCCCGGCGGCCCCGACCTCGGCTCGGACCCGAAGACCGTCAGGATCGAGTTCTCGAACGTGCTGGACCTCGTCCCGCAGTCGGTCGTGAAGGTCAACGACGTGTCCGTCGGCAAGGTCGAGAAGATCGACCTCGCCGGCGGGACGAGCGGCTGGCACGCCGTCGTCACCGTCAAGGTCCGCAAGGACGTGAAGCTGCCCGACAACGCCACGGCCAGCATCGGCCAGACGAGCCTGCTCGGCGAGAAGTACGTCGCGCTCGCGCCGCCCACGGGCCAGCCCGCCGTCGGCGAGCTCGGCTCCGGCGACCTGATCCCGCTGGCCCGCACCAGCCGCGGCACCGAGATCGAAGAGGTCCTGTCGGCCATGTCGCTGCTGCTGAACGGCGGCGGCATCGAGCAGGTCGCGACGATCAGCCACGAGCTCCAGGCCGCGATGGGCGGCCGCGAGTCGACGATCCGGTCGGTGCTGGGCGAGGTCAACACCTTCACCGGCACGCTGGACCGCAACCGCGCCGCGATCACCCGGGCGCTCGACAGCATCGACCGGCTCACCGGCAAGCTGTCCGCCGAGCGCAAGACGATCACCGACACGATCGACCAGACCGGCCCGGCGATCACCGTCCTCAACCGCAACCGCGCCGACCTCACCAAGATGCTCGTCGCGCTGAACCGGCTGAGCCGCACCACGACCGGCGTGATCCGGCAGTCGCACGCCGACCTGGTCGCGAACCTGCGGGACCTCGACACCATCCTCAAGAACCTCAACAAGGCCGGCAACGACCTGCCGAGGTCGCTGGAGACGCTGATCACCTTCCCGTTCCCGGCGACGTTCGGGAACGTCATCGAGGGCGACTACGGCAACGTCCGGCTGACCGTCGACCTGGACTTCGACTCCATCGCGCAGAACCTGCTCGGTGGCACCGACCTGGAGAACATGCTCGGCAGCGGCCAGCAGATGCGCAACATGCTGGAGGTGCCGAACGTGACGCTGCCGCAGTCGCCGCTCGGCGTTCTGCCCCAGTCCGGCGGCACGCCCGGCACCGGCTCGGGCACCGGCGGGCTGCCGGGCCTGCCCGGCGGGTCCGCCACGCCCACCCCGACGCCGAGCACGACCGCCACGACCAAGCAGGGCACGGGCAAGCAGGGGCGCCCGGGCGCGCTGGCACCCGGATCCGGCGATCTCCAGACCCTGATGACGGGGGGCCTCTCGTGATCCTCAAGCGCGGCGTCATCATCCAGCTCATCGCCTTCGCCGTCATCACGGTCGTCGGCGTGGCGATCGTGTCGGTGAACTACATCGGGCTCGGACGCGGCATCCTCGGCAAGCAGTACACCGCCTACGTCGACCTCACCGACTCCGGCGGCGTGTTCACCAACGCCGAGGTCACCTACCGCGGCGTGCCCGTCGGACGGGTCGGCCCGATCCAGCTCACCGACCAGGGCATCAAGGTCAAGCTCCTGCTCGACCGCGGCAAGCGGATCCCGCGGGACGGCACGTCCGCCATCGTGGCCAACCGCTCCGCCGTCGGCGAGCAGTACATCGACCTCCAGCCGACCAAGCGCACCGGCCCCTACCTCGACCAGGGCCCGGCGTACACGATCCCGAAGGAGCGCACCAAGCTGCCGGTGTCCACCGCCGAGCTGCTGCGCAACGTCGACTCGCTCGTCGGGTCGGTGAACACCAAGGACCTCGGCACGATCGTGGACGAGCTCGACAAGGCCTTCTCCGGCTCCGCCTCGGACCTCCAGTCGATCCTGGACGACACCGACCGGCTCCTGAAGACGGCCGACGAGGCGTACCCGGACACCAAGCAGCTCCTGGACAACAGCGTCACCGTCCTCGACACCCAGCGCGCCGAGGGCGCCAACATCCAGGGCTTCGCCCGGAACCTGAACGAGCTGACCACGTCGATCCGCAACGACGACAAGGCGCTCCGCTCGACCATCGACAACACCCCCGGCGCCGCGGACGAGGCGCACAAGGCGATCAACCAGCTCGCCCCGACGCTGCCCGTCCTGCTGGCCAACCTGACCACCACCGGGCAGATCATCTCCTCGCGGCAGGCCGGCCTGCGGTCGCTGTTCATCCTCTACCCGGTCACCGTGGCGGGCGCGTTCACCGTCACGCCGGGCGACGGGACCCAGCACCTGGGCCTCGACCTGAACATCAACTCCCCGGCCGCGTGCACCAAGGGCTACGAGAGCGTGCCGCACCGCTGGCCCCAGGACACGTCCAAGCGGACCCCGAAGCTCAACGTCGGCTGCAAGGACGCGAAGGACTCCGGCACCGCCGTCCGCGGCGCGCGGAACTTCCCGCGCGACGCCATCACGCCCTACCCGAAGGTTCCCGCGGGCGCGACCGCCGGCGCCGGATTCCCGGCGGGCGGCGCGACCGGCACGCAGGGCGAGAAGGACGCCGAGGCCAAGAGCCAGGGCGGGAGCGGAAAGAAGACGACCGCCGCGGCGGCCGCGGCCCCGACCGCGCAGCTGGCGGACGGAGCGCTCTACCTGTCCTATCCTGCCGATTCAGTCGAATTCGCCGGATACGATCCGTCGACCGGCGCGGTCTACGGACCCGACGGCAAGCGCTACGTCATGCCCCGCAGCGCCGGTTCTCGTCAGTTGGGAGAGGAAGCATCGTGGAAGTGGCTCCTGCTCGGACCGCTGAGCCAGTGAGGCCGCCCCGATGAGGCGCCCGTCCTGGACCTCCGTCCTCCTCGTCGGGCTCAGCGTCCTCGTGGTCGGCCTCGCGGTCGCCACCGGCTGGCTCGGCGTCGTCACCGCGCAGAAGAAGGACGACGCCGACCAGCGCGCCAAGGCCGCCCAGGCGGCCCGGCAGATGGGCGTCAACCTGATGACGCTCGACAGCGCGAACGCCCAGCGCGACATCGACCGGATCGTGGCGGGCACCACCGGCAACCTGAAGAACAAGCTGGGCACGCAGACGAAGGTCCTGCTGGACCAGCTGGCCAAGACCGGTGCCAAGTCCAGCGTCAGCCAGGTGGAGGCCGGCGTCGTCTCCATCGACGACGACTCCGCCGAAGTGATGGTCTCCCTGAACGGGACCGTCACCAACGCCAAGGTGAAGGACGGCGCCCCACGCGCGTACCGGTACGTGATGGACCTGACACGAGTGAAGAACCGCTGGCTCGTGTCCGATATGGAGATGGTCCCGTGACAATGCTCGGACGGGGCAAGCGCTCCGCCAAGGACAAGACGCGGCCCCAGGACGAGGCGCGGCCCGCGGAGGGCGCCGAGCCCGAGGCCGGCGCGGAGTCCGAGGGCACCGCGAAGCCCGCGGACGGCGGCAGCGCCCGCAAGGCCGCCGTCCAGGCCCGCAAGGTCGCCGACCAGGCCGCCAAGCAGGCGGCCAAGGCGGAGGAGGCCGCCGAGGCCGCGCGGCTCGCCGAGGAGGCCGCCGCGAAGGCCCGGGAGGCCGCCCGGCTCGCCCAGATCGCGGCGGACGCCGCCGCCGCGGCCGAGGCGGCCGAGGAGGCGGCGGACGCCTCCGTCGATGAGCCCGGCACGGACGAACTCGACACGGACGAGCCCGCCGCCACGTCCACGCAGAAGCCGCGAACCGGTACGAAGGCCACCGAGGTCGATGCCGGCGGTGACGGCGACGCAGAGGACGCCTCAGCGGCTCCCAGGGCGGAATCCGCCGTCCTTGCGGACGCGGAAGCGCCGAGCGAGACGTCCGAGGCTGAGGCGGAAGCCGCAGACGCGACCAAGACCGACCTCGACGACCCCGAAGCCGAAGCCGCCGAGGACGCGGAGGAGGCCGAGGACGAGCCCAAGGGCAGGAAGGCCCGGAAGCGGAAGCGCCTGGCCAGGCGCGCCGCGGAGGCGGAAGCCGCCGAGGAGGCCGTCGAGGAGGACGACGACGAGGCAGAGGAGGAGGACGAGGAGCTGTCCGGGCGCCGGTCCCTCTCCGGGCGCGGCAAGGCCGTCCTCGCCGTCCTCGTGATCCTGGTGATCGCCCTCGGCGTCGCCACGACGGCGCTCGCGCTGAAGGTCCGGGACCAGAAGGCGACCGAGGCCGCGGGACGCGAGGGCGTCCTGGCCGCCGGCCGCGCCGCCCAGGCGCTGTCGTCGTACGACTACCAGTCGCTCGACGTCGACCTGAAGGCCGGGTCGGCGGTGACGACGGGCAAGCTCAAGGAGCAGTACGACAAGCTCGCCGCGACGCTGAAGACGCTGGCCCCGCAGCAGCAGGCCGTCTCGAACACGACGGTGGTGAAGACCGGCCTCGTGAGCGCCGAGCGCGACAAGGTCGTGGCCCTCGTCTACGCGAACCGGTCGTCGGCCACGGCGTCCAGCAAGCAGCAGCTCCCCGAGCCGCTGCGGATCAAGATCACCATGGTCAAGGTCAAGGGGAAGTGGCTGGCCTCCGAGCTGACCGTGATCTCCTAGCGGATCTCCTAGCGCGGACCCCCTGAGCGGGACGTTTTCCGTCGAGCGATCACCCCGTCGGGGGTGGTCGCTCGACCCGTCTCCAGGGCCTACCAACCGGTAGGTGGCCGGATCCTAAACTATGGCCTTCCTCACTGCAGGTCAGAGCCCGAAAAGTCCAAGTCCGCTCTTGACTCCACGCCCCTGAGGGGCGATGCTCCAAGGCAACTGTGATGCATACTGCGGCGGTAGAGTTGCGAGCGGTGTGGCAGTCGGCTACACTGCCCCTTTGCGCTGCCCTCTGACTATCCACGTGTGAGAGCTCCCCTGCGGGGGTCCGTTTTGGACCCTAACGTGCAGGTCTTGGACGTGGATCGTCTGGCGTGCGTGTCGTCAGTTACGCCGCGAGCCCTCGGAAGGACCACTCTTGGCAGCCTCGCGCAACGCCTCGAATACCGCAACCGGTCCGAACCGCGTCTCCTTCGCGCGCATCAAGGAGCCGCTCGAAGTCCCGGACCTCCTTGCTCTGCAGACCAACTCCGTTGACTGGCTGCTGGGCAATGAGAGGTGGAAGGCCCGGGTCGAGGCGGCCCAGAAGGCCGGAAGTAAGAGCGTCCCGACCCAGTCGGGGCTGGAGGAGATCTTCGAAGAGATCAGTCCGATCGAGGACTTCTCCGGAACCATGTCCCTCTCGTTCCGCGACCACCGGTTCGAGCCGCCCAAGTACTCCGTCGAGGAGTGCAAGGACAAGGACATGACCTACTCCGCCCCGCTGTTCGTGACGGCGGAGTTCATCAACAACACCACCGGTGAGATCAAGAGCCAGACGGTCTTCATGGGCGACTTCCCGCTCATGACCCCGAAGGGCACCTTCATCATCAACGGCACCGAGCGCGTCGTCGTCTCGCAGCTGACCCGCTCGCCCGGCGTCTACTTCGACCGCGCCCTCGACAAGGCGTCCGACAAGGACATCTACGGCTGCCGGGTCATCCCGAGCCGCGGCGCCTGGCTCGAGTTCGAGATCGACAAGCGCGACAACGTCGGCGTGCGCATCGACCGCAAGCGCAAGCAGCCGGTCACCGTGCTGCTCAAGGCCCTCGGCTGGGACGAGGCCCGCATCCGCGAGCACTTCGGCGCCTACGAGTCGATCAACGTCACGCTGGAGAAGGACCACACCTCCGGCCAGGACGACGCGCTGCTCGACATCTACCGCAAGCTGCGGCCGGGCGAGCCGCCGACCCGCGAGTCGGCGCAGACCCTGCTGGAGAACCTGTACTTCAACCCCAAGCGGTACGACGTCGCCAAGGTCGGCCGTTACAAGATCAATAAGAAGCTCGGCCTCGACCTCGACATGAAGCAGGGGACGCTGACCGAGGACGACATCGTCGCCACGATCGAGTACCTCGTCCGGCTGCACGCCGGCGAGGAGGAGGCCACCCTCGGGGCCGTCGCCGTGCCGATCGAGGTCGACGACATCGACCACTTCGGCAACCGGCGCCTGCGCACGGTCGGCGAGCTCATCCAGAACCAGGTCCGGCTGGGCCTGGCCCGCATGGAGCGCGTCGTCCGCGAGCGGATGACCACCCAGGACGTCGAGGCGATCACGCCGCAGACCCTGATCAACATCCGGCCGGTCGTCGCCTCCATCAAGGAGTTCTTCGGCACCAGCCAGCTCTCGCAGTTCATGGACCAGACCAACCCGCTGGCCGGCCTGACGCACAAGCGGCGCCTGAACGCGCTCGGCCCCGGTGGTCTGTCCCGTGAGCGCGCGGGCATGGAGGTCCGCGACGTCCACCCGTCGCACTACGGCCGCATGTGCCCGATCGAGACGCCGGAAGGCCCGAACATCGGCCTGATCGGCTCGCTCGCCGCGTTCGGCCGGGTCAACCCGTTCGGGTTCGTCGAGACGCCCTACCGCAAGGTCACCGACGGCGTCGTCACCGACCAGATCGACTACCTGACCGCCGACGAGGAGGACCGCTACGTCATCGCGCAGGCCAACTCCCTGCTCAACGACGACGGCACCTTCGTCGAGGACAAGGTCCTCATCCGCAAGAAGGGCGGCGAGGTCGAGCTGATCCCGCCGCGCGACGTCCAGTACATGGACGTCTCCGCGCGGCAGATGACCTCGGTCGCGACCGCGATGATCCCGTTCCTGGAGCACGACGACGCCAACCGCGCGCTGATGGGCTCCAACATGCAGCGGCAGTCGGTGCCGCTGCTGCGGAGCGAGGCGCCCCTGGTCGGCACCGGCATGGAGTACCGCGCCGCGACCGACGCCGGCGACGTCATCACGGCCGAGAAGGCCGGCGTCGTCGAGGAGGTCTCCGCCGACTACGTGACCGTCATGAACGACGACGGCACCCGGACCACCTACCGGGTCGCCAAGTTCAAGCGGTCCAACCAGGGCACCTGCTTCAACCAGAAGCCCATCGTCGACGAGGGCCAGCGGGTCGAGCTCGGCCAGGTCATCGCCGACGGGCCGTGCACCGACAACGGCGAGATGGCGCTCGGCAAGAACCTCCTCGTGGCGTTCATGCCGTGGGAGGGCCACAACTACGAGGACGCCATCATCCTCAGCCAGCGCCTGGTGCAGGACGACGTCCTCTCCTCGATCCACATCGAGGAGCACGAGGTCGACGCCCGCGACACCAAGCTGGGCCCCGAGGAGATCACCCGGGACATCCCGAACGTCTCCGAGGAGGTCCTGGCCGACCTCGACGAGCGCGGCATCATCCGCATCGGCGCGGACGTCGTCCCCGGCGACATCCTGGTCGGCAAGGTCACGCCCAAGGGCGAGACGGAGCTGACCCCCGAGGAGCGGCTGCTGCGCGCGATCTTCGGTGAGAAGGCCCGCGAGGTCCGCGACACCTCCCTGAAGGTGCCGCACGGCGAGCAGGGCAAGGTCATCGGCGTCCGCGTGTTCTCCCGGGACGAGGGCGACGAGCTCCCGCCCGGCGTGAACGAGCTGGTCCGGGTGTACGTCGCGCAGAAGCGCAAGATCACCGACGGCGACAAGCTGGCCGGCCGGCACGGCAACAAGGGCGTCATCTCCAAGGTGCTCCCCGTCGAGGACATGCCGTTCCTTGAGGACGGCACCCCGGTCGACATCGTCCTCAACCCGCTGGGCGTCCCCGGGCGCATGAACGTGGGGCAGGTCCTGGAGACCCACCTCGGCTGGGTCGCCAGCCGCGGCTGGAAGGTCGAGGGCGACGACGCCGAGTGGAAGCGGGCCCTGAAGGCCATCGGCGCCGACGAGGCCCCGCCGTGGACGAACACCGCCACGCCGGTGTTCGACGGCGCGCGCGAGGACGACGTCACCGGCCTGATCGAGAGCACGCTGCCGAACCGCGACGGCAACCGCATGGTCGGCCCGGGAGGCAAGGCGAGGCTGTTCGACGGCCGCACCGGCGAGCCCTACAAGGACCCGATCTCGGTCGGCTACATCTACATCCTCAAGCTGCTCCACCTGGTCGACGACAAGATCCACGCCCGGTCGACCGGCCCGTACTCCATGATCACCCAGCAGCCGCTCGGCGGTAAGGCCCAGTTCGGCGGCCAGCGCTTCGGTGAGATGGAGGTGTGGGCGCTGGAGGCCTACGGCGCCGCCTACGCCCTCCAGGAGCTCCTGACCATCAAGTCCGACGACGTCCTCGGCCGGGTGAAGGTCTACGAGGCCATCGTCAAGGGCGAGAACATCCCCGAGCCCGGGATTCCCGAGTCCTTCAAGGTGCTCATCAAGGAGATGCAGTCGCTGTGCCTCAACGTCGAGGTGCTCTCCAGCGACGGCATGTCCATCGAGATGCGCGACACCGACGAGGACGTCTTCCGCGCGGCGGAGGAGCTCGGCATCGACCTGTCCCGGCGTGAGCCGAGCAGTGTCGAAGAGGTCTGATCAACTCAAGGGGAAAACAGTTGCTTGACGTCAACTTCTTCGACGAGCTACGCATCGGCCTGGCGACCGCTGACGACATCCGCCAGTGGTCGCACGGCGAGGTCAAGAAGCCGGAGACGATCAACTACCGGACCCTCAAGCCGGAGAAGGACGGGCTCTTCTGCGAGAAGATCTTCGGTCCGACCCGGGACTGGGAGTGCTACTGCGGCAAGTACAAGCGCGTCCGGTTCAAGGGCATCATCTGTGAGCGCTGCGGCGTCGAGGTGACCCGTGCCAAGGTGCGCCGCGAGCGGATGGGCCACATCGAGCTGGCCGCGCCGGTCACGCACATCTGGTACTTCAAGGGCGTCCCCTCGCGCCTCGGCTACCTGCTGGACCTGGCCCCGAAGGATCTCGAGAAGATCATCTACTTCGCGGCCTACATGATCACCAGCGTGGACGCGGAGCGGCGCGACCGCGACCTGCCCACGCTGGAGGCCCACATCTCCGTGGAGCGCCAGCAGATCGAGCAGGCCCGCGACGCGCAGGTCGAGGCCCGCCAGCAGAAGCTGGAGGGCGACCTCGCGGAGCTGGAGGAGGCCGGCGCGAAGGCCGACCAGAAGCGCAAGGTGCGCGACGGTGCCGAGCGGGAGATGAAGCAGCTGCGCGACCGCGCGCAGCGCGAGCTCGACCGCCTCGACGAGGTCTGGAGCCGCTTCAAGAACCTCAAGGTCCAGGACCTGGAGGGCGACGAGCTGCTCTACCGCGAGATGCGCGACCGGTTCGGCAAGTACTTCGAGGGCGGCATGGGCGCCGCGGCCATCCAGGCCCGGCTCCAGAACTTCGACCTCGACGCCGAGGCCGAGAAGCTGCGCGACATCATCCGCACCGGCAAGGGCCAGAAGAAGGCCCGCGCCCTCAAGCGGCTGAAGGTCGTCTCGGCGTTCCTCAACACCCGCAACAGCCCGCTGGGCATGGTGCTGGACTGCATCCCGGTGATCCCGCCGGACCTGCGTCCGATGGTGCAGCTCGACGGCGGCCGTTTCGCGACGTCCGACCTGAACGACCTGTACCGCCGCGTGATCAACCGGAACAACCGGCTCAAGCGGCTGCTCGACCTCGGCGCGCCCGAGATCATCGTCAACAACGAGAAGCGGATGCTGCAGGAGGCCGTCGACGCGCTGTTCGACAACGGCCGCCGCGGCCGCCCGGTCACCGGGCCGGGCAACCGTCCGCTGAAGTCGCTGTCCGACATGCTCAAGGGCAAGCAGGGCCGGTTCCGCCAGAACCTGCTCGGCAAGCGCGTCGACTACTCGGGCCGCTCGGTCATCGTCGTCGGCCCGCAGCTCAAGCTGCACCAGTGCGGCCTGCCCAAGCAGATGGCGCTGGAGCTGTTCAAGCCGTTCGTCATGAAGCGGCTGGTCGACCTCAACCACGCGCAGAACATCAAGTCCGCCAAGCGGATGGTCGAGCGGGCCCGCCCGGTCGTGTGGGACGTGCTGGAAGAGGTCATCACCGAGCACCCGGTGCTGCTGAACCGCGCTCCGACCCTGCACCGGCTCGGCATCCAGGCGTTCGAGCCGCAGCTGGTCGAGGGCAAGGCCATCCAGATCCACCCGCTCGTCTGCACCGCGTTCAACGCGGACTTCGACGGCGACCAGATGGCCGTGCACCTGCCGCTGTCCGCCGAGGCCCAGGCCGAGGCGCGCATCCTGATGCTGTCGACCAACAACATCCTGAAGCCGTCGGACGGCAAGCCCGTCACCATGCCCACCCAGGACATGGTCATCGGCCTGTACTGGCTGACGACGCAGAAGGACGGGGCCGTCGGCGAGGGCCGCGCGTTCGGCGGCATCGCCGAGGGCATCATGGCCTACGACCGCGGTGAGCTGAGCCTCCAGGCCAAGATCAGCATCCGGCTCAAGGACGTCCCGCCGCCGCGCGGCTGGCAGGCGCCCGAGGGCTACGAGCCCGGCCAGCCGTACCGGCTGGAGACCACGCTCGGCCGCGCCCTGTTCAACGAGACGCTGCCGGACGACTTCCCGTTCGTCAACGACGAGATCGGGAAGAAGCAGCTCTCGGCGATCGTCAACGAGCTGGCGGAGACCTACCCGAAGGTGGCCGTCGCCAACGCGCTCGACGCGCTGAAGAGCACCGGTTTCCACTGGGCGACCCGCTCCGGCGTCACCATCTCGATCGACGACGTCATCACGCCGCCCAACAAGCAGGAGATCCTGGCCGGCTACGAGGCGCGCGCCGACAAGGTGCAGCGGGAGTTCAACCGCGGCCTGATCACCGACGACGAGCGCAAGCAGGAGCTCATCGGCATCTGGAACAACGCCACCGCGGACGTCGCGGTGGACATGGAGAAGGCGTTCCCGAAGGCCAACCCGATCTGGATGATGATCCAGTCGGGTGCCCGCGGCAACCCGCTCCAGCTCCGCCAGATCGCCGGCATGCGCGGCCTGGTCTCCAACCCCAAGGGCGAGACCATCCCGCGTCCGATCAAGTCGTCCTTCCGCGAAGGGCTCTCCGTCGTCGAGTACTTCATCTCGACGCACGGCGCCCGGAAGGGCCTGGCCGACACCGCGCTGCGCACCGCCGACTCGGGTTACCTGACCCGGCGCCTGGTGGACGTCGCGCAGGACGTCATCGTCCGCGAGGAGGACTGCGGCACCGACCGCACGATCCCCTTCGAGGTCGCCGAGCGCGCGGCCGACGGCTCCCTGGTCAAGCTGGCCACCACCGAGACCAGCCTGGTCGGCCGCACGATCGCCGAGGACGTCGAGGTCGACGGCACGGTGATCTTCCCGGCCGACACGGACCTGTCGGACGCCGTGGTGTCCCGCCTGGTCGAGGCCGGGGTGGAGCGGGTCCGCACCCGCAGCGCCCTGGTCTGCGAGGCCAAGATCGGTGTCTGCGCCGCCTGCTACGGCCGCTCGCTGGCCACCGGCAAGCGGGTGGACGTCGGCGAGGCCGTCGGCATCATCGCCGCGCAGTCCATCGGCGAGCCCGGCACGCAGCTCACCATGCGGACCTTCCACACCGGCGGTGTGGCCGGTGGCGACATCACGCACGGTCTGCCGCGCGTCCAGGAGCTGTTCGAGGCCCGCATCCCCAAGGGCGTCGCCCCGATCAGCGAGGTCGCCGGCCGCGTCAAGATCGACGAGACGGAGAAGGCCCGCAAGGTCGTCATCGTCCCGGACGACGGCTCCGACGAGATCGCCTACCCGGTGCCGATGCGCTCCCGCCTCCTGGTCAAGGAGGGCGAGCACGTCGACGTCGGCCAGCAGCTCATCGCGGGCGCGATCAACCCGCACGAGGTGCTGCGCATCCTCGGCCCCCGCGCCGTGCAGCTCCACCTGGTCCACGAGGTCCAGGAGGTCTACCGGTCGCAGGGCGTGTCGATCCACGACAAGCACATCGAGATCATCGTCCGCCAGATGCTGAAGCGGGTGAACATCCTCGAGTCCGGCGACACCGAGCTGCTGCCGGGCGACCTCGTGGAGCGTCCGATCTTCGAGGAGACGAACCGGAACGTCGTGGCCGAGGGCGGCGTCCCCGCCGCCGGCCGCCCCGTCCTGATGGGCATCACCAAGGCCTCGCTCGCGACCGAGTCGTGGCTGTCGGCGGCGTCCTTCCAGGAGACGACCCGGGTCCTCACCGAGGCCGCGATGCACGCCAAGAGCGACCCGCTGCTGGGCCTCAAGGAGAACGTCATCATCGGCAAGCTCATCCCGGCCGGTACCGGCATGCCGCAGTACCGCAACGTCCGGGTCGAGCCGACCGAGGAGGCGAAGGCGGCGGTCTACTCCGTCGGCTCCTACGACGACGGCGCCGAGTACGCCTTCGGCCAGGGCTCCGGCGAGGCCGTCCCGCTGGAGGAGTACGACTTCGGCCAGTACAACCGCTAACCCAAGGCTCGCCCAGGCGACCCCGAAGTAGCCGAAAGGCCCCTTCCCCCCGGAAGGGGCCTTTCGCATTCCCAGCCACACGAACCCTGCCACGACCAGGACCCGCGGCTGTTAGCGTCGTCGACAAAGACGCAGGTGAAGCCCGACCTCTGGGCGAGCCGCGATCGATGATTCGGGCGGAAGGCGACATATGAGCGGCGAGCACTCCAGGCTGGTGATCAGCGACGAGGACCGGCGAAGCAAGGAGTACCAAGCGGCGGCTTCAGCCTGGGACGGCGGCACACACGCCCAGCGGGACACCGGCGCCCCCGGCGACCCGCAGCGCTTGGCCAGCGCGCGCGAACCGGCCGCTACCACCGACTAGGAGCTCCTGAGCGTGGGCAAGGCTGTCCAACCGTCCCCGAAGCGCTGACCGCGCTCATCGAGGGCACGTCGCGGCTCGCCACCGGCGCTGCGGGTTGGGCTGCTCCGGCTGGTAGAGGCAGTGGCCGCCGAGGCCGCCCATGAGGCGGAAGCCGCCTCCGGGGAGCAGTGGAACGCCTGCTCCCGCTGTCCAGCACGAAGGGCTTCCCTCCCAATTGCTGGGAGGGAAGCCCTTCGTGGGTTCGGGTCAGGCGATGAAGGTCTTTTTGTTGCAGGTGGAGTCCAGGAGGCCCTCCTTGGTGCTCAGGCACACCTTGAGGACCACCTTGGAGCCGTCCTTCACCTTGACGACCTTGGTCTTCACGTTGCGGCTCTTACCGCTCTTGTTCTCCATCGAGGCGATGATCAGGTCCGGCCCCTTGCGGACCTTGGTGAGCTCGATCCACACCCACTTGCCGTCGTCGCCCTGGTTGTCGCGGACGCCGATCACGGACTTGTTCTTCGGCTGCGCGCCGTTCCCGTCGTGCCAGAACAGGCCCGTCCCGCCCTTGATGCCCTTGTCCTTGGTGCTGACGGACCCGGTGGTACCGCGCGCCAGGACGCCGATGTCCGCGGAGGCGCTCGCCGCGCGGGCCGCGGTGCCGGGCGCACCGGCGTCCGCGTGCGCGGGGGCGGCCAGGGCCGGTGCGCTGAGGGCCATCGAACCGATCAGAGCCGACAGGGCCAGTGTCTTCCTCACGCTGTTCCGCCTTCCGGTCACTGGTGATCGCCGCAGTCAAGCCCACGCCGCACGCGCCGCGACAGGCGCCAGGGGGCCATCTGCCGCGTAGTGCCGTGGGGCCACGCCGCGACCGCGCACACCGCTTTACCTGGGCGTTTGCCGGTTTTCTTGACCTTTGAGGCAGTTTTGCCGCTCGCTGCCCCGGGGATGGGTGGGTTGCTGGCTAACCTGCACATCGGGGGAAGGAATCACATGAAGAAGGTCATCACCGCAACCGCGATCGCCGCGGCCGCCGCGCTCGGAGGGGTCGGCAGTGCCAGCGCCGCCCAGCCGACGCACAGCGCCCGCCAGGACTGCCGCACCTACTCCAGCACGCGGGTGTGCGGCCAGCCCAAGCTCAACGACAAGCAGCGCGCATGCGCCACGAAGATGGTCCAGCAGGGGATGACCCAGCGCCGCGCCGAAGTGGAGTGCCTCACCTTCTACTGACCGGCGCCCGAAGCCCGACAAGGGGCCGCTTCCCACAGGGGAAGGCGGCCCCTCGGCCTGTCCAGAGGTCGGCCCCTCGGGTTCCTACCGGTCGCACTTGGCCCAGACGATCTTTCCGCCTTCGAGCAGCGGCCGCGTGCCCCAGTCGCGGACGAGCGCCGACATCAGCAGCAGCCCGCGTCCCGAGGTGGCCGTGAGATCCGAGTCCTGGACGACGGGCACGCCCTCGCCTTGATCCCACACTTCGAGCATGGGGAGGCCGTCCCGCTCGTCCAGGAACACCTGGACGACGACCAGTCCGCGACCGTGCTTGACGGCGTTCGTCACCAACTCGGTGATGACGAGCCGGCCGATGTAGTCATCGGCGATCCCCCACGCGCGGAACCGCTCACTGAGGAACCCGCGAGCCAACCCCGGCGCCCGATCCGACGGATCGAGCACCAGAACCGGCATCCCAGACACAAGCGCAGCACCAGCCATCGACGACCTCCCCGTCGTTGTCGGATTCCGCTGCCATTGAGCCACCGTGTAAGTACCGTGTGTAACCAAGCTCGCGCTTCGTGAGGCAACTGGCAGGGCGCGCTCCCGACCGCTTTGGTGTTGGTTGAGTCCGGCTCGCGAGGGAGGATGAGGGTATGGCTCCACAGCGGAGGCGCGGGACGGTCTCGCCCACGCTGCTCGCCTTCGGCCGCAGATTCCGTCGGTTCAGAGAAGCCAAGGGGCTGAGCCAGGAGGCTCTGGGCCGCCGGGCCAATGGAGGACAAGGCGTCAAGCCGCAGTACATCGGGGCTGTCGAGAACGGGCGTACCCGCTGCACTCGCGAGTTCGCAGCCACGATGGATCACGCGCTAGACGCGAATGGCGAGTTCCTCAGCCTGTACGACGATCTGGTCATGGACGCGACCTTCCCCACCTGGTTCGACTGGCACACGGTCGAGCCGGAGGCCGTCATGCTGCAGTCGTACCAGCCGCTCCTTATCCACGGGCTCCTCCAAACGCCCGCCTACGCGACCGCCATTCTCAAGGCGAAGGACGCCGTCGAGGCCCGGCTCAACCGCCAGGCCGTCCTGGTCAGGGAGAGCCCGCCTCCTCCGAACTTCTCCGTACTGCAGGACGAGGTGTCCTTGTACCGGTTGACCGGGGACGCCGACGTCATGCGCGAGCAGTTGGAGCATGTGATCCATGTGGGAGAACAAGGCATCGCGACCGTCCAGGTGGTGCCTAGCAGGGGCGAGCACCTCGGCAACAGCGGCGCTTTCAACATCGCTACCCTGGCCGACAGAACCGAGATCGCCTATGCGGACATGGCCGCGCGCGGCATGACCATCAGCGATCCGGACGACATCGCGACCATCGACAGGACACTGATCGCGGTCCGGTCGCTGGCCCTACCTGTGGATCAGTCGCTCGAGGTGATTCGTAAGGTGGTACGAGAACGATGGACCTGAACAGTCTCGCGTGGCGTAAGAGCGGTCGCAGCACGAACAACGGCGGTCACTGCGTCGAGGTGGCTCCCGTGCCCGGCATTGTCTGGCGTAAGAGCAGCCGTAGCACCAACAACGGCGGGGACTGCGTTGAGGTGGCTTCCGTGTCCGGGGCTGAGTGGCGCAAATCGAGTTACACCACTGCCAATGGTGGTGACTGTGTTGAGGTGGCTTCGGTTTCGGACGCGGTGGCGGTTCGGGACAGTAAGGATCCGCAGGGGCCTGCGCTGCTTGTGAGTCGCGGGGAGTTTCGTCGGTTCGCTGAGGTCCTGAAGGGGCTGTAGCCGATCGATGTCCTGGTCAGCCGTTCGTCATGACCAGGGTGCCCAGCTTGCTGGTGCCGGTGGCCCAGAGCGCGGAGCCGTTCGGGGCGACGCTGAGGGCCGTCAGGTCGGCGTTCCAGGTGCCGGGGGACTGGGGGACTTGGACGCGGGTCCAGGTGCCCGCGGCGTCCAGGTGCAGGAGGGCTGGCGCGCCTTCGGTGTCGGCGGCCTTGCCTGAGGCGTAGGCGCCGCCTTGGCCGTCGGGCGCCAGGGCCGAGAGGGTCGCTACGCCAGTGGGGACGGCGGTGTTGTGCCAGGTCGAGCCGTCCCAGTGGGCGAGCAGGGGTGTCCGGGACGGGCCGGACTGGCCGACGGCCCAGACGCTCTCCGGCCCTAGGGGAAGGATGTCCAGGGTCTCGGCCGTGTCGGGCCAGGCGGTGACCGGGCGTTCGACCCAGGTCGTGCCGTTCCACTGGGCGGCGTTGGGGTAGTAGGTCCAGCCGGACGGTTCCCAGTGGCCGTGGGTGCCCGCGATCCACGTCGCGCCGGACGGGCTGGTCCGGACCCGGGCTATGCGGAACTCGTGATCGGGGTCGGTCGGGTAGGTGCTCGTCCACGTGCCGTTGCTCAGGCGGTACACGAAGCCGAGCGAGTAGGAGACCCACACTTCGCCGGGACGGGCGTCCACCGAGGACGTGCCGGCGGACGCGTCGCTGCTGCCCGGGATGGGCACTGACGTCCAGGATGTGCCGTTCCAGCGCAGGATCCAGTTGTGGGAGAGGCCGTTGGCGTCGGAGTAGCGCCCTGTGGCCCAGGCGTCGTTGGCGGAGGTCGCCGCGACCGCGTCCAGAGAGGCTTGATTGAGCCCGTTGGGGAGGGTGTAGCCGCGCCAGCCGGAGCCCGTCCAGCGCTGCATGACCGGAAGCGGGTAGTCGAAAACCGTTGAGCCTACGTGGTAGTAGGTGCCGACGACCCACGCGTCCGTGGACGATACGGCGGCCACGTCCGACAGCGTTCCGCCGGGGACGAACGGCGAGGCGACCGAATGCCAGGTCGTGTCCGCGTGCGCCTGCGGCGTCAGGGAGAGTGCCGAGACGAGAAGAACGGTGCCCGTGAGACTGCGTCGCTTCATGATGCCAGTCTTCACTGGCATGGTCGCCGACGTCTTGTCACCGGCGGACAAATCCGCGCGAAGGCGTGCTCCATGGCCTCCCCGACACGGTCGAGTAGACCCTCCTGAGAGACATGTGCGGAGGCTGCCTGCATCGGCACAGTGGGCAAGAGTGACGGCGCCCAGGGAACGCGAACGAGGAGGAAGCCTTGACTGAGTGGCGCGAGGTCTTCCGGAGGGTTCCGCGGAGGCTTTTCGCGCCCTCAGTGGTGTGGGCCGACCTTGGTCCGGGGCCCTGGGCCTGTGTCGACCGCGAGGCCGACCCTGGCCGGTGGGAAGAGGTCGTCGAGCTGGACCAGCCCGTGGTCATCCAGTTCGAGGACGGCGAGGCCGAAGGCGAAGGGTTGCCCACCTCGTCTCTGTCGATGCCCACCATGGTCGCCGAGTTCCTCGATCGGCTGGATCCGCTGCCGCATGACCGTGTGCTGGAGATCGGCACCGGTTCCGGCTGGACCGCCGCTGTGCTGTCGTCACTGCCGGGCGTCGAGGTGACCTCGATCGAGGTCGATCCGGGGATCGCGGCCGAGGCGGCGCGGCGGCTGGAGGCGGCCGGGTTCCGTCCCCGGCTCGTTGTCGGTGACGGGGAGGGCGGCTGGCCGCAGGGCGCACCCTACGACCGGGTACATGTGATGTGCGCCGCTCCGTACGTCCCCTATCCGTGGATCGAGCAGACGCGCCCGGGAGGCGTGATCGTGCTTCCCTACTCACCCGGCTTCGGCTGCGGGACGATCCTCCGGCTTGAGGTCCTGCCGGATGGAACGGCTCTGGGGGCATTCTCCGGAGCCGCCGACTACATGATGTTGCGCGCCCACCGTCCAGCCAGGTCGAGGCCGAGCGCATGGGCCGCAGCAGGTGCGCCGACCAGAGCGTCCGAAACCGGATTCGATCCGCGCGTGATCCGCTACGCCCCCATCAGCTCCGACCTCGTGATCGCCGCGCTCGTTCCAGGCGTGGTCTCCGCGTTCTTCGACGACACCGAGCCGACCGGCGAGGTGACGTTGTGGGTGCTCGCCTCGGAGGGGCCGGGAGGGCCGTGGGCATCGGTCGACTACGCCCCCGGGCGCCAGGCCTACGACGTGGAGCAGGGCGGGGACCGTTCTCTATGGGACGAGGTCCAAGCCGCCTACTTCCGCTGGGTCGGACTGGGACGGCCTGACATCTCCCGCTTCGGGCTGACCGTCACCCCTCAAAGGCAGAAGGTCTGGCTGGACGACCCCGGCAACGAGCTCTGAGCCGCGACGACGTCAATCAAGGGGCAGGGGGCGGCGGGGCACGGGGGACGACTGGAGGAGGGACGTCGTCGTCCGGGCGTAGGGGGTGAAGCGGTCGAGGATGGGTTCGAGCTCGTCCACGGTGCGGAGGCGGGCGATGAAGTAGAAGCAGTCGTCTCCGGTCATGCGATGGCACTCGACGATCTGCGGGACCTCGTCGGCGATCTTCGGGATGCGGCTCAGCTCGCGCGGGTTGGGGCTGACCCGGACCATGACCGTGATCGGGAAGCCGAGCGCCGCGGGGTCCACCTCGGCGCGGTAGCCGGTGATGACGCCGGTGTCCTCCAGGCGCTGGACGCGTTCGGCCACGGCGGGTGCGGACAGGGCGACGCGGCGTCCCAGCTCGGCGAGCGTCACGCGGGCGTCCCGCTGGAGTTCGCCGAGGATGCGTCGGTCGACGTCGTCGAGCGGCTTGGGTTCGTAGGCGCGGCCCGGTCTGCCCCTTCGGTTCGCCATTCCCTCACGGTACGGACCGGCCGAAGATTCGACCACGCGGATTCCGGGGGCCGGGTGAAGGCTCCGCGGGGCCGGGGTGCACGGTGGTGTGCGGATGAGAAGGAGGCTCGATATGGAACAGGTGCGGCTCGGGACGACGGGGACGAAGGTCTCGCGGATCTGCCTCGGCATGATGAGCTATGGCGATCCGGCTGACCGGGAGTGGTTCCTCGACGAGGAAACGGGAGAGCCGATCGTCCGGCGGGCCGTCGAGGCCGGAGTGACGTTCTTCGACACCGCCGACATGTACTCGACGGGCGTGAGCGAGGAGATCACCGGACGGCTGCTGAAGCGGTTCTTCGAGCGGCGGGACGACTACGTCCTGGCGACCAAGGTGTTCTTCCCCATGGGGCCCGGACCGAATGACGGGGGCCTGTCGCGCAAGCACATCATGGCGGGCATCGACGCGTCCCTGCGACGGCTCGACACCGATCACGTGGACCTGTACCAGATCCACCGGTGGGACTACGACACGCCCATCGAGGAGACCATGGAGGCCCTGCACGATGTGGTGAAGGCGGGTAAGGCCCGCTACATCGGGGCGTCCAGCATGTTCGCGTGGCAGTTCGCCAAGGCCCAGCACGTGGCCGAGGTGAACGGCTGGACGAAGTTCGTGACGATGCAGAACCACTACAACCTTGTCTACCGGGAGGAGGAGCGGGAGATGATCCCGCTCTGCCTCGACCAGGGCGTGGGCTGCATCCCGTGGAGTCCGCTGGCGCGCGGGCTGCTCGCGGGCAACCGCGAGCGGGGTGGCGAACGCAACACCGTCCGGGCCGGCAGCGACGCGTACGCCGACGCGCTCTACGAGGAGTCCGACTTCGACGTGGTGGACGCCGTGCGCGAGGTCGCCGCGGAGCGCGGCGTGGCCCCGGCACAGGTCGCCCTGGCGTGGCTGCTCGGGAAGCCCGGGGTGACGGCGCCGATTGTGGGCGCGACGAAACTCCCCCACATCGAGGACGCGATCGCCGCCGCGGACCTCACGCTGGACGACAAGGAGGTCGAGCGGCTGGAGGCGCCGTACCGGCCGCATCCGGTCTCCGGGCATTCCTGACATACCTCGGCAGATCGGCGCCCTCGGACCGGAACGGCCCGAGGGCGTTCGACGTCTACAAGGGTGGTGATTTGCGATACCACCGGCTATCGGGGCAGGCTGGGGACGAGAACGCCCACGCATGGCGAGACCGCCACGCGGGGACATCGGTGACAAGGTTCGGAGGCCGCGTTACGCGCCGCGCGTCTCCGGGCTGCCGGGTGCTGGGGAGCCCCGGGACGACGGCGCTGAAGGAGCCCGACGATGACCGAGAATGACGGCACGCAGGGACCGCAGTGGCCGTTGCCGGACGACGAGGGGCGTGAGAAGCCCCAGGAGGAGCAGCCTCCCGCCCGTCCGATGGGGGACCGCACCGTGGTCTTCGGTGCTCCGCAGCTCGGCGGGACGGCGGGCGCGCAGCCCCCGGCCCCGCAGCAGCCGGGCCAGCCGCAGCAGCCCGGCCAGCCGGGGCAGCAGTATGGGCAGCAGCCCCCGCAGGAGCCCCAGGAGCGGCCCGCGCCGCCTCCCGCGCCCCCGACGATGGTGGAGCAGCCCGTCCAGCAGCCGTACGGTGAGCAGCCGCCGGCGCCTCCGCAGCAGCCTTTCGGCGTGCCGCCGGAGCAGCTCTACGAGCCGCCCGCGCAGCAGGCGCCCTACGGCGCGCCGCCCGGGCCCGGCGGGTTCACGCCGCCGCACGAGCAGCAGCGGTACGGCCAGCCGCAGTACGGGCAGCAGCAGTACGGCCAGCCCGGCGAGCAGCAGCAGTACGGCCAGCAGCCCCCGCAGGGCTACGGATCACCCGAGCAGCAGCCCGGCGGACAGCAGCAGGGATTCGGCCCGTCCGAGCAGCAGCCGGGGTACGGGCAGCAGGAGCAGCAGCAGTTCGGGCAGCAGCCCCAGCAGTCGGGCTACCCGCAGCAGCCCATGCACGGCGCGCCGCAGGAGCAGTTCGGACCGCCGCCGTTCGGCGCCCAGGGCGCCTTCCCGCCGCCCTCCGAGCCGCGGACGCCCGAGGGCGGAGCGCCCGCCGACCAGACGCCGCCGCAGCCCGAGCAGCCGCAGGACGTCACCGGCGACCGGACGCTGATCGTCCCCGGACCCGGCGCGGGCACGCCCCAGCAGGAGACGCCGCAGCGGCCCCCGATCGACGACCAGGCGACGCTGCACTGGTCGCCGGGCACCGACATCCCGGTCGCGACCGGGCCCGAGCGCAAGCACGAGGCCCCCGCCGAGCCGTGGCAGGCGCCGACACCGCCGTCCACGCCCGAGCCGTGGTCGTCGCAGGAGCCCGGCCAGCAGGGCGGCGGCCAGGCCGACCACGAGCGCACCATGATGGTGCCGCCGCCCGAGTCCGGCTTCGGCCCGCCCGCCGCGCCCGCCGCGGACGAGCCCCAGCCCTTCGGCGCCCCGTCGGGCGGCCCGTCCGGAGGCGGCGCCGCCGAGGACAACCAGTCGACGCAGGCGTTCGACCCGTCCACGCAGGGCCGTCCGGGCGAGTCGTCCGGGATGGCCGAGCACACCCGGCTCGACATCGGCCAGCAGCAGTGGGGCCAGCAGGGCGCCCAGCAGCAGGGCGGCCAGCAGTTCGGCCAGCCCGAGCAGCAGTACGGCCAGCAGAACTACGGGCAGCAGCAGTACGGCCAGCCCGGCGAGCAGCAGCAATACGGCCAGCAGGGCCAGTTCGGCCAGCAGGGTCAGCAGCAGGGCTACGGCCAGCAGCAGTACGGCCAGCAGGAACAGCAGGGCGCCCAGCAGTACGGCCAGTCTGAGCAGCAGGGCGGCCAGCAGTTCGGCCAGCCCGGCGACCAGCAGCAGTACGGCCAGCACGGCCAGTTCGGTCAGCAGCAGGGCCAGTTCGGCCAGCCGGGACAGTACGGCCAGCCCACGCAGTACGGGGGCGGCGCCGAGAAGGCCAAGGGCGGCAAGAACACGACCCTGCTCATCATCGGCGCCGTCGCGATCGTGGTGATCCTCGTCGTCCTGGTCCTAGCCTTCGTGATCTAGCCCCAACACAAACCCGACCGAACGCGCTCCACTCAAAACACCAGCCGGTCGGCTCAAGTGACGCCCACCAACGTCACACGAGCCGGCCGGACGCAGTTCACCCCCTCAGCAGCGCGAACCCCGCGCACGATGCTCTACGCGTGATTCGCCGCCGGTAATTCGACGAACGTGCTTCGGCACCCGTGATTCCACGCGCGTAGCTCGGCGGACCGTCCGGCGCACATGGCTCGACAGACGTGCCCCACGCGCGGTGCAGCCCCGCGCCCCGGCGCACGTCATTCCGGCGGACGCCATCAGCCGTGTGGCTCAACAGGCGCAATCCCACGCGCGCGGTGCAGCCAGCACGGCCCGGCGAACGTCGTCCGGCGGACATAATCCGGTGCGCGTACCTCCGCGGGCGTGATCCGCCGCGCGTGGCTCCGCGAGGTGGCCCAAGGCGCGGTGCAGCCAGGGCGGCCTGGCGGGCGTCCTCCGGCGGGCATCGTCTGGCGCGTCGTCCCAAGGCATACGGCGGTATGCGCGGCGGGCGGGCGCTTGCGCGTGGTGCGGCAGGCATCGTCCGGTGCTGTGGTTCGGTGGGCGTGGCTCTATAGGCGCGACCCCAGGCGCGCGGTGCAGTCAGCGTGGCCCGGTGAGCGTCTTCCGGCGGGCCTCGTCCGGGGCGGATGGCTCCGCGGGCGTGATCCCACGCGCGATGCAGCCAGCGCGGCCAGGCGGGCGTCGACCGGCGGAGATCGTCCGCCGCGCGTGGCTTCACGTTGGGTGATCCAAGGCGCGCGGTGCAGCCAGCGTGACCTGGCGGACGTCCTCCGCCGCGCATTGTCCGGCGCGCGGGGCTTCACGGACGTGACCCAACGCACGCGGTGCAGCCAGCGCGGCCGGGCGGGCGTCGTCCGACGGCCATAACCCGGTACGCGTACCTCCGCGGGCGTGATCCGCCGCGCGTGGCTTCGCGGGGGTGGCCCAAGGCGTGAGGTTCAGCCAGCGTGGCCCGGTGCGCTTCCTACGGCGGACATCGTCCGCCTGCGTAGCTTCACGGGCGTGCTTCCAGGCGCGCAGTGCAGCAAGCGTGGTTTGGCGGGCGTCCTCCGGCGGACATCGTCTGGCGCGCGTAGTCCCGCGGCTTGCGACGGTGTGCTGCGGTGGGTGTGCGCCAGCGCCTGGCGCGGCAGGCGTCGTCCGGCGGGTCTCGTTCGTTGCGCGTGGCTTTACGGGGGTGGCTCAACGCGCGGGGTGCAGCCGGCGTGGCCCGGCGGGCGTCGTCCGGTGGACATCGTCAGGTGTGGTGGCTGCGCGGGGGTGATCTCACGCCCGCGGCGCAGCCAGCGTGGCTCGGCGATCTTCCTCCGGCGGCCATCGTCCGCCGCGCGTGGCTTCGCGGGCGTGATTCCATGCGCGTGGGTGCGACCAGGGCGGCCTGGCGGGCGTCCTCCGGCGGGCATCGTTCAGCGCGCGTCGTCCCAAGGCATACGGCGGTGTGGGCGGCGGGCGGGCGCTCGCGCGTGGTGCGGCAGGCATCGTCCGGTGCCGTGGTTCGGTGGGCGTGGCTCTATAGGCGCGACCCCAGGTGCGCGGTGCAGTCAGCGTGGCCCGGTGAGCGTCTTCCGGCGGGCTTCGTTTGGCGCGCGTAGTTTCCCGGCGCGCGGCGGCTTGCTGCGGTGGGCGGGCGCTCGCGCGTGGTGTAGCAGGGACCGTCCGGCGCTGTGGTCGGGCGCGTGTGGTGCGGCACCTGGCTAGACGTACGGCGGAGGTGCTTCAGTGTGCGTGAGCCAACGTGGGTCGTTTCGATGGCGTGGGTTCACCAGGGTGCGCGGCGACCGGTCCTATCTAACGCGCGTGGTCTGCGGCGTGTGGGGGCGGTGGCTTGGTGCGTGCGGTGTGCGTGGCTTCGCGGGCGTGGGGCGGCGTGCCTGGGGTGGTGGTGTGGTGGGCTTCGCCCGGGGCCTGGTTCGGCGGACGTGGCTTTGGGCGTGTGGTTCGGCGGCGTGCTGTGGTGGGGATGGTGGTTTGCGGGTGTGGTTGGGGACGCGGTGTGGGGTGGGGTTAGTGGGAGGCAAAGAGTCGGTGACGGCTTTCCCTGACGAGGCGGGTGTGGGGCAGGATGTTGGGCCGGGTTCTATCCGGTGCGGTGGGAACAAGGCGCGGGGTTTCGGTGTTGTGTGCTACAGGGAAAGTGGTTCCCGAGGGCCTCGCGGGCTTGCGCCGGAGGGGCCTCGCACGGTAGTGCGCTGCTCGCTTTGCACTTTGGCGTAGGGGTCGGTAACCTCTTCACTTGTGCCCGCTCTGTGCGGGCCGCTATGCGTGCGCGCGGTGAGGTCCGCAGGGACAGGCCGGCGCCGCATCTACTCCCCGGCTTGATCTGGCCCTGTAGGGGCCGGGCGGTCTGTGTGGCGGTTCCGAACGGCGCGATGCTCCGTGAGGTCACGACACGCCCGACCGCGTGGGTCGGAGAGGTCGGGAAACCGGCAGGTCACAGCCTCGCCTGAGGTGGTGATTGCAGCAATAAGACTTACCGGCTCGGTACGAGGAAGACGGAGACGCGGTGCCCACGATCCAGCAGCTGGTCCGGAAGGGCCGCCAGGACAAGGTGACCAAGAACAAGACGCCCGCGCTGAAGGAGAGCCCCCAGCGCCGGGGGGTCTGCACGCGCGTCTACACGACGACGCCCAAGAAGCCGAACTCCGCGCTTCGCAAGGTCGCCCGTGTCCGGCTGACCAGCGGGATCGAGGTCACGGCCTACATCCCCGGTGTCGGGCACAACCTGCAGGAGCACTCGATCGTGCTCGTGCGCGGCGGCCGTGTGAAGGACCTCCCGGGCGTTCGGTACAAGATCATCCGCGGTTCGCTCGACACGCAGGGCGTGCGCAACCGCAAGCAGGCGCGTAGCAAGTACGGCGCGAAGAAGGAGAAGAGCTGATGCCGCGCAAGGGCCCCGCTGGCAAGCGCCAGCTGATCGCTGACCCGGTGTACAACTCGCCGCTGGTCACCGCGCTCATCAACAAGATTCTCCTGGACGGCAAGCGTTCGATCGCGCAGAGCATCGTGTACGACGCTCTGGAGGGCGCTCGCGAGAAGACCGGCAACGACCCGGTCGTCACGCTGAAGCGCGCGCTCGACAACGTCAAGCCCACCCTGGAGGTCCGCAGCCGCCGTGTCGGTGGCGCGACCTACCAGGTCCCGGTCGAGGTGCGGCCCGCGCGCAGCACCACGCTCGCCCTCCGCTGGCTGGTGGTGTACGCCCGGCAGCGTCGCGAGAAGACCATGACCGAGCGCCTCATGAACGAGCTGCTCGACGCCAGCAACGGCCTCGGCGCGTCTGTCAAGAAGCGCGAGGACACGCACAAGATGGCGGAGTCCAACAAGGCCTTCGCCCACTACCGCTGGTAATCCCGGCGGAAACGCAACGACGAGACGACGCGAGGACACAGTGGCTACCAAAACCGGTGTAGACCTGGCCAAGGTCCGCAACATCGGGATCATGGCCCATATCGACGCGGGCAAGACCACGACGACCGAGCGGATCCTGTACTACACGGGCATCAGCTACAAGATCGGCGAGGTCCACGACGGCGCCGCCACGATGGACTGGATGGAGCAGGAGCAGGAGCGGGGGATCACCATCACCTCCGCGGCCACCACCTGCGAGTGGCCCGTCGACGACGTCAAGCACACGATCAACATCATCGACACCCCGGGTCACGTCGACTTCACCGTCGAGGTGGAGCGCAACCTGCGGGTGCTCGACGGTGCCGTCGCGGTGTTCGACGGTGTCGCCGGCGTCGAGCCCCAGTCCGAGACCGTGTGGCGCCAGGCCGACCGCTACGGCGTGCCCCGCATGTGCTTCGTCAACAAGCTCGACCGGGTCGGCGCCGAGTTCCACCGCTGCGTCGACATGATCGAGAACCGCCTCAACGCGGTCCCGCTCGTGCTCCAGCTGCCGATCGGCGCCGAGGCGGACTTCAAGGGCGTCGTCGACCTCGTGACGATGAAGGCGCTCCTCTGGAACGAGGAGGCCAAGCTCGGCGAGATGTACGACACCGTCGACATCCCCGAGACGCACGTCGAGTCGGCGCGCGAGTGGCACGACAAGCTCGTCGAGACCCTCGCGGAGAACGACGACGAGATCATGGAGCTGTACCTGGAGGGCGACGAGCCCACCGTGGAGCAGCTCTACGCCGGCATCCGCCGCGCGACGGTCGCCGCGAAGCTGACCCCGGTCACCTGCGGGACGGCCTTCAAGAACAAGGGCGTGCAGCCGCTGCTGGACGCGATCGTCCGCTACCTGCCCTCCCCGCTCGACGTGGACGCCATCGAGGGCCACGCCGTGCGCGACGAGGAGAAGGTGCTCACCCGCAAGCCGAGCGAGGAGGAGCCGTTCTCGGCCCTCGCGTTCAAGATCATGAGCGACCCGCACCTGGGCAAGCTCACGTTCGTGCGGGTGTACTCGGGCGTGCTGGAGTCCGGTGCGAACGTCATGAACTCCGTCAAGGAGCGCAAGGAGCGCATCGGCAAGATCTACCGGATGCACGCCAACAAGCGCACCGAGATCGAGCGCGCGGGCGCGGGCGACATCGTCGCGGTGATGGGCCTCAAGCAGACCACCACCGGTGAGACGCTCTGCGACGACAAGGACCCCATCGTCCTGGAGTCGATGAACTTCCCGGCGCCGGTCATCCACGTGGCGATCGAGCCGAAGACCAAGGCCGACCAGCAGAAGCTGGGCACCGCGATCCAGCGGCTGGCCGAGGAGGACCCGTCCTTCCAGGTCCGCACGGACGAGGAGACCGGCCAGACGGTCATCTCCGGCATGGGCGAGCTCCACCTGGAGATCCTCGTCGACCGGATGAAGCGCGAGTTCAAGGTCGACGCGAACGTGGGCCGGCCGCAGGTCGCCTACCGCGAGACGATCACCCGCAAGGTCGAGAAGGTCGAGTACACCCACAAGAAGCAGACGGGTGGCTCCGGCCAGTTCGGCCGCGTGATCATCGACCTGGAGCCGCTCGGCGGCGGGTCCGACGGGTACGAGTTCGAGAACAAGGTCACCGGTGGCCGCATCCCGCGGGAGTACATCCCGTCGGTGGACGCGGGCTGCCAGGAGGCCGCCGAGTTCGGAGTCCTCGCCGGCTACCCGATGGTGGGCGTCAAGGTCACTCTGCAGGACGGCGCCTACCACGAGGTCGACTCGTCGGAGATGGCGTTCAAGGTCGCCGGTTCCATGGCGTTCAAGGAGGCCGCCCGCAAGGCGTCCCCCACGCTGCTGGAGCCGATGATGGCGGTCGAGGTCACCACGCCCGAGGAGAACATGGGCGACGTGATCGGCGACCTCAACAGCCGCCGCGGCCAGGTCCAGTCCATGGACGAGCGGAACGGGATGCGGGTCATCAAGTCCACCGTGCCCCTGTCCGAGATGTTCGGCTACGTGGGTGATCTGCGCAGCAAGACCCAGGGCCGGGCTGTCTTCACCATGCAGTTCGACTCCTACGCCGAGGTTCCCGGGAACGTCGCGCAGGAGATCATCGCCAAGGCGCGGGGCGAGTAGCACCCGGCCTGCCCACAGATCACACCAGACGTACATCGAAGCGGTCGTCTAGACGGCCGAGGATCGCAACAAGGAGCAACCAGTGGCGAAGGCCAAGTTCGAGCGGACCAAGCCGCACGTGAACATCGGCACCATTGGGCACATCGACCACGGTAAGACCACCCTTACCGCGGCGATCACCAAGGTGCTGCACGACGCGCACCCGGACATCAACCCCTTCACGCCGTTCGAGGACATCGACAAGGCGCCGGAGGAGCGCGAGCGCGGTATCACGATCTCCATCGCGCACGTCGAGTACCAGACCGAGTCGCGTCACTACGCTCACGTCGACTGCCCGGGTCACGCCGACTACATCAAGAACATGATCACCGGTGCGGCCCAGATGGACGGGGCGATCCTGGTCGTGGCCGCCACCGACGGCCCGATGCCGCAGACCAAGGAGCACGTGCTCCTGGCCCGCCAGGTCGGCGTCCCCTACATCGTCGTCGCGCTGAACAAGTGCGACATGGTGGACGACGAGGAGATCCTGGAGCTCGTCGAGCTCGAGGTCCGCGAGCTGCTGTCGGAGTACGAGTTCCCGGGCGACGACGTCCCGGTCGTGCGCGTCTCCGCGTACCAGGCCCTCCAGGGCGACGAGAAGTGGGGCGAGTCCATTCTCGAGCTCATGAAGGCCGTCGACGAGAACGTGCCGGAGCCGGTGCGCGACACCGAGAAGCCGTTCCTGATGCCGATCGAGGACGTCTTCTCGATCACCGGTCGCGGCACCGTCGTCACCGGCCGCATCGAGCGCGGTGTCGTCAACGTGAACGAGACCGTCGACATCATCGGCATCAAGCCGGAGTCGACCTCGACCACCGTCACCGGTGTCGAGATGTTCCGCAAGCTGCTCGACCAGGGCCAGGCGGGCGACAACGTCGGCCTGCTCCTGCGCGGCATCAAGCGCGAGGACGTCGAGCGCGGGCAGTGTGTCATCAAGCCGGGCACCAACACCCCGCACACCGAGTTCGAGGCTCAGGTCTACATCCTGTCCAAGGACGAGGGCGGCCGCCACACGCCGTTCTTCAACAACTACCGTCCGCAGTTCTACTTCCGGACCACGGACGTCACCGGCGTGGTGAACCTCCCCGAGGGCACCGAGATGGTCATGCCGGGCGACAACACCGAGATGCGCGTCGAGCTGATCCAGCCCGTCGCCATGGAGGAGGGCCTGAAGTTCGCCATCCGCGAGGGTGGCCGGACCGTGGGCGCCGGTCGCGTCACCAAGATCATCAAGTAGGACCCTCGTCACGCGGCGGCCCGGCCGCTGGCACCAGCAGGCAGCCGGGCCGCCGCGTCACGACCAGTGAAGTAAACAGCGGCACTACAGCAAAGGACACCGAGGCCACCATGGCGGGACAGAAGATCCGCATCCGGCTCAAGGCCTACGACCACGAGGTCATCGACACCTCCGCGAAGAAGATCGTTGAGACGGTGACGCGGACGGGCGCCAAGGTCGCGGGCCCGGTGCCGCTGCCGACCGAGAAGAACGTGTACTGCGTCATCCGCTCGCCGCACAAGTACAAGGACAGCCGCGAGCACTTCGAGATGCGCACGCACAAGCGGTTGATCGACATCATCGACCCGACGCCCAAGACGGTCGACTCGCTGATGCGGCTCGACCTTCCGGCCGGCGTTGACATCGAGATCAAGCTCTAAGGGACGCACCGAGAGATGAGTACGCAGAGGAAGGGCGTCCTGGGCGAGAAGCTCGGCATGACCCAGGTCTTCGACGATGAGGGCCGGATCGTTCCGGTGACCGTCGTCCAGGCCGGGCCGTGTGTCGTCACGCAGCTCCGCACCCAGGAGAAGGACGGCTACACCGCCGTCCAGCTCGGGTACGGGCAGATCGACCCGCGCAAGGTGAACAAGCCGCGCACGGGCCACTTCGAGAAGGCCGGCGTCACGCCGCGCCGCTACCTCGTCGAACTGCGCTCCGACGACACCACCGAGTTCGAACTCGGCCAGGAGATCACCGCCAGCGTCTTCGAGGCCGGCCAGAAGATCGACGTGACCGGCACGAGCAAGGGCAAGGGCACCGCCGGTGTCATGAAGCGCCACGGCTTCAAGGGCCTCGGCGCCTCGCACGGCACCCAGCGCAAGCACCGCTCGCCGGGCTCGATCGGCGGCTGCGCGACCCCGGGTCGCGTCTTCAAGGGCCTCCGCATGGCGGGACGGCACGGCAACGCCCGTACCACCGTGCAGAACCTGACCGTCCACGCCGTGGACGCCGACAAGAACCTGCTGCTCATCAAGGGCGCGGTTCCCGGTCCCAACGGCGGCGTGGTCCTGGTCCGCGACGCAGTGAAGGGGACGGGCAAGTGACTGCCAAGCTCGACATCGACCTGCCCGCCGAGGTCTTCGACGCGAAGACCAGCGTGCCGCTGATCCACCAGGTCGTGGTGGCGCAGCTGGCCGCGGCGCGCCAGGGCACGCACGCCACCAAGACCCGGGGCGACGTCTCCGGCGGCGGCAAGAAGCCGTACCGGCAGAAGGGTACCGGCCGCGCCCGCCAGGGCTCGACCCGCGCGCCCCAGTTCGCCGGCGGTGGCACCGTGCACGGCCCGCAGCCGCGGGACTACTCGCAGAAGACGCCCAAGAAGATGAAGGCCGCCGCGCTGCGCGGCGCCCTGTCCGACCGCGCCCGCTACGGCCGGGTGCACGTGGTCGACAGCCTCATCGAGGGCGACACCCCGAAGACGAAGACGGCGCTGACGAACCTGCGCGGCATCACCGAGGCGAAGCGCGTGCTCCTGGTCCTGGACCGCGAGGACGAGCTGACCTGGAAGAGCCTGCGCAACGAGCCGAGCGTGCACGTGATCGTCTCTGACCAGCTCAACACCTACGACGTGCTGGTGAACGACGACGTCGTCTTCACGCAGAAGGCGTACGACGAGTTCATCTCGCGCGCGGCGAAGAAGTAAGGAGGGTCGCCATGAACAAGATCGCCGACCCCCGCGACGTCATCATCGCGCCGGTCGTCTCGGAGAAGAGCTACGGGCTCCTGGACGAGAACAAGTACACGTTCGTGGTCCGCCCGGACGCCAACAAGACGCAGATCAAGCAGGCCGTGGAGGCCGTGTTCGGCGTCAAGGTGACGAGCGTGAACACGCTCAACCGGCAGGGCAAGCGGAAGCGCACCCGGTTCGGCTACGGCAAGCGCAAGGACACCAAGCGCGCCATCGTCAGCCTCGCCGAGGGCGAGCGGATCGACATCTTCGGCGGCCCGGCCTAACCAGCCGGCCGTCCCGGAGATACAGACAAGGGATGAACGAAAAAGATGGGCATCCGTAATTACAAGCCGACGACTCCGGGTCGTCGCGGCTCCAGCGTGGCCGACTTCGTCGAGGTCACGCGCCGCGAGCCGGAGAAGTCGCTGCTGCGTCCGCTCCCCAAGAAGGGCGGCCGCAACAACCACGGCCGCATCACGACCCGGCACCAGGGCGGCGGGCACAAGCGCGCGTACCGCCTGATCGACTTCCGCCGGCACGACAAGGACGGCGTCCCCGCCAAGGTCGCGCACATCGAGTACGACCCGAACCGCACCGCGCGGATCGCTCTGCTCCACTACGTGGACGGCGAGAAGCGCTACATCCTCGCCCCGCGCGGCCTGCGCCAGGGCGACCGGGTGGAGAACGGGCCGGGCGCCGACATCAAGCCGGGCAACTGCCTGCCGCTGCGCAACATCCCGACGGGTACCGTCGTGCACGCCATCGAGCTGAAGCCCGGCGGCGGCGCCAAGATCGCCCGCAGTGCGGGCGCGGGCGTCCAGCTGCTGGCCAAGGAGGGCAAGTACGCCACGCTGCGCATGCCCTCGGGCGAGATGCGCATGGTGGACGTGCGCTGCCGCGCGACGGTCGGCGAGGTCGGGAACGCCGAGCAGTCGAACATCAACTGGGGCAAGGCCGGCCGCATGCGGTGGAAGGGCAAGCGCCCGACCGTCCGCGGCGTGGCCATGAACCCGATCGACCACCCGCACGGTGGTGGTGAGGGCAAGACCTCCGGTGGCCGGCACCCGGTGAACCCGAACGGTAAGAAGGAAGGCCGCACTCGCCAGGCGAACAAGTCGAGCGACCGGCTGATCGTCCGTCGTCGCAGCAAGAAGAAGCGGTAGGAGTCGCTCGTCATGCCACGTAGCCTTAAGAAGGGCCCCTTCGTGGACGACCACCTCATCAAGAAGGTGGACGCCCAGAACGAGAAGGGCACCAAGAACGTCATCAAGACGTGGTCGCGGCGCTCCATGATCGTGCCGGACATGATCGGTCACACGATCGCCGTGCACGACGGCCGCAAGCACGTCCCGGTGTTCATCACCGACGCCATGGTGGGGCACAAGCTCGGCGAGTTCGCGCCGACGCGCACGTTCCGCAGCCATGTCAAGGAAGACCGCCGCAGCCGTCGCGGCTGAGCAGTCCGCACGTAGGAGAGAGGGAACAGCGATGGAAGCCAGGGCCCAGGCGCGGTTCATCCGCGTCACGCCCAGGAAGGCCCGCCGCGTGGTGGACCTCATCCGCGGCCTGCCCGCCGCGGAGGCTCAGGCGGTGCTGCGGTTCGCCCCCCAGGCTGCTAGTGAGCCGGTGGGCAAGGTGCTGGCGAGTGCCATCGCCAACGCCGAGCACAATTTCAAGCTCGACTCGGACACGCTCGTCGTAAGCCGTGCGTGGGTGGACGAGGGGCCGACGCTGAAGCGTTTCCGTCCCCGCGCCCAGGGCCGGGCTTACCGCATCAACAAGCGCACGAGCCACATCACCGTGGTCGTGGAGTCGCGCGATGAGGCTTCGGCGACTGGCGGTAAGAAGACGAGGAGGGCCCGGTAGTGGGTCAGAAGATCAACCCGCACGGGTTCCGGCTCGGCATCACCACCGACCACAAGAGCGTGTGGTTCGCCGACAAGCTCTACAAGGACTACGTCAAGGAAGACGTCCAGATCCGGCGCATGCTGCAGAAGGGCATGGACCGGGCGGGCATCTCCAAGGTGGAGATCGAGCGGACCCGTGACCGCGTCGAGGTCAACATCCACACCGCCCGGCCGGGCATCGTCATCGGCCGCCGCGGCGCGGAGGCCGAGCGCCTCCGGGGCGACCTGGAGAAGCTGACCGGCAAGCAGGTGCGGCTGAACATCCTCGAGGTCAAGAACCCCGAGATCGACGCGCAGCTCGTCGCGCAGGGCGTGGCCGAGCAGCTGTCGAGCCGCGTCGCGTTCCGCCGGGCCATGCGCAAGGCGATCCAGTCCGCGATGAAGTCGGGCGCCAAGGGCATCAAGGTGCAGTGCGGCGGCCGTCTCGGCGGCGCCGAGATGTCGCGGTCGGAGTTCTACCGCGAGGGCCAGGTCCCGCTGCACACGCTCCGCGCCGACATCGACTACGGCTTCTACGAGGCCCGGACGACGTTCGGCCGCATCGGCGTCAAGGTGTGGATCTACAAGGGCGAGGCCGCGCAGACCCGCGCCGAGCGCGAGCAGCAGGCCGCGCAGCAGCGCGCCGCGGGCGGCGGCGGCAACCGTGAGCGCCGCGGCGGCGACCGCCGGGGC